>CAYWXO010000007.1:0-36212 GCA_964462255.1 uncultured Thiobacillus sp. | reverse complement strand
CACGCTACAAAATGAAAACCCCGCAACTACATGGAAACTGCGCAGCCATGCGCTGATCATGATCGGCCTTAACCGCGTTGCTTGGCGTAGTTGTATTTGCTAGTCAAACCTGCCTGCGATTGCGATAAAACAACGCCCCTACCCACACGCTCATTACTTGGCAATGCCGGCGCATTTAATCCGCTGAAATTGCATGTTTTTTCATTTTTTCCCACAAATTCTTACGACTAATACCAAGTAAATTAGCCGTATCTTGCATCTGCCAGTGGCGTGCATCAAGCGCACGTACAATGAACTCCCGCTCATGCGCAGCCAAATAATCCCCTAAAGTCGTCGCAAAATCAGCCATGTTCCCACTCTCTAACGGCCCAAAACCAAACAGCAATTCGGGTGTCAGCATCGGGCCATCGGCAAGAACACAGGCGCGTTCCAGCAAGTGTTTCAATTCACGCACATTACCGGGCCATGCATAATCAAGCAGACTACGCTCGGCCGCCGGCGTCAACAATTTACGACGGCCATCACCGCCTTGGCTAGCCTGTGCCAGAAAGCGCGTCGCCAACCAAAGAATATCTTCCCGTCGCTCACGCAATGGCGGCACACGAATCTGAATCACATTAATACGGTAATACAAATCCTGACGAAAAGCGCCCTGCTCAACACGCAATTTTAAATCGTGGTGCGTCGCCGCCATCAAGCGAAAACCAACTGGAATAGCCGCCTCGCCCCCGACACGAACAATTTGCCGCTCCTGAATTGCACGCAATACTTTAACCTGAACAGCTAACGGCATATCACCCAATTCATCCAACAACAACGTCCCGCCGCAGGCCTGCTCAAAAAGCCCTTTTTTGGCCTTAATCGCCCCCGTAAAAGCCCCCTTCTCATGGCCAAACAACTCCGCTTCCAGCACGCCTTCAGTAAAAGCACCGCAATTCGCAGCAACAAAAGGCAGCTTTTCTCCTTGCAAGCGATGCAGCTTAGCCGCGACACACTCCTTGCCCACACCAGATTCACCCGTAATAAGAACGGAGGCTTGACTGTGTGCAAGACGCAACAGCAACTCATCCAAACTCCGCATTGCCGGTGAAACTCCCAATGGTTCCAAGCCAGATACAGCACTGCGCTCTTGTTCCGCAAGCAAATCGCGCAACATGCCCAACAGCAGATCGGGCTCAAAAGGTTTCAGCAAATAATCAACGGCACCTAGCTTAAGCAACCGTACAGCCTGATCGACCGAACCATGCCCGGTCATGAAAATAAATGGAGGTAATTTCTTGCCATGTTCGCGCAAATGCGTATAGAGCGCTTCACCAGTAATATCAGGCAGTATAATGTCTGAGATCGCCACTCCATAACGCGAATGCTGCAAGGCCTCCAAGGCGGATTTTCCAGTCTTGAACCAATCACACTGAAAACCTTCCAGTTCAAAACGCATAGTCAAAGCGCCCCCGATAATTTCATCGTCTTCAATCAAACAGATAGGGGCGGCCATGATGTCTCTCCCAAAGGTAAGGTAATGCAGAAATGGGTTTGTGTACCCTCACTACTGACCATGATATTGCCTTGCAATTGCGCCACGATTTGATGCGTAATCCAAAGCCCCAAACCATGCCCCTCTTCATTTTGTCCATTAAATGGCTCAAATAAATGCTCCATCAGTTCAGGTGAAATAACACGCCCATCATTTTTCACTTCCAGCACCAAATGGGCTTCCACGATAGCGGCCCGAACACTGACATGCCCGCCCTGCCCCGCTGCCTGCACCGCATTCAAAACTAAATTGATCAATGCCTGGCGCACCAGCGTGGCTGGCAGAGGAACATCGCCGCTGATCGAATTATCCCAAACCCAGGTCACAGCGCGCTTTTTCGCTTCCTGTGCCAGCAACGTCGGCACATCATCAATATCTTGGCCATTGAGGGCACGCCCCCTCGCTTTTGCCTCGACCAAAAGCGCACCCACAATCTCCTTGATTTGATTAAGGCCCCGCTCTAGTAAAGGCACAGCACGATCAAGCACCGCGTCAGATCCCGCATGAGCTTTCAGCGTATTAACCGCCGTAATCAACCCCGCAAGTGGATTATTTATCTCATGGGCTATCCCTGCTGTTAATCGACCCAGTGAAGCGAGCCGTTCCGTTTTCATCATCTGTCGCTCAATTAACTTCTTCTCGGCCAACTCACGCAACATCTGGTCATACACTTGAAACAATCGACCTAATTCATCACCGTGCGGATAAATCCGATCAGGCAGGGAACTCGGTAATTTATAACTAAATTCACGCATATAACCGGTCAACATGGTCAAAGGAAAAGCCATGCGCCGCCCCCAATACCAACTAACCGGCAACAAAATAAGCAAAATCAGCAACGTCGTCCACGCCGTCCGCTGAAAGATACGATCAAAACTGCGCTGAAAATAATCCGCCGGATGCACCAAAACCAACGTACCCAAAACGACCCCATCCATGATCAACGGAATGGCCAACAATATTTCCGCTGATTCCACTATCACAGTCTGCGCATTATCGGCCTTCAGGCGTTTCTCTAATTCGACAAAAGACGTTCCTAAACTCCCCACCTTTGCCTGCAAACGATAAACCTTGCTCGCCGTTGAAACAAACACTTGATTCTCCGCATCCAGCAACACTAAATTTTGCAACTGAAAACCGGACTGTTTATCTTCTGTTCGCACAGGGAAATTAATGATCTCGTAAGCGCGCCACACATCATCCTGCGAAATCGCCGAATACAGGGTTCGCACCAACGACCGTCCTAATATCTCAGAACGAACAAGCATATTTTTCTTGATGTTTTCCCGCGTCTGCAACAAATTACTGCTAGTTAAAACCACTGCTGTAATAATTATTAGAAAACCACCCCAAAGTGGGAGTTTATGCCGCAAACTCAAATCAAACAGTCCCATTAGATTGACCCTGTCTATTTGTTTTGCATGAAGCGAACAATGTCCTGCACATCCTGATAAATCTCGTCTTTCGGCGCAATAAAACCATCGAGATTCATTTTGTTCAAGACTTCACGACCCTGTTTATCGCTGGCCATCTCAATCAATGCCTGTTGCAAGTCGAGAAAATCTTTCGCCGGAAACGTCCGTGCCGCCACAAAAGGCGGAAAACCATATTCTTTCGAACGCTCAGCCACACGCACTTTGGCAATCAAAGCGGGGGATTGATGTTGCATAGCCCCCCAAATATAACTGCTCACCGAAGCGGCATCCGCCACCCCTTCGGCCACAGCTTCGATTGATTTGCGTTGCGAGCGCGTATAAAAAGTACGTCGGAAAAAACGCTCCGGCTCCGCCCCTAATAATTTGATTTCATAACGCGGAAATAAAAAACCAATATTTGAATAAGGGTCCGTATAAGCAAAAACTTTTCCATTTAAGTCTTTAATATGGCGGGTAGATTTATCCTCGTCCGACACAATCAAAAAAGAACGATAGTAAGGACGACCTTGAAACAACGGCGTCGCCAACAACGTAAAATCTACATTTGCTGTTACATGCGGACAATCACACAACCAAGCAACGTCAATACGCTTTTGCCGTAACAGTTCTAAAGTACTCTGATAGCTATCACGCAAAATAAAATTCACCGGCCGCTTCAATTTACCTTCCAGATAAATTCGCCAGTCGGCAATCAAGGCGTGCCGTTCATTCAAAAATGCCGGGGTCAAACCAATCTGCAGGGCATCTTCCGCCTCGGCGCGTAAAACCAATGACACACACAGGCTAAACAATAGCAACACGCTGCGCAGCGCATTTACACGTAATCGCATTGGCTAAATCCTCCCAATCTTGCCTCGTTACCAATGAGTAACAATAAAACCACCCGAAACCGCTTTTCCGTTACCAGTTAGTAACACGGTTTGACCCACCTGTGAAAGCTAAGTCAATGATTTATTTGATCAACGTCAAATTTAACTCCAAATGACGATTACCAAACGGTGACCTATCTGTACTACCCCCAACCAGCGACCCATCCAACGCGCCAACCAGCCCCCTTTAACGTCGTTTACCCATGAAAAAATTTCATTAAAAAACAGTAACTTAAGCACAAAATGGCTACCGCTATCCGCATTTGGCTCAATTCATGCTTTGCGTGCTCACCTCCCCCCAAAGCATCGAACAACCATGAACTACATGACCGTCTCATCAGCCCAGCTGCAAGACACGATGGCGCGCCTCAGCTATTTCGAAGGCTGGAATAAGGATCAACTTTCTCGTCTCGCTGCCGGTGCAAAACAACTCACCCTAGAAAAGAAAGAACAACTTATCGCCAAGGGCACCCCAATTCAAGCGCTCTATATCGTCGTCAGCGGTCAAGTTCGCCTATTCATCCCACTATCGAACGGTGCCGAACGCGTCATTTCCCTGATCGAAAAAGGCGAAAGTTTTGGTGAACCTTGCCTGATTCAAGGCGAACCCTGCCCCTACGACGCCACAGCCGGCAAAGATAGCCATGTCATCGCGATTGATTCACTCGTTTACAAACGCGAGTTACTCAAAAGCGAAACGCTGATGGAGCACACATTGAAACTGGTGTCGCAACGCCTATTACATACCCTGCGCGATATCGAAATTTGCGCCCAACCTTCCAGCTTACAACGTATTGCACACTACTTTATACACCTGCAACCTGCTATAAATACCCCACAACATGAAATACGCCTGCCGGCACTAAAGCGCGACATCGCCGCCAAACTCGGTCTCAGCCAAGAGACCTTCTCACGCATGTTGGCTTTCATGGCGCAACAAGATTTTATCCAATTTAGCGGCAGCAAAATCCAAATCAGCGACTGGCCCCGTCTGCGCCAATTGGCCAGCGCCGGCTGTTCAATGAATATCGATAACTCCGTTGACAAACCGTTAACCCGCCCGCCCGCCGGTAAAAATTGATGTTGATCAAGGCCAATGTACGGTTCTCAAGACACCTGCCGTCGATTCGCGAGATTCTCCGCCACGTAGTTGGTTCATACCTTTTTCAATTTTTTTTCGTACCCGCAGATCAGTCTGGTTTCGCCTCTTAGCGCTTAGCGCTTAGCGTTTAGCGTTTAGCGCTTAACGCTTAACCAACCGATCTCCCCCGCTGCAATGAAGGAGACACAATGCATAGAAAATCCACGCTGGCCCTAATCATGGGCTTAAGCTTAATCACATTACCGGCCTCTTTACCCGCCTTCGCCGGCCCCACCGATGATTTGGCGCGTACCTGCAATAGCTGTCATGGCATCGACGGCGTGTCTGTCGGCCCGAACATGCCCAGCATCGGTGGCTTGCCGGAGGCTTACCTGAAAAACCTGCTGCTGCAATGGAAAAGCGGTGAACGCTACGCCGCCACCATGGATCGCCATGTTAAAGGCTACAGCGACGCAGAACTCTCCGCTTTAGCCACCTACTTCTCCAAATTACCCTGGGTTCCCGTCGTACAAAAGGCCGACGCCAAAGTATTAGCCCAAGGCAAAGAAGCCAGTGACCGCTGTGAAAGCTGTCATGGTGTCACCGGCAGCGAGCCAGATGATAACGAAACACCAAAAATCAACGGCCAGTGGGCAGACTATATGCACTTGGAAATGCTCAAGTACCGTACTGATGCCGTCAAGATGCCGCATCGCAAAATGCGCAGCAACACCAAGAAACTGGATGAAGCCGATGTTGCGGCTGTCGCCAAGTACTACGCCGCCCAGCCCAAATAAAGGAGACACGCATGAGTTCGTTTAACATCCCGTTTAATCGTCGTAATTTCATCAAGGCCGCTATTGCCGCCGCACCGGCTTCCGCCTTTCTCACTTTGCCCAGCAGCGCCCACGCCGGCAAAAAAGCCAGCATTGTCGTCATCGGTGGCGGATTTGGCGGGGCCACTGCTGCAAAATACCTAAAGCTGCTTGACCCCGTGCTTGAGATCACTCTCGTTGAACGTGAAAAGACCTACGCCTCTTGCCCGCTCTCCAACGAAGTTATCTCCGGCCACGGCAAGATTGAAGACCTGCAAATCGGCTATGACGGCCTGAATAAACGCGGCATTAACGTCATTTTCGACGACGCCATTGGCATCGACGCTGCCAAGAAAACCGTCAAGCTGAAAGGCGGCAAGACATTGAAGTATGACGCGCTGGTGCTCTCGCCCGGCATTGATTACAACTTTTCCGCCATTGAAGGCTATAGCGAAGCACTAGCCAATAGCACGCACCCGCACGCCTGGAAAGCCGGCCCGCAAACCCTGCTACTGAAGAAAAAACTCGAAGGCATGCAAGACGGCCAGACATTCGTCATTTCAGTGCCGCCCGGCCCATTCCGCTGCCCGCCCGGCCCTTATGAGCGCGCCTCGCAAGTTGCCAGCTATTTCAAACATCACGGCATGAACAAGAGCAAGGTCATCATCGCCGATGCTAACGACTCCTTCTCCAAGAAAGGCCTGTTTGAACAGGCGTGGAAGCGCCAATACCCCGGCATGATCGAATGGGTTGCCGGTGCGGCCGGCGGCAAAGTGGTCAAGTTTGATGCGGCCAGCAACACCGCCGCCAGTGACTTTAATGACTTCAAAGGCGACGTGGTCAATATCATCCCGCCACACCATGCAGGCAACATCGCAAAAATCGCGGGGTTAACCAATGACAAAGGCTGGTGCTCCGTGGACATGCTCACCATGGAATCGACGCTGCAAAAAGATATTTGGGTGGTAGGTGATGCTTGCGTACATGGCGAATTGCCGGTTTACGCTGCGCCCAAATCCGCCCATTCCGCGGCCACTCAAGCCAAAGTCGCTGCAGGTGCCATCATCGCCAAATTAAACGGCATGGCCGCCCCCGAGCCATTCTTCGTCAACACCTGCTACAGCATCACCGCGCCAGAGTGGGGTTTTTCTGTGGTTCATATCTACCGCGTGAAAGAGGGCAAGTTGGTGTACATCCAAGAAGCCGGCGGCATTTCACCGATCAACATGGCTGACGAAGCCCAACTCAAACTGCAGCGCAAGCTGGAGTCTGAATACGCCATCGGCTGGCTGAAAAACATCATGGCCGATGCGTTCGCCTAATTTGAGTTCGTCCGTCTCCCTACACCTTAGCCGGTGCGGGGTGACGAATGGGTAAGTAGTACAAATCATACCGGTGCTTAGCTCCGGTCATCCACATGGTAAGGAGATGAAAATGAAATTTACAAGGTTTAAATCAATAGTGCGATTGGGGACATTGGCCCTGGTCATGGCCTCGCTGGCCGGCTGTCTCGGCGGCGATGATGGCAACGATGGCGCACCCGCTGCAGCCCCCCCACCTGCCGTTGATGGCAAAGATGGCAAAGATGGCGTCGGCGCAGCCAATGCAGTTAAAGTCAGTGCGATGACGGCTGAGCAGTGGGCAGAATTAACGCCCAAAGGCGAAATCACTGGCGTTACCATTCAAAGTCCGCCCGTCGTTTCATTCAAGGTAACGGATGCCGAGGGTAATCCGATTGTTGGCTTAGGCAACACAAGGCAACGTGCTGTCGATCCAGTGCCCACCTATTTGAACTTGGCATTTACTATTGCCAAATTGGTGCCAGCCAACGCAGCAACAGGCACCCCCAGCAAATGGGTCAACTACATTGTGACCACTGCACCAACCACGACAACCCCTGCCGCATTAACGCGACCAAGCACCGACAACAACGGCACATTGGTGGACAACGGGGATGGCACCTATAAATACACCTTCAGCCGTGACATCACCAAAGTGAAAGAATTTGCGGATGCCACGACCGACGCCGGCAGCAACAAGAAAGCTGATTTGGGCGATCTGACGTATGAGCCGAACCTGACGCACCGTCTCGTCATTCAACTTTCAGGCAGCAAGTTTGGTACCGGAACAAATACGGCCACGGGGGCTGATTCCGGCATTCCTGCTGTAGCCATGAATAATCCACAAAATATTATCTATGACTTTATTCCCGCCACAGGCCAGAAAGTCAGCGCCACTAACACGCAACGCGAAATCGTCAAAATCGAAAACTGTAATGAATGCCATGGAAAGTTAGCCTTCCACGGCGGTTCACGCACAGACACAAAATATTGCGTGACTTGCCATACGGATCAACGCAAGTTTGGCCGTCCGGAAGCCGCAATAACGGTGAGTTCTGTCGACATGTCTAACAGTGCCTACCGATTGAATGGTCAAGCTGCTGGTGATTTCACCCGTATGGTTCACCAAATTCATCAAGGTCACTCACTAACCAAAACGGGTTACGACTACGCAGGCGTCAAATACAACGATCTTGGCTATTCAATGCTGGGTGACGGCCAAAAAATGTGTATTAAGTGCCATGATGGTTCCGTCAATGCCAGCAAAGTCACCGCACAAGGCAACAACTGGAAAGAAAAACCCAGCCGTTTAGCTTGCGGTAGCTGCCACGACCAAGTCAATTTCGAAACAGGTGAAGGCCATGGCGATGGTTCAAAAGGCGTACTTAATTTAGTTCAGCTAAACGACGCCAGTTGCTCCTCTTGCCATACCAATACCGGTATTGCCAATATTGCAGACGTTCACCGGACTGAAAATGTCACCAAGCACAATCCGACCGTTGCGGCTGGGCTGGCAAACTTCACCTACGATATTACATCTGCTGCAGTCACCGGCACGACGGCTACGGTTAAATTCAAAATCAGCCAATCTGTGGATGGCTCAGCCGCCAGCGCAGTGACCCTGAATGCACCCGCCGCCGGATTAACCGCTTCACTAGCCGGATTTACAGGCGGTCCTAGCTTCCTGCTGGCTTATGCCATGCCACAATCAGGCATCACTCCCGTGGATTACAACAACCTCGGCATTAAGCAAGGCCAACCGAAGTCTGTTGCCATTGCCAATCTGCTCAACACCAGCAGAACTGATGGCTCAATTACCGGCCCTGGTACCGGCCCTGATGCAGGCGTCTATACGGCAACCATTAACAATGCATTCCCGGCAGGTTCCAACTTGCGTAGCGTGGCTCTGCAAGGTTATTACACGCAAGTTTCCCCAGCCGCAGCACGCCATACCATTTCAGTGGTGAAGGCCGTTACGGGCGATACCGCACGTCGTAGCGTGGTGGATCCTAACAAGTGCAGCAACTGCCACGAATGGTTCGAAGGTCATGGCGGTAATCGGGTCTTCCAGACACAAGTATGTGTGATGTGTCACAACCCGAATCTGAGTACCAGCGGCCGGGGTATTTCTGATACAGCACTCAATGCTTATGCCTTTACCACTGCCGACACAGAACTGCTGACGCGTTGGGGTATCGACAAAACCAAGGTAAATGCCGCGTTAGACTTCCCGGTAACCTCAAACACCTTCAAGGATATGATCCATGGTGTTCATGCCGGCAAATCACGTGAAATGCCCTTCCGAGATGCCCGCGATCGGACCCCCGCCGCGATTACCTTGCTCGATATGTATAAACTTGGCTTCCCTGGCATTTTGAACAATTGCCAAACGTGTCACACCGCAGGAACTTATGGCACCGTTCCCAGCGCAGCCCTGGCCTCTACCCATGAAGCCAAAAATGCAGCCTACACAGCCACACCGACAACAGTCAATGCCAAAGCATCCCTCGATACCGTCGGTAATAACGCCGATGACATCGTGACGACGCCCTACGCAGCTGCCTGTGTTAGCTGCCATGACAATGCGGCAGCCAAGTCGCATATGAGCTTAAATGGTGGCCAAATCCTGGTTAGTCGCGCCGTTCACAATAGCGCTAACGAATCCTGCGCGGTCTGTCATAGCAATGGTTCTACCTTTGACGTGGATAAAGTCCACAATAAGTAAGTCAGGTTGAGTGAGGCCGAAAGAAATTTTTGCCTCACGCGTTATTCCGTAAAACAGCCGGTCCGAATTTAGCCATAAATCGGATCGGCTTTTCTGACGAATGTATTTGAAAGTGTTGCTTCATATTAACCATAAGCGTTCTTTCCAATACAATCATCCAACATTAAAAATATTTTTTAACATTTTCCAGACCTACCCTTAACTTACCGAACGCTAAACACTGAAAATCATGCTCAAAAAACACGGAAAATTAATTATATTAGCCACTGCAATTGGCCTATTATTTGTCGGTTGTGATAATAATACACAAGCCGTTGCTTCTAATATTGGCGTAAAAATCAATGGTCAACCAATTGGCATAGCTGAATTCTCCTCCAGCGCTTCGCCGGCTTCGGGCGCAAATAAAGACGCGCCCCCTCCTGTTTCAGAAATGGCGATGAAACGCATCGTCGAAATGGAATTACTGCGACAGGCTGCCGTGCAATCTGGCCTGGATAAAGATGAAGAAATACGTGCGCGCATGGCAGTATCAAACCGCAAGATTCTTGCCATGGCCTACATGGATAAACAACTGGCCGCAGCCGGCGAGGCCAGCGATAGCGAAATAAAGCGCTATTTCGATAAAAACCCTGATCGTTTTAGTGCGCGCAAACAATATGAATTCAAGGAGTTCAATATTCAAGCCGCGGCCGACAAAGCAGAGGCGATAAAGACTCAATTAAGCAGCAATAAAAACACAGCGGAAACGTTTGAAAATTGGTTGCATGCAAGCGGGTTTTCCTTCAATAGCGTACCCGCCACAGTGAGCTCTGATCAGGTTAATGATGAGATGCTGATTAAATTGAAATCAGTTTCAGTTGGTGGCCATCTAACAATGGGCAATGACGCCTTCATGAAAGTCATTTTTATTACTGCCGCACACGACCAACCCCTGAATTTTGACCATGCTAAATCACAAATTGCCAGAATGGTCACCGACAAGAAAAAGGTTGAAATACTGGAGAATTTATTTAAACAAGTACGCGATAAAGCAAAAATCGAGTACGTATTGCC
This sequence comes from uncultured Thiobacillus sp., assembly GCA_964462255.1. GTDB lineage: Bacteria > Pseudomonadota > Gammaproteobacteria > Burkholderiales > Thiobacillaceae > PFJX01. The sequence continues at coordinate 25,359 of CAYWXO010000007.1, read as the reverse complement.
TTATAGCGAAAAAGGCTATGTTTCTACCGCCGTGCATGAGGAATAAAATAAGTGTAGTCATGCTGTAAATGTTTGAGAATTAAACCCAGTTTATTTTAGCCACCTGAATAGGAAAAGCATATGTTCAAGAAAATCATGAAACCGGGGGCAACATGGCTTGCCCTGCTTCTGAGCTTGAGTTTAGCTTCAACGGGATATGCCGCCAACGATACCCCTGAGAAAGAACCCGAGAAAGCAGAAATTTCACTCATCAAACGCTGGTCACCTGAACAACAGGACAGCGCCGTAAAAACTGCCTTACAAAGCAAAATGAGCAAGGATGGCGTTGAAACCTGCCTTGATTGCCATGACGAAAAAAAGGAGTTTCCTGTTTTCAACATCTTCAAAAGCAAACACGGTGTCAAAGCTGATCCGCGCGCGCCCTTCGCGCATGACAATGCGCAATGCGAAAGCTGTCATGGACCGGGCAACAATCACACCAAGGCCAAGAAAGCTGAAAAACGTGCTGGCAACATCATTAATTTTGGCAAAAAAGCCTGGACGCCGGCCAAGGATCAAAACGCACAGTGTATGACCTGTCATACAACGCATCAGCGTATCGCCTGGAAAGGCAGCTCGCACGAATTCAATGACGTTGCCTGCGCCTCCTGCCATAAAGTCCATGCCAGTAAAGACCCGATACTGGACAAGCGCGAACAATCGAAAGTCTGCTTTGATTGCCATGCCGAAAAACAAGCCAAATTCCTCCAAGCCTCGCATCATCCGGTGCGCGAAGGACAAATGGCCTGTACCGATTGCCATGATGTACATGGCGAAAAAGGCGCTGGCTTAATGGTTAAAACCAACACAAGACAGATGTGCGTCAAATGTCACACAGAAAAACGCGGACCTCTGCTATGGGAACACGCCCCTGTCGCGGAAGATTGCGGCCACTGCCACGACGCGCACGGCTCGAACCATGCTGCCTTGCTCAAGAAGCGTACGCCGCAACTCTGTCAGCAATGCCATATGCCTGGCCACCATCCCAGCATCAGCATGAATGATGGCAAACGCGTTTCCAGCAACCTGTTCCTGAGCGGCAAGAATTGTCAGAATTGTCACTCGGCAGTGCATGGATCCAACCATCCGTCCGGCATGACAAAGCTCCGTTAATTTACGACAGCTTCATCTCCCATAAAACAGTGCAGTATTCCCGAAAATAGATCGAGGAAGAAAAATGTCTATTAATACACGCCACATGAAACCACCCATGCAATATGCGTTGCTGTTCGCTGCGCTTTTTCAGGTTTTTCCACTACTGGCACAGGCCAAAGATGCCGAAAGCAAAGACGCGGATGCCAATAATGCCAAGGTCTGTGAACACTGCCCCGAACCCGGCGAAAAATCCGCTTGGATTGAGGCAGGCATCAGCCAACAAAGTGACGATTCAAGCCACTTTGGCCGCTACACCGGCCGCCATGAAGCAGGCACCGCCATCAACCTGAATGGCGAATTCAACTACCGCGACACACTCAACACCGGAGCTTATCTTAATGGTCAATTTGTTGATGTCGGTTTGGATTCACGTTTGCTCAGCGTTCAAGGCGGCCGCCAAGGCAAATATGACCTGGCCGTGGAATATGACGAACTGCCCAACCATCGTAAAACGCTGAGTCGCGCCACGCTAGAAACACAACGGGATCGATTAGGCGTCAAGTTTGCGCTAACCCCCGCTAAGCTATGGGAGGTGAATGGCCATTTCCAACGTGAAAACAAGGAAGGTATTCGCGATACTGGCGCCAGCTTCGGCTTTGGCATTCCGCAAATTCTCGCCGTGCCGGTTGATTATCAAACCGATGACTTTGGTCTAGCACTCGGTTACCAAGGTGAACGCCTGAGTGCCCGGCTGGCTTATGATGGCTCCTTGTTCAACAACGCGAATGAACAGATTAACTGGACTTACCCGCCATTATTATCCACCACAGGGCAAATCGCAGAATCGCCGGACAATGAGTTCCATCAGATCAGCGCACAACTCGGCTATCGCATCAGCGATAAAACGCAGCTAAACGGCAGTTTTGCCCGCGGCAAAATGACGCAAGATCAAAACTTTCTTGCCTATGGCACTGCAGGCGCCGCCGCCGCGTTGCCGCTGCCTGCCAGCAACCTGAATGGCGAGGTGAATACCACCTTGGCTAAATTGGATATCAATTCACGCCCGACACCCCGCGTGCGTCTGGATGCCAGCTATACCTTCAGCGACCGCGATAACAGCACACCAATCAATGCGTACACCTACGTACTCAACGACAATTTTGTCATGCTAGACGCTGGCGGGCAGCCAGTCGCGCGGCAAAACCTGCCCTACAGTTTTGCACAAAATTTACTGCGCTTGAAAGCCGGCTATCGCTTCGCCAATGGCGCGGATATTTCCGCTGGCTTTGATAACGACAGCCTGGAAAGAACCTATCAGCAAGCGGAAGAAACGGAGGATCGCACGCTGTGGACAAAACTGAAGATTCAGCCGATGAATGCAATGGAAGCGGCGATCAAACTTGCCCACTCCGATCGAGACGCCTCCGCTTATGATCCCACGGCCTATCAGCATCCAAGCTATCCCAATTCGGGGGCCAGACCCGGCGACCCTTTATTGAAACCTTTTCAGTTGGCGGATCGCACGCGTGACACCATTGGTTTTGATTTAAGTTATGCCCCGAAGGATAATCTCAGTCTATCGCTGAATGTTGATCACTACCAAGATGATTACAGCGAAATGGTGCTGGGTCTAACGGAAGCGAAAGGCATTAGCTTGACGCCAACACTGTCTTACACCTTCAGCGAAAGGCTGAATGCTTCCGCCTATCAAACTTGGGAAAAGCTGGAATCTAAACAGTCTGGCCGTGAATGGTTTGATGCGCAGCCGGCATCGCCCGGTGTGTTATGGCTAGCATCCGACTCGCATCTCACCCAAACCACGGGCGTCAACATCAACTGGACGGCTATCCCGAAGAAACTCGAGCTTGGCGCTGATGTAGTCTATGCCGAATTCAGCGGCCAAATGAAATACGCCAGCGGCGGCAAGCTGCCAAAGCTGACTGAATCACTCAGAGCGTTAGGCGTACATGGCACCTACAAACTAAAGGAAAACCTGTCATTGCGGGTTGATTACCGCTATGAGAAATACCGTGAATATGATTGGGCGAATATTGAGTGGTCCAATCTTGTCACACTCGGCACCGCACCCGAGACCGAAGAAACGCATCTGCTTTACATCGCAGCGCGCTATACGTTCAAGTAATCCCTTTTAGCGGCGTTAAAATAAGCCCCTATATAACAATTTAGTTATATAGGGGCTTATTTCACAATAACCGGTCAACATCCCCGCTGCCCCGCCAACACGGCTGCCCGCACCGCCTGAGAGTACGCTAAAATCTTCGACCTCTAAGACATCAGTAGAGGATTTACGACATGCCGCGCTTTATTGGTCAATTGCGTTGTCAATTGCGTTGTCAATTGCGTTGTCAATTGCGCCGCCCATTATGTGGTCTCTTGCTCTACCCACTCTTGCTCCTGCTGACCGCGGCAACGCTTCCCGCCCAAGCGGCTGAATTCCCCTGTGGTGAGCGGCCGATCCGGCTGGCCTTTTACGATTATGGCTTCTTCTACTTTCAACAAGATGGCATCAGCCAAGGCATCGACAAAGACATCGTCAACGAACTGCAAAAGCGCAGCGGTTGCCGCTTCAACATGCAAGTCATGGCGCGGGCACGCATTTGGGCCGACCTCGCCAGCGGCGCACTTGATGCAAGCGTTTCCGGCATCCAAACCCCTGAACGCGACCAGTTTGCCTGGTTTATCCCCTACCTGTCGATGAAGAATTACGCCATTGTTTCCGCCGATCAAGAGGGGCGGCGTCTCACGCACGGCCAAGACTTCATCGCCAACCCGCGCCTCAAATTCGGCGTAGTGCGCGCGTTCAAACACGGTAGCGAACAAGATCACTGGCTCGACCAGTTACGCGCCCAGCAACGCGTAGAAGAAAGCACCGATGTGGATACCCTGTTCCGCAAGCTAAAAAATCGACGTATCCATGGCCTATTTTCCCAGCCGCCGGTATTCCGCAAAAAAATTCGCGAATTAGGCTTACAACAAAATCTTATTGTGCATGACTGGACCCCACACGAAAAAGGCGTGCCGCATGGCCTAATCCTAGCTAAAAGTCATTTTTCTGCCCGCGATGCTGAACAGTGGCGCACCTTAATTAACAACATGCATACTGATGGCACACTGCAGCGTATTTACCAACGTTACCTTCCCGATGACGAAGCCGCGCGTCTGCTGGACTACTAACTGGACTACCAAGCCAACCCAATGCTCCCCGCTCTCTCACAGCTATTTAACGCCAACACCACGCAGCAACCCCTCTCACGCCTGCTGTTACAGCGCCTGCTACCGGCTTATATCCTATTCGCCACTGTCATTTTAGCGGTGCAAATGACCTTCCTCTATTTCGACACGCGCGACAATATCCGCGTCACGCTTAAGAATCTTGCTACCACCTATTCACCTAGCGTAGCGGCAGCACTCTGGGAATTCCAGCAACCACTATTAAATTCGATCACTGAAGGCATTAGCTCGCATCCTTCAGTAGTCAGAGTCGAGATCATTGACCAAGAGGGACAACTGAGCACGGCGTGGCAAAAATCGGCTGGTATTTCAGTGTCAGCCGACCTGGTCATCGACGCGCCCCTAACACGAATGGTCGATGCACAACCGCGTCAGCTCGGCATTCTGCGCATCGCATCCAGTGACCAACTGGTCAATCTGCAATTAAGACGATCCCTCTCCATGAGCCTGCTGTTTGGCAGCCTGCAATTCCTGTTCCTTGGCGTATTGCTTTGGCAACTCGTCCGGCAATTGGCCGTGCGCCCGCTAATGCACTTATCAGAGCAGGTAGAATCCATGGTCTCCGAACAGCGCAGCGGCCAAATTAAGTACGTTCACACCGATTCGGCTGAAATCAACACCCTGCAAACCCGCTTCAACCAGCTCATGCAGCAATTAGCCGCTAGCCATGCCGAAATTGCTGCGCAAAACATCAGCCTTGAGCGGGCCATCAGCGAAACCACGCGCGACATCCGCAACAAAGAAGCACGCTTTCGCAGCATCTTCGAGCATGCCACATCAGGTATCACCTTTGCCGATGCGCATGGCAATCTACTAGAGTTCAACCCAAGCTTCGTCGCCCTGCTTGGCTATACGCCGGCCGAGTTGCTCAACATGAACTTCGCCCACTTCACCCATCCCGATGATATCGAACAAGAACAACACTACTTTGTCGAAATTCAGGCGAATCAACGCAACCATTACCGCATGGAAAAGCGCTACCTGACCCAAGCAAATGCACAGGTGTGGGTTGACTTAGCGGTTACCACAGTGCGAAACGAAGCCGGTGAAATCAGCAATTTTGTTGGCCTGGTCACCGACATTACCGCTCGCAAAACCGCGGAACAAGAACTCCATCAAAGCAAGGTCATGCTAATTAGAGCTCAGGAAGTGGCCAAACTCGGTAGCTGGCATCTCGACCTGAAGAAAAACAACCTCACCTATTCCGACGAAACTTGCCGTATTTTTGGCATCCCACTTGGCACGCAATTCTCCTACGAAGAATTTCTTAACCATGTCCACCCAGAAGATCGTCAAGCGGTAGATACTGCTTGGGTTTCAGCACTCAAGGGTTCACCTTATGATTTTGTCCATCGCATCCTGGTGGCCAGTGATACGCGCTGGGTGCGCGAAATCGCAGAATTCAACTTCGCCGCTGATGGCAGTCTCGCCAGCGCCACGGGCACCGTGCAAGACATTACGGAACGCATGCGTACTAGTGCCGAATATGAAGCCATTCTGCGCGCTGCACTCGACGGCTTCTGGATGACCGATCTCGAAGGTCATGTCATTGAGGTGAACGACGCCTATTGCGACATGATCGGCTACGGCCGCGACCAACTCCTGCAGATGCGCATTCCCGATCTCGAAGTGAACGAACAGCCCGAGGAAACGCATGCACACATCATGAAAATCCTCTCCACCGGCTCCGACCGCTTCGAAACGCGGCACCGCCACCGTGACGGCCATTTGATCGACTTCGAAATCAGCGTTAATTACCTTAAGTTTGACAAAGGCCGCCTCATCGTTTTCCTGCGCGACATCAGCGAACGTAAGCGGGCCGACAAAGAGCTGCTCGCCGCAAAGTTGGCCGCCGAAGCCGCTAACCGCGCAAAATCTTAATTTCTCGCCAATATGAGCCATGAAATTCGCACGCCCATGAATGCGATCCTCGGGCTCACCCAACTCACACTTGACGGCCCGCTCAATCCCGACCAACGCGAGCGGCTTAACAGCACGCTTACATCCGGCCGCGCGCTGCTCGGCATCCTCAACGACATCCTCGACTACTCGAAGATTGAGGCTGGCCGCATGGAAATCGAGCAGCAACCCTTCTCACTCAGCACGTTGCTACGCGAAATTCGCGAACTGTTCTCCGCAAAGCTTATCCATAAAACCCTTAAATTAGAAACCGACATTGACCCCAATATCCCGGCCCAGCTTATCGGTGATCCACTGCGGCTTAATCAAGTACTGACTAACCTTTTAGGCAATGCCATTAAATTCACGGATACCGGTCATATCAAGGTGCGTGCTGAAATTGCCGCTTCTCGCCCTACTGGTCTTATGTTACGAATTGCCGTGCGCGACACGGGTATCGGTCTCGACCAAACCACGGCCGAACGGCTGTTCCACCCCTTCACCCAGGCCGATGGCAGCATCACACGCAAATATGGCGGCACCGGCCTCGGGCTGGCCATCTCACAAAAACTTGTCGCGTTGATGGGCGGAGAAATCAGCGTCACCAGCCTACCCGGCGAAGGCGCAACCTTCACCTTCACCTGCGTCGTCACCGCCGCGGGAACGGTGAGCGCGCCGGTTTTGCCGGCAACCCTGCCCTATTCGGCCCGCGTCCCGCGTCGCTTCGACCACGCCCGCGTGCTCGTCGTCGAAGACAATGTATTCAACCAGCAAGTCGCCAAGGGTTTCCTTGAAAGACTCGGCATCAGCGTCACCCTCGCCGCCGATGGGGCGCTTGCGGTGAAGGCCGTCACCCAAGCCAGGTTCGATGTCATCTTGATGGACCTGCACATGCCGGTCATGGATGGCTTAGAGGCCGCACGCCGAATTCTGAATTTACCCGGCCATGCATCACCCAATACGCCCCCTATTATCGCGATGACCGCCGCAGTCATGGCAGAAGACCGCAGCCGCTGCCAAGCCGCCGGCATGGTCGATTTTGTGCCGAAACCTATCGACCCCGATGAACTCATCCGCGTGCTAGCGAAATTCCTCACGCCCACGGCTACGCCAACAGGGACACCACCCCCAAGCACGCCACCAACAAATTTCATCCCCCAGCCTACCACCGGCTTCGACCTGGAAGCTGTCGTACGCCGCATGGGCGGAGATCGCACACTACTCGTGCGGCTACTGGTTGATTTTGCACAGGAATATGCAGACTTCCCACAACGCCTAAATTCCCTACTTGAACGCCATGATTTTCAGCACGCTGCGGCCGAACTTCACACCCTCAAAGGCGTCGCCGGCAACCTCGGGATGGTGGCGCTGGCCGATCAAGTCCGCGACTTGGAAAGCGAGGTCATCGCTGGTAAAAACCCCTCCCTGGCAGCACTAGCCGGCATACTGGATAACGTGCATCAAATTATCGCAAAGCTAGACAGCACCACGCCACCAGCCCCTGATACGCCAACCCTCGATACGCCAGCCCTCGCCGCGCTCTTCAACGAATTACGTCCCTATCTGATAGAACACGAATGGATACCCGACCCCACCCTGCAAAAACTCACCGCCTTTGTCCATACCTCTACTCAAACCCACGCCCGCTTGCCAAGCATCGCATTGAACTCGCTCCTGCAACAAATCAACGATTTCGACCATGAAGGAGCACTTGCTACACTCACCGAGATTGCCGCACAGCTCAGACTCCCGTTAGACTCAACGCCATGAAGACCACATTCGACGCAAATTCGCAGGCTGCTGAAGCAGAAAAACCCTTGCTATTACTGGTGGATGACACGCCGACAAATCTGCACGTCCTCGCCGCTGCACTGAAGGCTGATTACCGCCTGAAAATGGTTACCAGCGGTGCCACTGCACTGGAGCTACTAACGCGCGGCGCGCTGCCCGAACTGATCCTGCTTGATGTCATGATGCCCGGCATGAGCGGCATCGAAGTCTTGCGCCACATCCGCGCCAACCACGCCACGCGTGACATTCCGGTGATTTTTATCTCGGCCGACACCTCCGAGCAAAGCCAAATTGACGGTCTCGAACTGGGTGCGGATGACTTCCTCAGCAAACCGGTCGTCAATGACATCCTCAGGGTGCGCGTCAAAAACTTGCTGTCGCGCAGGCGCACCGAGCGCCAATTGCGCCTCGCCGCACACGTCTTTGAATACAGCGGCGAAGCCATCCTGATCACCGACAGCAACAACGCCATCATCGAAGTCAACCCAGCCTTCACCCGGCTAACCGGCTTTAGTATCGAAGAAGTACGCGGTAAAAACCCAGCAATTTTATCGTCGGGTCGCACCTCGGTTGAAGAATACCGCGCCATGTGGCAGATCATCCAGGAGAAGGGTCATTGGCAAGGCGAAATGTGGGACCGCCACAAGAATGGCGAAGTTTTCCCTAAGCTCATGAGCATCTCAACGGTCAAAAACCAGCACGGTGAAATCGATCACTACATCGCCAGCTTTTCAGACATACGCGAACAGAAGGCAGTGGAAGAACGCATACGCCATCTGGCCCATCACGATGCGCTAACCGGGCTGCCCAACCGAATGCACCTCTCGGTAGCGCTTGATCAAGCCTTATCGGAGGCACAGCGTAAAGGCACGGAAATCGCCATCATGTTCCTCGACATGGATCGCTTCAAGCTGATCAATGACACCCTAGGTCATTTCGTAGGTGATTTACTGCTTATTGAAGTTGCGCATCGCATTAAAGGCTGCATCCGCGAATCGGACATCGTCGCCCGTCTCGGTGGTGACGAATTTGTCGTCGCCCTCACCGGCTTAAACGAGGAAATGGGTACTACCCCTGTCGTCGGTAAGTTACTGCATGCCCTGGCAGAGCCTTACCTTATTGAAGGTAATACACTGCACTCAAGCCCAAGTATTGGCATCAGCTTATTCCCGGTGGATGGCCGCGATGTCAGCACGCTGATGAAGAACGCCGACGCCGCGATGTATCACGCGAAAGAACAAGGCCGCAACAATGCCCAGTATTTCACCGCAGAGTTAAATGAGGTGGCCAGCAGGCGGCTTGCGCTTGAGCAAGACCTGCGCCATGCGCTTGAACTCAATCAATTTGAACTGCATTATCAGCCGCAGATATGCACTAAAACTAATACCCTCTGCGGTGTTGAAGCCTTAATCCGCTGGCGTCATCCGTTGCGCGGTCTCGTACCGCCGCTAAACTTCATCCCACTCGCCGAAGAAACCGGCCTCATCGAAACGATCGGCGCCTGGGTGCTGGATGAAGCCTGCCGACAACTCGCCGCCTGGAAACTCGCTGGCATCACGCAGGTGAAAATGGCGGTCAATTTATCCGCCGTGCAACTGCGCTCGGCCAAGTTATGCGCTCAAGTGCAGCAATGCCTGGCTCGCCACGCAATCGCGCAAGATGAACTCGAACTCGAAATCACCGAATCCGTTGCCATGGACAATCCGCAACAGGCCATTGGTCAGTTGAATGCACTGCGTGCGCTTGGGGTGCAATTGGCCATTGACGATTTTGGCACCGGCTACTCCTCATTGGCCTACCTGAAAAACTTGCCAATTCAAACCATCAAGCTCGACCACAGTTTTGTCGGTGATATCGAAACCGATGCCAACGACGCAGCCATCTGCGCCGCTACCATCGCCCTCGCCCACACACTAGGCATGCAGGTTGTCGCTGAAGGGGTTGAAACCAAAGCGCAAGAACACTTCCTCGCCCATGTTCATGGCTGCGATATCTTGCAAGGCTACCTGTTTGGCCGACCCGAACCCGCTGCAAACCTGCAAGCCATTTTCTTTAACTGAGCTTGCCGGCATGGTTCACTAAAGCGGACACTTCGGTCATCAACAATTCGCGCAATTTAAAACCCAGTAAACGCGATTCGTTGTCCCAAGGCCGGCTATATCCCAAGCGCTTTTCCACCCATTTTTCAAAGGAATGACGCGGCGCAATGCCCAGCAAACCATCGTGAATTTCGAAGGGTTTTTCTGGGTTACCACCCCAAACCACTTCATGGATATATTCCATACGGGTCAGATATAAACGCAGTTCGTTACCATCCCGTTGCTTGATGCGTATAGCCAGCACACCAGCCACTTCACTCAAGGGTAATTCTGACACCTGCCGCATCAAACTATTACAGAAGCAAATAATTTCACTTTGCCCGTTACAAAACCAATCATCAAAGCTAGCCAACGCCGCAGCGTCAAACGTAGCACCTAAACTAGTCGCCTCATCATTCAGGCATAAGATGGCACCATCCGCCTTAAATTCGCTGATCAGCCAAGCGCCCAGCTCCGGCCAAGCAGAAAACAGATCACCGTGCCGCTGCAACAACAACCGAACCGAAGCAAAGCGGTTCACTAAACCATCAATCAATAGCAAGCGCTGACGTGACTGATAGGCACTAAATCCCATACTGTATTCATGCGTCAGATAACGTGCCTGATTGAGCGTCGCCAAAGGCAAGTGGCAGGCCTCGGCATGATGACACGCCACCAGTGCAACCAACGATCCGCCAACGATAATCGGAAACGACAGCGAAGCCCGCACCCCCATATTGGCCAGATAAACCCGATGAACCGGCGATACGCTGCGTAAATCAGAATAGGTCAAATCGGGCGGGCTATCATCACAGCCCAGCAAGGGGACTAAATCGGCCGTAGCATCCGGTATTAATCGCCAAGGATTCTTCAGGTAAAGCAAGCGAGCAATATGGGGAATATCGCTAGCCGGAAACCGCAAGCCTAAATAACTGCCGTAAACCGCTTCTTCGCGTGCCTCAGCAATCACCTCGCCATCACCATCTTCTCGGAAGCTATACAGCATCACGCGTTGAAAACCGGTGATTTCCATAATGCGCTGCACTAATTCGTTCTGGGTCGATTGAATCGCCGCCGCATCAGAAACCCAAGATTCCAACGAGGGTAACGAAGTGGGATAAAGCGAGTGAAATGTACTCACCTCATCAGAAGCCGTGAATAATTCAAATACGACAGCAGCTTGCTCATTGCGGCTGGCCACCAAATCAAGCTGCTGCTTGTGAGTACCCGCCGGTGCCTTCATAAAGTCTTTTACTGCCAGGCGGCTACCTGCATTATTACCAAGGTCAGCCAGCGTATCCGCCCATTCTATAGGTGAGGGTTTTCCTAGCCAAGCCTCAGGTGGTGCGCCCAGCCATTCGGCAATATTCGCGCCAACATGACTCACAATGCCATCTCTATCAATCACCAATAGCGTGCCGTGCCCTAATATGGCACCGGATAGATGTAGCGGCTCCAACTCACAAGAGTTCAGAATCTGTCTATTCATGCGTGCTATTCCTAATGATCAAATCTTCAAATACATGGACTTCAAGCGGCTTGGATAGTAAAAATCCTTGCGCAACATCACAGCCATGCTCTTGCAACCATGCCCATTGAACTTCTGTTTCCACACCTTCAGCCACCGTTTTCAACTCAAGCGCATGCGCCAACGCCAACACGGCACGCGCAATCGCTTCATCTTCCTTATCTTGGCCGAGACCATCAACAAATGATTTGTCAATTTTTAGCTCAGACAACGGTAAGCGTTTTAAATAACTCAAGGAAAAATATCCCGTACCAAAATCATCAATTGAAATACTTAAACCAGCCTGACACATTGAGGACAGATTATCCTTCACAATATTACTGTTTTCCAACAACGCGCCTTCGGTAATCTCAATCGCCAATAACTCAGGCGGCACTTGATGTGCAGCCAATTCGGCCAGCAAACTAGAAGCATAACGCTGTTCGCGCGCGCAGCGTGACGATAAATTCATCGCCACCGGCGGCGGGGTTAAACCCATGCGGATCCATTCCCTGATTTGCTTAATAAGCATGTCGCGTACCACACGCCCCACCTCCAAGATTAAACCACTACTTTCAGCCACAGGGATAAAATCGGCGGGTGAAACATGACCCAGTTCCGGATCGTGCCAGCGCAACAAGGCCTCCGCCCCCACCAAGGGGCGCGACTCGCTAAAGCCAAACTTAGGTTGATACACCAAGCGTAATCGATTCTGCCGCAACGCCTCGCGCAACGCACTTTCCAGCGTAGCGCGCTTTAGCAGGCGCACATGCATATCTGGCTTAAAGAACTCAACCCGGCTCCGGCCGCTTTCTTTAGCGCGATACATGGCTGTATCAGCCGCCTTAATCAACATGGTGCTATCTTCGCCATCATCCGGATAAAACGCCACGCCGACGCTGGCAGAGACAAACAACTGCGTTTTATTGACCTCAAAAGAGGCGGACAGATCGTTGAGAATCCGCTGCCCAACCCGGTTGGCCACATCCGCATCGCCTTCCATCAAAATCGCCGTAAATTCATCGCCGCCCAAACGCGCCACCGTATCGACATCGCGCACCACTTCCTTCAAGCGGCTGGCGGCCTGTTTCAGCAACTCGTCACCCACATCATGACCCAAAGTATCATTAATGGTTTTAAAGTTATCTAAATCAATAAATAACAGGGCGACACGTGTATTCTTGCGGCGGGCATGCGCCAGCGCATGGCGCAAATGGTCATGGAACAGCGCACGATTGGGCAAGCCGGTGAGCGTGTCATGCGTGGCAAGATATTCCACTTTTCTCTGCGAGTCTTTAATGGTAGTAATATCAGAAAATACCGCAACAAAATGAACTTGACGCCCGTCACTATCATCAACTCGATTAATTGTTAACCACTCTGGATAGATATCGCCATTTTTCCGTTTATTATTAATCTCACCCTGCCAAAAACCTTTAGTTTTTAAGGCTTGCCACATGGCATCATAAAACGCCGCACTATGCCGCCCTGAACTGACTATTGAGATGGGCTTACCCAATGCCTCTTGCTGGGTATAACCGGTAATATCTGTAAAGGCAGGATTGATAGTCTGAATAATGCCGACAGGGTCAGTCACCACAATCGCTTCACCCGACTGATCGAATACCCGCGCGGTAATCCGAAGCTGATCCTCCGCATTTTTACGCATAGAAATATCTTCGGCTTCTACAACAAAAGCAACCGGGTTGCCTTCACCATCCGTCAGCACCTGATGCACACTGCGTAAATAACGCGTTTCACCATGCAACTCAATGTAATGCTCGCGGGTGACCGGCGCATTGCTACGCAAAGCTTCCAGGTCGGCACTCCATACTTCTGCTGCCAAGGGGCTGGGTAGCAAATTAAAATCCGTCTTGCCCAAATAGTTTGACGCATCAATATTAAAAAACTCGAGAAAACGCCGATTAGCGTACTGAAAATTACCGCTGATATCCTTCATGACAAAGATAACAGTGGTTTTTTCCATCAAAGCTAACAGACGTTGTTCAGAATCTTTCAGCGCCGCTTGAGCACGGGTTATTTCCGTAATATCAATTAAAGTCACCACCAGAGAAGTCACTTCGCCCACTTTATCCAGCCCGGGGGAAATCGCCAAGCGCAACGTGCGGCCCTCTAGCACAACCAAACTTTCGTCTCGCTCTGCATGCGCCAAAGTACTACCGAGTTTGTGCTCCAACGCCTCATTCAAACTATTAAGCCGTAAACGAGAAATATGCTGATGCAATGCAGTGGCACGCAAATCAAACCGCCGCGATGCCGGCGCATTAAAACGCGCGAGTTGAAACGCGCGATCAAACACCAAAATCGGAAAATCGAGCGCGTCATAGAGAAAGGCATACTCCGCTGATAGACGGGAATACTCCGAAGTTTTTACGTTAAGCTCTTCATTAAGACTAACCAATTCTTCATTGCTGGCCTGCAATTCTTCATTGGCGGCCTCCATTTCTTCATTGGTGGCCTGCAGCTCTTCATTTGACGCTTGCGCTTCTTCATTGAGCGCCTGCATTTCTTCGTTGGCGGTGGCCAACTCTTCCACCATGGCTTGCAAATGCTCGCGCGTGGCGCTTAACTCTTCTTCAAGCTGCCGCGTATTAAGCGAACTTTCGGCAGAAATTTCGTGTGTACCTGCCCCCGCCCAATCCTGCGACGGCACACGGGTCTTTGCCCCCTCTGCCCCCTCTGCACCTTCCATCGCCTCCACCACAATTTCTGGCAAAAACAAAACCAGCAACAGGGGTAAGACCGGGTCGAGCAGCGGCTCGATAAAAATTCGCAACCAAGTGGCACCAAACTGGCGACGCCGTCCATGCTGCGCCTTACCCTGCTGTTTACACCGATGCAACAATGTCAGTAAATCACCGCGCAACTCTGGCAAAACAACATCAGCCAGCGTCATGCGGGTGGTGCCAACCGGAAACTGCAAAAAGCGTTCAACCTGCCCAGCGGTATGTTGAATATTACCATTGCTATCACATAACACAGCCGTCAGATTAAAGTGGTTAACTAAGCCCGCAAGCAGCAAATCCAGCTTTTTATCGCGCCGCTGCGCCGGCGCTTTAATGATGTTGGTCAGCGCAATGGGAGGCCGCGAGGTGGATTCCCCCACTTTACGAAACAAGCGTTCGCGCCGATCAATTGAATCAAACAACGGCTCCGCTTGCGTGACGCTTTCCGAACGCCCTAGAAATAAATAACGCTCACTCATTAGGCCAAAGTGAAAAGTATTTAAAACCTTAGCTTGTAATGGCGCATCAAAATAAATTAATACATTCCGGCAAGAGACTAAATCCAAACGCAAAAAAGGCGGGTCACTGACCAGGTTATGACGCGCAAAGACAATCATGTCACGCAGCAATTTACTCGCTTCATAAGCATGGTTGACTAGGCGGAAGAAACGTTCAAGCCAATCAGGCGGAACCTCAGTCATTGAAGCGGCGGGATAAACACCACGGCGCGCAACGTTAAGCGCATCATCATCAATGTCGGTGGCAAAGATCTGAATGCGGAATTGCGATTGTCGCGTGCCGAGCGCATCAGCAAATAACATGGCTATCGAGTAAGCCTCTTCCCCGGTAGCACAGCCGGCCACCCAAACACGAATTTCACCGCCGTCAGCCTTTAAATTGCAAATATCATGTACCGCGCGTTTGAGGATTTCAAACGCCTCTCGATCACGAAAAAAGGCGGTGACCGAGATCAAAATATCGCGCGCCAAAAAATCTAATTCACTGGGGTTGTTTTCCACCCATTCCAAATAACGAGCCAAACCAATCTGACCGGTCGCAATTTCGCGCCGATGAATGCGCCGCATTAAGGTGCCAATTTTGTAGCCAGAGAAATCGAAATTAAGACTTTCCCGCAGGCGCAGCAATAAGCGATCAAGCAAATCGGACGGCAGCGATTCTTCGTTAATCAGCAGCGGCAATTCAAGCAACTTCGGCAAATGCGCGGCAATCGCTTCCGGCTCCATCACATGATCGGCCACACCGGCTTCTACGGCGGCACGCGGCATGCCATCGTATTTAGCCGATGCCGGCTTTTGCGCAAAAGTGAAGCCGCCCGCCGCCTGAATAGCCCGTAAGCCCGCCGTACCATCCGACCCCGTACCTGACAGCACAATCCCGATGGCCGCTTCGCCTTCTTCCGCCGCCAGCGAAATTAAAAACTGATTAATGGAGGGCTTCGGCACCACTTGCGGCGGCGCACTAACTAAGGTGATATGCCCATCACGCAACACGGCGTTATAGCTGGCTGGCACCACATAAATAACCCCTATTTGTGGCACATCACCCTGTTCGGCTTCTTTCACCTTCAGCAAGGTTTCACGCGCGAGAATTTCAACCATCAGGCTGCGATAACTCGGCGACAGATGTTGCAAAACCACATAAGCACAGGGCGTGTCCGGCCGCAATTTTCCGATCAATTGCGTTATCGCTTCAAGTCCGCCAGCGGAAGCACCAATGCCTACGATATATATTTTCTGCTCGGCTTGCGTAATGGGCGTATTCATTTTGATTCAATCAATGGCTAGGTTTACAAACAAAATATCATGGTAGAAATGCAAGCACTTGCAAGCACTTGCAATCAATGCTCAGGCAACCCATCATTCAATCAAATGATCAATTTGCCGCGCAGGATAAGCAATACTGCGCAAATCAACAAACACGTTGATAGTATGGTTTTCTGTTATCAACATAAAGAAGATTGCAGCCCGGCGTTGAAAAAAGGCTGACAATCCCGACACCTGCAAAATCAATTCAAAAGGAAAAAATGATGTCGCATTTAAACAGCCATCTCTTGATCGTCGCACACGGCAGCCGCCGTCAAGCCTCCAACGACGAAGTACGCGCACTCGGCGAGGCCGTGCGCGCCTCCATTAACGCCACGCAAAATGTGGCTATTGCGCAAGTCGAAGTGGCTTTCCTCGAACTGGCTGAGCCCGGCATTCCCGAAGGCCTTGCCCGCTGTGCCGAGCAAGGGGCAGAAGAAATTATCGTCTTTCCTTATTTTCTCGCTGCCGGCACGCATGTCGCCAACGACATCCCGCAAGCCCTCGCCACTTTTAGTGAAAGCAATCCCAATATCACCCTACGCCTAACTAATCACCTTGGCGCATCTCCGTCGCTTGCTAATACCATTTTGGCGATGACTCAAACGCAATGACTCATACGCAATGACTCATACGCAATGACCCAAAACTAAGAAACTCCCCTTTTTGTCCACTCCTTTGCCTCATCGCCCTCTCTTTGAACAGTAAAAGCTGCGCGTGCCGCATGTGCCGGTCACGCTGCTGTTGTTGACCAGCAATACGCTGCTTTTCATGCTAGTGCTGGCCAATGGTGCCGAACTTTGGCACACCACCAACAGCGTACAGCTTGACTGGGGCGATATTCTAGGGAAAGCACAGCAAGAAAATGCTAGCTGCAATGACCTGGCTGGGCAAATCGAACACGAAGTCAACCTGCCCTATGCCGACAGCTTCGAACAACTGGCCAAACTGCACCTCAGCCCGGCTGCGCCCTCCGCCACCGCCTTGGAAATCTTGCGCAGCTATGCATAAACGCGCCGTAATGCCTCGCGCGCTTTGGTCGAAGGCTTACGCATGCGAGATGAACAGCGCATCAAACAAGCCTTGAAAATGACCACAGAAGCCGGTAAAAAAGATCAAGCGAAAGATCAAACAAAATAGTTAATTAAGCGAAATCGCGCACATAAATCCCGTTCGAAATGCGTTAAGCTTAAAGCGCCTATTTAACCCGAAAACTTTTTATTCTCACCATGAATTCCTTTCAAAAAAAAGCCGCATTTCGCATCGCAGCCGTTAGCATTCTTTTGGCTACACTGGCCAGTCCACTTTCATGGTTTGTTGCGCGTGATCGAGCAGAAGAAAGTGTGGTCGCCTTGGCAATTGAGGAATCGGGACGCTTGTTGCAACACCATGACGCGTTAAATTTATCCGGTCCAGAAGCCCATTTGCATGCGACTAACGCAGCCAAAACAATTTCCGGTGGATTATTTGATATCGCGGAAATTTACAATGCAAAGGGACATAAACTCGCTGAATCTTTAACTTCTGCAGGAGAATTAGTTGAATCTTTGCTGCCAAAACATGGCACTCCAACCTATTCCAAAGCATCATTTGAAAGCCTCAAACTCCCCGGTGAACGCTGGGTGTTGCGCGTGTTTGTGCCCCTGCATATTTCCGAAACCGATAAAACAGGGCCCATTACAGGCTATTTTGAGGGCGTGCGCGTCATACCCGCCTGGCAACGAGAACAAATACTCCTCACCGCATTAACCGTTGCTTTAATGGTTGGAATTGCATCTATACTCTGCGGTGCAGCGCTTTATCCCGTAGTAGTACACCTTTCTTCAGATAATGAACGTAAAACGCGGGAAGTACTTGATTCGCATATTTCAATGATGGAAGCCTTAGGCCGTGCCATTGCCAAACGCGATTCTGATACCGGCGCTCACAACTACCGAGTTGCCTGGATTGCTGCCTGCATCGCAGAAGAAATGGGCTTGCGCGGAAACGAAATGCAATCCTTGATCGCTGGCAGTTTTTTGCATGACGTTGGCAAGATCGGCATACCCGATGCCATCCTCCTAAAACCGGGCAAGCTAGACGATAAAGAATTTGTCATCATGCGCACCCATGTCGATCAGGGTGAGGAAATCGTCACGGGCATGGGTTGGCTGGATGGTGCGCATGCGGTGGTTGCCGCCCATCACGAGAAATGGAATGGCACCGGTTATCCTCGCCGCCTTAAAGGTGAAGCCATTCCACTTGCCGCGCGTATATTTGCCGTTGCCGACGTGTTTGATGCACTATGCTCAAAACGGCCTTACAAAGAACCCATGTCATTCGAAGCAACCATGGCGATTCTAGAAAAAGACACCGGCACCCATTTCGATCCCAGCGTTATGGCAGTATTTCGTCAAATGGCAAAAGGGATTTCAGAACACCTAGCAAACAGTAGTGAAAACGATGCGCGAACATTATTACAAGAGCGCATCCATCTACATTTTGAGAAATGAACCGCGTTTATTCACTAGCAGTGGCCAGCTTGCATTTTCTTCAACAGTTGATAAGCGCTCCCCAACGCGGCAGATCAAGCCACCGCGCGGGGAGAAAACCACAAAGACTGACTTACTTAATCACTTCCTTCAACTGCTCCAGGATATGCGGGTTTTCCAGCGTTGAAACATCGGAAGTAATTTCCTCACCTTTCGCCAAGGTACGCAGCAAACGGCGCATGATCTTGCCTGAGCGGGTTTTCGGCAGATTATCGCCAAAACGAATTTCATCCGGCTTGGCAATCGGGCCGATTTCATGGCCAACATGGTTACGCAATTCATTCACGATCTGCTTCGCCTCATCGCCAACCGGACGCGCCCGCTTCAGCACCACATAAGCCACAATGGCTTCACCCTTAATATCGTGCGGTTTACCCACCACGGCAGCTTCCGCTACCAACGGATGCGACACCAACGCGGATTCGATTTCCATCGTCCCCATACGATGGCCCGACACATTCAACACATCATCAATACGGCCCATGATGGTGAAATAGCCCGTCGTGGCATCGCGCACGGCACCATCGCCGGCCAAATACCGCTGGCCACCGAGATCTTCCGGGAAGTAACTCTTCTTGAAGCGATCCGGATCATTCCAAATCGTGCGTATCATCGAAGGCCACGGCCGTTTAATCACCAGGAAACCCCCTTTACCCCACTCCACCTCATGCCCCATTTCATCCACCACCGTCACCATGATGCCAGGGAAAGGCAAAGTACAAGAACCTGGCACCAAAGGCGTCACCCCAGGCAACGGCGTAATAACATGCCCGCCAGTTTCAGTCTGCCAGAAGGTATCCATCACCGGACAGCGGCCACCGCCAATTTGCTCGTAATACCACATCCACGCTTCCGGATTAATCGGCTCGCCAACGGAACCAAGTACACGCAAACTACTTAAGTCAAAATTCTTCGGATGCGCCACCTCAGGGCTCCCATCCGCCGCCTTAATCAAAGAACGAATCGCTGTGGGCGCGGTGTAGAAAATACTGACTTTATGATCCTGAATCATCTGCCAGAAGCGGCCGGCATTGGGATAAGTCGGCACCCCTTCAAACACGATTTGCGTACCGCCGCAGGCCAGCGGGCCATAGGTAATGTAGGTATGCCCTGTCACCCAGCCGATGTCGGCAGTACACCAATAAACATCATCCAGCTTCAGGTCAAACGTCCACTTCACAGTGAGAATGGCATGCAGCAAATAACCACCAGTGGAATGCTGCACACCCTTAGGTTTGCCAGTCGAGCCGGAAGTGAACAACAAGAACAAGGGATGCTCAGCATCGACCCACTCCGGTTCGCACACTTCAGATTGATTGGCAACCAGCTCATGCAACCAGATATCGCGGCCTTCGGTCATCACCACCGGGCCACCGGTGCGCTGATAAACCACGACATTTTTAACCGCATCGCAACCGCCCAAGGTCAGCGCCTCATCCACGGCGGGTTTCAGCGGGATATTCTTGCCGCCCCGACACTGCTCATCGGCTGTAATGATTAACACCGCGCCAGCATCTTCAATACGATCACGCAGCGAAAGGGCGGAGAAACCACCAAAGACCACCGAATGTGTTGCGCCAATACGGGCACACGCCTGCATCGCCACGATTCCTTCGATCGACATGGGCAGATAAATGACGACGCGATCACCCTTTTTAACACCCAAGCTCTTCAGCGCATTGGCAAATTTACCAACCCGCGCCAGCAACTCACGATAAGTTACCTTGGTGACTTCACCCTTATCCGCTTCGAAAATAATGGCCACTTTGTCACCGAGGCCGGCTTCAATGTTTTTATCTAAACAATTGTATGAAACATTGAGCTTCCCATCCTGGAACCACTTATAGAACGGTGCAGACGACTCATCAAGAACAGTAGTAAACGGCTGTTTCCAAATGATATTTTCACGCGCTAAACGGCCCCAATACCCTTCATAATCGGCTTCGGCCTCGGCGCACAGCGCTTGATAAGCCTCCATTCCGGAAACATTGGCTTGCGCCACAAACTCAGCAGAAGGATTAAAAATACGGGTTTCCTGCATAACAGATTCAATGCTAGTACTCATGGCAAACGTCTCCTCAGACGGACAATAGATATGCAATAAACAAAAATTTCTCGCACTTTCTTCACGCAATGAAGGCGAAAATTAGGACACTTTCAATTATTTCGCATTTTGCACCGCAACATGACCTTAACGCCAGCGCAATCCCCCTCCTCTTCAGTCACTTCCATGCACAAAATTTCACTCGCCGCCGCCTACAGTCGCTGGTTAAACGGCCGTCTTAGCTGCCGGCCAGAATTAAACAGCCACTTACACGCCACACTGGATAGCGCATTTTCGCGGGCAGAAATGCAAAATTTTCTCGCCGACAGCGGCCAAAACGAAGATTCATTAAAGCGTCAATTACGTCGGCTACGCGAAAATGTGTTTGCCCGCGTCATGACGCGCGACTTGAACGGCCTCGCCGATTTAGCCGAAGTCACCCGCACGCTGACCGAACTCGCCGAAGAAAGCGTGCGTTGTGCGCTCAATTTTTATCACCGCGACCTTGCCAGCCTGCATGGCGAACCGCTCGACAGCACCGGCCAACCGCAACAACTCATCGTCGTCGGCATGGGCAAACTCGGCGGCGGCGAACTCAACGCGTCCTCCGATATCGACCTGATTTTTGTCTTCCCGGAAGATGGCGAAACCGCCGGATCCGCCACAAAAACCCGCCAGATCAGTAACTTTGAATTTTTCACCCGTCTCGGCAAACGCCTGATCAACGCCATTGACGACAAAACCGGCGACGGCTATGTCTTCCGCGTGGATATGCGCTTGCGGCCGTATGGCGATTCCGGCCCGCTGGTGTCCAGCTTTGCCATGCTAGAGGAATACTTTTACACGCAGGGCCGCGAATGGGAGCGTTACGCCTGGATCAAAGGCCGCGCCATTACTGGCAGCGATGCAGCCATTGCAGAGCTAGAAAAACTCCGTAGGCCATTTGTATTCCGTAAATATCTCGATTTTGGCGCATTCGCCTCCATGCGCGAACTGCACGCCCAAATTCGTCGCGAAGTCGCACGCAAGGATAAAACCGACAACATCAAACTCGGCCCCGGCGGCATCCGCGAGATTGAATTTATCGCCCAGGTTTTTCAGCTCATCCGCGGCGGTAAGCAAGCCTCGCTGCAAATGCGGCCAACACGCGCCCTGCTCCATCAGCTCGCCGCCTACGAACTCATGCCTGAACAGCAAACCAAAGAGCTAGAAGTCGCTTACATTTTTCTACGCAATCTAGAACACCGGCTGCAATACCTGGATGACGCGCAAACACAAATGCTGCCGAATGGCGACGAAGACCGCCTGCGCGTGGCCAACGCCATGGGATTCGCCGATTGGCAGGCATTTCTGGGCAAACTTGAGCCCATGCGCCGTAAAGTCTCCGGCCAGTTTGAGCAGGTGTTTGGTGCGCCGCAAGAAGATCAATCCAGCCATCCTCTTGCTGGCCTTTGCGCAGAGCTGACCACGTTGCCAGAAGATGAAGCGCAAGCCCGCTTGGCGCGTATCGGCTATTGCGACCCTGCCGCCGCACTCAACCAACTGAATGCGCTACTGCAAAGCCACCGCTACGCCGGCCTCCCTGCCACCAACAAGGCCATGCTGGATGGCCTGTTACCCCCGCTGATTGAAGTGGCGGTCAGCTTCCCCAATTCAACAGAAACCCTAGCGCGCATTCTCAACCTACTCGAAGCGATTGCGCGCCGCACCCCCTACTTATCGTTATTAAAAGAATACCCACAAACCCTGCGTCAACTGGCACGCATTGTCAGCAGCAGTCCCTGGGCTGCGCGCTACCTGACGCAGCAACCGCATCTGCTTGATGAATTGCTCGACCCACGCCAACTGATGGCACCGCCAGACTGGCAACGCGCGCAACAAGAACTCAAACTTAAACTGGCCAGCACGCCTAACGACGTAGAACGCCAGATGGATCAGCTACGTCAATTCAAGCAATCCGAAACCTTCCGCCTGTTAACGCAAGACCTGAATGGCCTTTGGTCAGTGGAAAAGCTGTCAGATCACCTCTCTGACCTCGCCGATTTACTGGTCGGCGCAACCGTCGAACTGGTTTGGGCCAGCCTTACACAGAAACATCGGGAAACGCCTGCCTTCGCGGTCATCGCCTATGGCAAGCTGGGTGGCAAAGAACTCGGCTACGCCTCCGACTTAGACCTAGTATTTCTTTATGATGATGCACATCCCGATGCACAGGAAAACTACGCCCGCCTCGGCAAACGCCTGAATACCTGGATGAGCACCCTCACCTCTGCCGGCATCCTCTACGAAACAGACTTACGCCTACGCCCAGATGGTGCGGCAGGCTTACTAGTCAGCAGTGTGGAAGCGTTTGAAGACTATCAACTACACCACGCCTGGACGTGGGAACATCAAGCGCTGACGCGAGCGCGCTTCTGTTGTGGCGATAGCGCAGTCGGCGAAAAGTTTGCCCTCATCCGCGACACCGTCCTTCAACAAACGCGCGACACCACCAAACTACGCGCCGAAGTGAAAGAAATGCGCCAAAAAATGCACGACGGCCACCCCAACCGAAGTGGATTATTCGATATCAAACACGATGCCGGCGGCTTGGTCGATGTCGAATTTGCCGTGCAATACCTCATTCTTGCTTACGCCGCACAACACCCAGAAATATCCGCCAATATCGGCAACATTGCCTTATTAAAACGTGCCGGTGAATTCGGCTTACTCCCACTCGACATTGCCGTAGCCTCAGCCGATGCCTACCGTGAACTACGCCGTCGGCAACATGCCGTCAAATTGCAAGGAGGCGAACATGCCCGCGCCGAGCATGGCGGCCTCGGCCCAGAAGTTCAGGCCGTTAAAGCGCTGTGGCTGAATATATTCGGCGCACCCGCCTAGACAGCGTCGCGGTTTGCGCTTCCCGGTGTACCCTCCCCCCCTTCCCTTTTTTCTTTCCATGGAGTCTGCGTGTCTGCTGATCTTATCGACCCGACTGTTACCCCCCTCGTCGAACATCTCGCCACCGCTTTTGTTGCGCGCGAAGCCCTGCTCAATCAATGCCACGCTGAACAGACCGACGCCTACCGCCTATTCCACGGCAGCGTGGAAGGCGAACCCGGCCTCACAGTTGACCGTTACGGCGAAATCTTAATTGTGCAAAGTTTCCATCACACGCTAGCAGCCGCCCAACTCGACGCACTCGAAACCTTTTATGCCGAAGTCATGCCCGGCCTAAAACTGTTTTACAACGACCGCAGCCTAGCCAACTCGCGCATTGCCAACCCACTCTCCAGCGATGAAATGGCGCTCGCCACCCAACCGCGCCAATTTCAAGAACTGGGGATAAATTACCGCATACAAGCCCGTCATGCCGGCCAAGACCCTTGGTTATTTCTCGATATGCGCGCCGGCCGCCGTCGCATTCTGCAAGAAGCCGCCGGCAAATCCGTGCTCAATCTTTTCGCCTACACCTGCGGCGTAGGCATTGCCGCCGCCAAAGCCGGCGCGCGCTTGATCATCAACGTCGATTTCGCCGAATCCAGCTTAGCCATCGGCCGCGAAAACGCCCGCCTGAACACACTACCGACGCGGCCTCGCTTCCTGAAAAGCGATTTCTTCGCCGCCGCCCGCCAATTCTCTGGCATCGGCCAAGCTAAATTCGTCCGCGGCCGCAGCCTGCCACCGTTCCCGAAGCTAGAAAAGCAAGCCTTCGACCTCGTCTTTCTTGACCCCCCACGCTACGCCAAAAGCCTCTTCGGCGTCGTCGATGTAGTGAATGATTACCCCGCACTATTCAAACCCGCACTGCTCAGCACAGCCGAAGGCGGCACCCTCATCTGCTGCAACAACGTCGCCGAAGTAGAGCGCGACAGCTGGCTCCAGCAACTACAGCGCAGCGCAGTAAAAGCCGGCCGTGAAATTCGTGAATTTGAATGGATAAACCCGGAAGGTGACTTTCCGAGTATAGATGGGCAACCCCCACTAAAAATGGTGCTGTTGCGGGTTTGAGGGTGACGAAGTTAAGGAAGGGGCAAGGCGGCTTGTGGCGACTGGCGCTGCAGGCCCCGATTAACGCAATTTCAAAGAACTGAGGCTGAAATACCGCATGGAAGAGCCGGGCAACCTATTTCTGTTTCAAGTTGGCGATAGGGTCATCTCCATGAACTGCAGCAAGCCCTATCCGGCTCCTAACCTGAAAGCGCTGCAAGCGAAGTTTTAATATTGAACTGATGGATCCGGAGTACTGACATGCTGACAACCACGATAGACACTATGTCGCATTTGGTCGCATTTGGCCGCATTCTGTGGGGTGAAGCCAACGAATATTCGCAGGAGATTCTACTGCGTGAAGGGTGCAAGCCTATCGATTTTTCTATTTGCGAATTTCCTAAGGTATTAGCATGTTAAAAAAAATTACGCTGCATGGCTTCAAGTCCATCGAAAGGCAAACCATCGAACTTGGCGCGCTGAATGTGCTGATTGGTGCCAATGGCTCAGGCAAGTCGAACCTATTAACCTTGAAAACTCGCTTACCGCGTAAATATGGGCCTGAATGCAGCCGTCATGTT
>CAYWXO010000006.1:18058-36253 GCA_964462255.1 uncultured Thiobacillus sp. | reverse complement strand
AATTTTTCAGCGTGCCACTGTCGGTTACGCGTTAGATGTTGAATTTCTGACGCTGGTGCGCTGGCAGGTTCAGACAAAAATGCCAATCACTGACTGGCGCGAACCAACCGAACCGCGAAGTTGAGGTAGCGGTAGGAGTAGTAGTAGACGGAGCCGCTGCTGAAGCTGACGTACCAGGCGCTGCCGGCGTCACCCGCATACGGCGAGGAAGACCAGAAATACAAACTCGGTGTTCCGGGGAAAATTGTCGTATTGATGGATGGTTGAATCACACCCAGCTCAACTAAAGTTTGTAACTCACGAATCGTTGGCAAGCGCCAGTCTTGATGCCCAGCAAAGGTGTGTTTCAAATTTATTGCTTCATTCCACGTGAATTCGGCAGCCGTACCGGAGCAGGTGTCGTTTTTCCACGTTTGCCCCATTGCACACCGCATCCACATGAGCCCAGTTGAAGAATCGATTACGGTTCCATTTGGTGCTTGCAGACTAGCCGTTTTTGCATTCCAAACAATTCCATCATCATTCAGCTCCGGCTTCGTACTTTCTGCGGCCTCGACGACAACGCCACTCTTCAACCCCAGCCCCTTCTTAATGCTATCCCAGAACCCGGCCTGCACGGGCGCAGCAGCAACACTTACCAGCACAATCAAATGACTCAATCGGAATTTCATCGCTTCACCTTAGAATTTAGGAATTGCACTCATGCAGCACGCAGCCATAAGCACTGATTTAGCCACTATCGGCTGAATTGTTTACTTTGCCGCGCTGCGGATTCGGGATAATACTGCATTCCTTAATTTGATATGAAAAGGCTGGCGATGCTGCGATTCATTTTCATCTTTGCCGTGTTTGGCTTGAGTATTGCCGCCCATGCGGGCGAGTCGGTGATTGTCGAAGAGACCGGCAGCGCCTGTATTAATGATAAAACGCAGCAAAACAGCAAACAGGAAACCGAGCAACAAGCACGCGCCGAGGCGAAGCGGCTGGCGGCAGAACGTGTCGCGACGCGCATTCGCAGCGAAACGCGTTACGACACAGTGGAAGTGCGTAACGAAGGCAAGGCGCAAGCCTATAAGGTGGCTAGCGTTTTAGTGAGTGCTTATGCGCAAGCACAAGTGCGTATTTTGAGTGAATCGCATGCCACTTGGTATCGCGATGCCACGCTGGGCGAGTGTTTCAAAGTCAAGCTGCGTGCAGAAGTGATCCCAGATTCAAACACCCTCGCGCAAGTCGGTGCGGCGATGCTGGATGACCCAACCTTGCCGCTCAATGTGCGCTTGTACAGCGATCGAAGTAAAGATGGCGGCATTGCGCGTTACCGCAACAATGAAAAAATGCAGTTTTACCTGCGGGGGAATAAGCCATTTTATGCGCGCATCCTGTACCACATGGCGGATGGCTCACAACTTCAATTACTGCCGAATGCCTACCGGCCTAATCATTACTTTCAAGGCGGAGTCACTTACCTATTGCCCAATGAAGAAGATGATTTCAGCTTGGTGGTGAGTGCGCCGTTCGGCGCTGAACGTATCGTGGTTTACGCCAGCGAACGCCCACTCGACGCTATTCGTGTAGAACCCGCTGGCGCGGTGTATCGCGTTGCCGCGCAGGCAGGCGCAAATTTATCGGTATTGGCGCGGGC
The DNA here is from genome assembly GCA_964462255.1 of uncultured Thiobacillus sp. Taxonomy (GTDB): domain Bacteria; phylum Pseudomonadota; class Gammaproteobacteria; order Burkholderiales; family Thiobacillaceae; genus PFJX01. The sequence goes on along the minus strand of CAYWXO010000006.1, from coordinate 34,611 downwards.
ACGCAGTCAACCGACCTCTAATGGAAACGACCGCGAAAGTGAAAACGATCGAAAACCAGATAGCGCAGCAGAATTGGCCGCTACTTCGTCGGTTGATTTCTCTGAATACGCGATTGAATTGCTCACCTTGCCTTAGAAAGATATGACGTGAATCGTCGTCTAGCGTCGTCCAGAACATCAATCAGCACAGGGGGGCGATAAGGAGCACGCACGCTCACCGCGCTGTAAGGCCATCAGCGCATCGGTGCGCCATTTAGTACGGCGCGGATCGTGCTAAAATAGCCCCCTTTTTTTTGCGCATTCTGGAGTTTTGATTATGTCTATGGCTGACCGCGATGGTGTCATCTGGTACGACGGAAAAATGGTGCCCTGGCGTGATGCCACCACCCACGTTTTAACGCATACTTTACATTACGGCATGGGTGTATTTGAAGGGGTGCGCGCTTACGAAACCCCCACGGGCCCTTCTATTTTTCGCCTGCAAGACCATACCGACCGCCTGTTCCGTTCGGCCCATATTCTCGGCATGAAAATGCCTTTCGACAAAGCAACCCTTAACGAAGCACATAAATCGGTGGTACGCGATAACGGGCTTAAATCCGGCTATTTGCGGCCGATGGCGTTTTACGGTGCTGAAGCGATGGGGATTTCCGCTAAGACTTTGTCTGTTCATGTCATCGTTGCAGCGTGGCCATGGGGCGCTTACTTAGGGCTAGAGGCGCTGGAACATGGCATCCGCGTGAAAACATCGTCGTTTACGCGTCATCACGTCAACATCACCATGTGCAAAGCGAAGGCTAACGGCAATTATATGAATTCCATTTTGGCGCATCGCGAAGCGGAAATGGACGGTTACCAGGAAGCCTTGCTGCTGGATGTCGATGGTTTTGTTACCGAAGGCTCCGGTGAAAATGTGTTTATCGTGCGCAATGGCAAGATTTATACCCCTGACCTGACTTCTGCACTGGAAGGCATTACCCGTGACACCATCGTGCAACTGGCCGGTGAACTCGGTATTCCAGTGATTGAAAAACGCATCACGCGTGATGAAGTATATTGCGCGGACGAGGCCTTCTTCACCGGCACCGCGGCGGAAGTGACGCCGATTAGAGAACTCGACAATCGCATGATTGGTGCCGGAACACGCGGGCCAATTACGACGAAACTCCAGGCATTGTATTTCGATTGTGTGCAGGGTAGATCTCCCGCGCATGCGAAATGGTTAGCGCCTGTTTAGCCGATCTGATATCTGTTTGATTCCGGAGGTAACCGCCATGAGTGCTCATTTATCGACCCCGCAACGTGCGATCGCAACGACTGAAGTTACCGCCGCCGATCTGCCCTTGCATTGCCCCCTGCCGGCGGACAGTGTGTGGAATTCGCATCCGCGCGTATTCTTGCCAGTACAGGAAAATGGTGAGGCAACCTGCCCGTATTGCGGTGCGCATTACGTACTGAAGGACTGGGATAGCCAGTCGCATCGTTCGCACTAAATCGTTATTAATAAGGAGCACTCTTATGAAATTAGCTTGTAAATTAACATTACTTGCTTTAGGTTTTTCCGCGTTAGTGCAGACGCAAGCGTTTGCTCAGACGCCTCCACAACCCAAGATAACACCCCAGCAGCAACCACCTAGTGCAGAGCAAATGCAAAAGGCCATGCTGCAACAAGCGCAAATGATGTCGGTTATGTTTGATATGCGCCAATCCAGGTTGGGTTTTGAAGAAACGATACAGGCGATTAGAGCCAACGCAAGCAAGCGGGGTTGGAAGGTGGGCGGTGTGGATGATGCGCAGACGCCAGCGCAAAAGGCGGCCGCCAAACGCATGAAGATTGTGCATCTTTGTCCGCCCAATGCGAATGAAAAAGTGGCTAAGGTAGGCGGCGGTAAAACACCGCCATTACCGTGTCGCGCTACGGTGTTTGACGGTAATGATGGAAATCTCTATGTGGTGCGCATGAATTTGACCAATTTGGCGAAAACCCTGCCGGGTGATCTAGGTAAAGTAATGGCCGAAGTGGGCGCGGAAGAAGAAGCGCTTTACAAAGATATTTTGAAATAAATCAACCCATGTGGGTGTAGTGGATGATCCCTATGCGGCGTTGGCTTCTACAACTCTTTAAACCTCATGGCAAATTGCCGTCGGAATTACAGCGGGCCAGCGCAATGCTGGACGCAATTGATGCCGGCGGCGTCCCGTTGAATCCCGCCAAAATCAATGAAATTGCGCGCAGTTTTGGCCTTGAGGTGTCGAAAAATGCACCGGTAGAAATTACCATTCAACGTATTCGCGCCGCAGTCAATCGTGCAGCCACCAACTGATTCAGCCTTACAGGATAACATCATGCAGGACAATGACGCGCTCACCCTCATTCCGCCGGGTGCGGAGCAGAAATATGAAAGTACGCGCACCGGCCATTCGGTTGAAATCCTGAAACGGGCCTTTTTGGATAATCTTTTTTATACCCAAGGCCGTTACCTGCAAGTAGCAACGCCGAATGACCACTATCAGGCGCTGGCTTATACCTTGCGTGATCGTTTATTACATCGCTGGGTCAGCACGGTGCAGACCTATGCCAAAACGAATTGCCGTACAGTTTGTTATTTATCTGCGGAATATTTGCCGGGCCCACACCTAGCCAATAATTTGTTGAATTTAGGCATTACCGAGAATGTGCGTCAGGCTATGGCGCAATTGAATCTTGACCTCGATACTATTATTGAATATGAGGAAGATCCCGGCTTGGGCAATGGCGGGCTAGGGCGTTTAGCGGCATGTTTTATGGATTCGCTGGCCACCTTGCAGATTCCCGCCATGGGTTACGGCATTCGCTATGAATACGGCATTTTCGATCAGGAAATTCGCCAGGGCTGGCAAGTAGAATCGACTGATACCTGGCTGCATTACGGTAATCCATGGGAAGTGCGTCGCCCTAATATTGTTTATGATATTGGCATTGGTGGCCATACTGAGTATTACCGAGATATTCAGGGTCATCAACGGGTGCGTTGGCTGCCGAATGAGGTGTTTCGCGGTGTCGCGCATGACACGCCGATTTTGGGTTACGGCGTTAATACGGTGAATCTGCTGCGCTTATGGGGCGCGGAATCGGCGGAGTCGTTCGACTTTCAGGCCTTTAATCAGGGCGATTATGTTGGCGCAGTGATGCGGCAAGTGCGCTCGGAGACTATATCTAAGGTACTATACCCTAATGATGATGCGGAAATGGGTAAGCGTTTACGCTTGCTGCAGCAATATTTTTTCGTCTCGTGTTCGTTGCAAGATATGTTGCGCATCTTCCATTCCACCGGCCAGCCGCTGGAAAAATTTCATGATAAATATGCGGCGCAGTTGAATGACACCCATCCCACCATTGCGATTGCCGAGCTCATGCGGCTACTGGTCGATGTCCATTTCCTTGCTTGGGATTCCGCCTGGGAAATAACGCGCAAGACATTCTCTTATACCAACCACACCTTATTGCCGGAAGCACTGGAAAAATGGCCGTTGCCGCTGTTTGAAAGTGTATTGCCGCGACATCTGGAAATTATCTACGCCATTAACAGCCGTTTTATGGACGATATGCGCTTGCGCTACCCGTTTGATCAGGATCGCATCGCGCGCCTGTCCATCATTGACGAAAGTGGGCCACGTTATATCCGCATGGCACATTTGGCCTGCATCGGCAGTCATGCCATCAATGGCGTCGCGGCGCTGCATACGCGTTTGTTAGGCGAAACTGTCTTGCGGGACTTTCATGATGTCTGGCCGGAAAAATTTCAGAACAAAACGAACGGTGTAACCCCGCGCCGTTTCATGATGGTGTCGAATCCCGGTTTATCGGATTTGCTTACAGAAACCTTAGGCCCGGGTTGGGGGAAAGACCTGTATCGTTTGCGCGAGATTGAACGTTATGTCGATGATGCGGCGTTTCAGGCGCGCTGGCGTGCCGTCAAGCTAGAGCGTAAACACCATTTAGCCGGCTATGTATCGGCGCGACTCGGCATACAGCTAGACCCGACCAGTCTGTTCGATGTGCAAGTTAAACGCATTCATGAATATAAGCGGCAACACCTTAATTTGCTGCACATTGTTACCTTGTATAACCGGATCAAACGTAATCCGTCGATTGCGCTGCAGCCGCGCACTTTCATTTTTGGCGGCAAGGCGGCCCCCGGCTATACCATGGCGAAATTGATCATCAAGCTGATTAATTCCGTCGCCGAGGTGGTGAATCGTGACCACGATGTTGCCGGACGGCTGAAAGTTGTCTTCATTCCAGATTTCAATGTCAAAGTGGCACACCATATTTACCCTGCCGCTAATCTATCGGAGCAAATTTCGACTGCTGGTAAGGAAGCCTCTGGCACCGGCAACATGAAGTTCTCCATGAACGGCGCGTTGACCATTGGTACGCTGGATGGCGCTAACGTGGAAATTCGCGAGGAAGTTGGCGCAGAAAACTTCTTCCTGTTTGGCCTGACTGCACCGGAAGTGGAACGGGTTAAAGCGGAAAGTTATCGGCCGTGGGAGATTTATCACAGTCAGGAGGAATTGCGTGCGGTGATTGATTTACTCGGTAGCGGCTTGTTCTCGCACGGCGACGGCAGTTTGTTCCGCCCGCTAATCGACCACTTGCTCAGTCGCGACGATTATCTGTTGTTTGCCGATTACGCCAGCTATATTGCCTGCCAGGAATCAGTTAGTCACACCTATGCAGATGAGCGCATCTGGACGCGCATGTCGATACTCAATGTGGCGCGCATGGGCAAGTTTTCATCGGACCGCACCATCGAAGAATATTGCCGTGAAATCTGGCGTGTACCGCCCATGCCGGTGCAGATTATGGCTTGATGACATGAGGTTAAGCTCAGTCTAAGCCAATGACATAACGGTGTTTTCCTGCGGCGGTGCGTGGAATTTCAGTCAGATAATGTAGGTTGAGCGTCACCGGGCCACCCATAGCGGCGTTTACTTTTGCGCTGATAGTGGCGATTTTTTCCGCTTGCAGCGGCGCTGACGTCACCAGATTTAAGTCGAGGTGGTGCCGCTGTGTTTGGACCCATTGGTACTGTTGAATTTCATGACAGCCGTCGAGTAGGCGGTTGAATATACCGGGGTGAATTCGCTGATCGTCGTGGCCGCGTAGCCAGTCATTTTGCCGACACATCTGCATTTCCATGACGGGAAAAGGCGAGCCGCACGCACATTCTTGCCCAGCCATCAGCACACCGGTATCGCCTAAATCGTAGCGAATGAACGGCATTAGCCGGTTGGTTAGGGAGGTGACAATCAAGTGGTCACTCTGCTCGATACGCACCGATTCCAAGCGAACCAGATCAGCAAATACATGCATGTTACCCAGCTTGCATTCCCAGGCAATGTTGGGCACTTCGCGACAGCCATATTGGTTGTAAACCTTGCAGTTAAAGGCTTGCTGCATGATCGCACGTTGTGGCTCAGTCAAAATTTCAGCGGTGGAATACACCCCAATTAAACTGCGGGGCATGGGCAACTGATTGGCCACAATAAATCGTGCCAGTTCGCTGATCGCCGAGGCGTAACCGTACAGCAGAACCGGTTGATAACGTTGCACAAAACGCGCCCATGCCTGCAGCGTGGCTGCATCAAATTGAGTGGCAATGAGGGTTTTTTCCGCATTCATCCAGTCAGCCCAGTGGCGGCCAAACACGCCGCCTTTGGCCGCGTCATGGCGTGCGCCCCAGAAGTTGAGGATTCTGTCGCCGGGTTGCCAGCCAGACATCATGAAACCGCGCATCATGCCGGCCCGCATCGCTTCATGCTTAGCGTTGTCGTACCAAAATGTTAGGGGTTTACCAGTTGAACCGCCGGTATGACCGCGCTTCACCGTGGTGGGATCGGCGTTGTCGGCGAGTAGATCTTGCAGGTTATTACGCACATCCTCTTTGCGCAGAATCGGGATTTCCCCGCTGGCGGTACTCAAGCGCTCGCGGTAATACGGCACGTTGGCAGTGGCAAATTGCAGCATCGCTGCATAGTCGCGTTGCTGCAAATCAAGCAGTTGCGCGCGGTTTAACGTCTGGTTAGCAAGTAGGGTGTTTAGTTGCCGGTAGCGACTGGGATAGCGCAGGCGATGCAGTGATTGCGTCAGGTGTTTACGCATCGCCACACTACAGCCATTTGCGGAGGGCTTCGAGTAAGAGCGCGTATTCTTCTTTGAGCCACACGACATGGTCAGGTTCTAATGGATCACCTCGTTTAATCAGAGCATTGACCTGTTTTGCGCTGTCAGAGAAGCGCATGCCGCCAATTTGGGCTGCCAAGCCTTTTAAGGTATGCGTCGCCCGTTCCGCATCTTTGCTGCTAGCGGCGATCAGCGCGGCATCCAACGTGTTGAAATAGTTGGGAATGTCATCCATGGCGGAGGCCACAATCAGCCGCGCGAGTTCTTCGTTGTCGCCCAGCTGATTCAACAAGGTTTGCACGGAGAAGATACTTAACGCAGCATCAGACGCAACTCGCCGCTGCGGCAGGACAGGAATCACCTTGCCAGGGCTGGCATCCAACCAGCGACGTAAGGTGATGGTGAGTTTTTCCAGATCGAGCGGTTTGGCGAGAAAATCATCCATGCCAACGGCAAAGCAGCGTTGCCGATCTTCTTCAAAAGCGTCAGCGGTGAGGGCAATAATTGGGCGGCGAGGGCGGCCGTTGGCGAGCTCCCATTGGCGAATTTTTTCGGTAGCGGCGTAACCATCCAATACCGGCATTTGCAAATCCATCAGCACTAAAGTGGCGCTATCAGCCGGATTGGCTTGCGTAAAAAGGTCGAACCCTTGCTGTCCATCTGCTGCTATTTGGTAGGATAACTTGAGTGCATCCAGCAGGGCGCAGATGACTTTTTGGTTGGTTGGGTTGTCTTCCACCACCAGCACTTTGCCGACCGGCTGGCCGGTTTGTGCGCCACCGCTGGTCACTTCCAGGTGTCTTTCGGCTTGGCGAGCATCGCTGGCGGCGTCAACGCAGGGTGCCCAGATCCGAAACCAGAAGCGCGAGCCACGTCCCGGCTGGCTTTCAACACCAGCTTCGCCCTCCATTAAACGCGCTAGACTGCGCACAATGGAAAGCCCTAGACCGGTGCCGCCAAATTGCCGCGTTGTTGAGGTGTCTGCTTGCGAGAATGGCTGAAACAATAGAGCTTGCTGCGCCGGTGGAATGCCGATGCCGCTGTCAGTGACCGAGAATTCGATGAGGGCGCGAATAATATTATGATGGTCTTGCCGCTCAATTTCGCGGCCGTCAAGATGAATATCGCCTTGCTGGGTGAATTTAACCGCATTGCCGACCAGGTTGGACACCATTTGGCGTAATCGGTGCGCATCACCCAGATAGCGTTGCGGCGTGCCGCGCCATTCATAGTGTATGGCCAGCCCTTTACTGCCGGCTGCTTCGGCAAATAGGGCTTGGTTTTCATGCAGAATTTGCGCCGGGTCAAAGACGCGTGCTTCCAGGTTTAGTTTGCCGGCTTCGACTTTCGATAAGTCGAGAATGTCGTTCAGCAGGGTAAGGAGCGTCTGGCCAGAATTAAGAATGGTGCGGGCGTAATCAAGCCGTTGCGATTCTTGTAGATTGGCTAACAGCAGCAGTTGCGCCATGCCTAGAATGCCATTCATCGGTGTGCGTATTTCGTGCGACATAGTGGCCAGAAAACGGCTTTTGGCGACATTAGCGGCTTCGGCGGCTTCCTTGGCGCGATACAGTTCGGTGACATCGACGCGAAAGCTGACGATATGGTTATCGACGGTTTTACGTTCGATGGTGCGCAGCCAGCGGCCGTTGTCGGTCTGTTGAATTTTGTCTTGATCGGCTGCCAAGTGGGTGGCCATTTGTTCTGCAAGCCAGTTTTCGGTGCGGCCTCCTGCTTCTGGGTGGAGGCCGCGCCGCACGCCTTCACGTAAGATTGATTCGTAATAAGCGCCTGGTATAAGTAAGTCTTCTGTATTAGCACAGAGCGAGCGATATTTTTCATTACAGAATACCAGCCGATCACTGCCGTCATAGAGGGCGAAAGCTTCGCCTATGGCTTCGATCGCCGTAGCGAGCACGCGCTCGTTACGGTGCAGTTCTTCGTCCGCGCGTTTGCGGGCGGTGATATTGTTGCCGGTGCCACGATAGCCGAGAAAGCGGCCACTTTCATCCATAATGGGCACGCCGCTGATACTCAGCCAGCGCACGCTCTTATCCGGGTTTTCAATGCGATATTCAAACTGCTGAAAGGGTCGATGCTGCGCTAGGTCATCCAGGTGCTGCTGCCACAACTCACGTTCCACCTCGGGAATGTCGGCGGCCAGTTCTTGTCGTTGTTTGCCTAGTAAATTATCCGGTGCGTTGCCCAAGGCCTGCGTGGCATTGGCTGAAAACCAGGAAAAGCACAAATTTGCATCCATTTCCCAGAACCACCAATCGGAGGCGGCGGAGGAAAAATCGCGAAATCGTGCTTCATTCAGCGCGACTTTTTGCTCAAGTTTGCGGCGCACCAAGGCATGACGAACGGCACGGCGAAGGCTGTCGCCATCCATCTGCCCTTTAACCAGGTAATCCTGCGCACCTGCCTCAAGGGCGTTGCTGGCCAGTGCTTGATCATCGTAGCCGGTCAAAATGATGATGGCTAACTCGGGTGCGGCAGCGCGCATGGTGCGCAAGGTGGCCAAGCCGGCCGAATCGGGCAGGCTAAGGTCGAGAAGCACTAAGTCAAATGATTGTTTGGCCAGCATGTCGATGCCGGCTGAAAGGGTCGTGCTCCAGACGATGGCTTCCTTTTGCGTGCCGTCTGCCGCACCGCTACCTGCGCCAATGCTGATCAAACCGGCCATGCGCATTTGCGTGCGCAGCAGGGCAAAGTCACCCGGATCGTCTTCAACGATGAGAATAGATAGATGGGTATTGGGGGTCATATTCATACAGACGCTTCCTGTGCTGTCGATATTTCTACATGGAAGCAGCTACCTAAGCCGATGCCGTCAGATTCAGCCCAAATTCGTCCGCCGTGGTGTTCGACAATTTTTCGACATAAGGCTAGACCAATGCCGGTACCTTCATAGTCTGCGCGGCTTTGCAGGCGCTGAAAAACCTGGAACAGCCGGTTTATTTGGTCGGTTTGGATGCCGACGCCATTGTCACTGATGCTTAAATGCCATAGATCCTGCGTAACTTCGCCTTGCAAGATAATCTGGGGTGCGCGATCAGCAACGCGAAATTTGAGTGCATTGGCCAGCAGATTTTGCAGCAGGCGCAGCATTTCATCCGGGCTGGCTGGAATGCGCGGCCATTCGCCCTTGATTTCTATGTGGGCAGCCGCTTCGGCAATCAGCGGCCGCAAAAACAGCATGGCTTCATCGAGGACGGCACGACTGTCTAGCCATATCGGGGGTTCGCCTTTGCGGCCGACGCGCGAATATTCCAGTAGGCCCAGCAACATCGAATCTAGCCGTTTGGCACCGTCCAGCGCGTAGGTGAGGTATTCGCGTTTTTCGTCATCCAGGGAATCGCCTAGGCTGCGTTGCAGAATTTGCAGGTAGCTGGAAATCATGCGCAGCGGTTGGCGCATGTCATGCGAAATGCTGTAGCTGAATTGTTCAAGTTCTTGATTGGAACGTTGTAAGGCTGCCGCATTTTCATGCAAGACGATTTCTGCCTCTTTGCGCGCGCTGATGTCGGTATGGGCAATGACGACACCATTATCGCCGCCACCTAGTGGAGTTACCGACATAGTAAACCAACGTTTTGCGGTAGGGGTGTGACAGGGGTATTCAAAATCAAAATGGGTAGAACGGCCGTCAATGACTGCGCGAATGCCTTCGAAGCCGGCCTTCATTTCATCGGTTAACGTGCCGTCGGCGTTCTGGCAGGCCGTCAAATAATTAACGCCAATAAAGGCGTGGTCGGATGCGTACTTTGGATCAGTATTATTATTCCGGGAAAAAGCGCGCCAGCCGGCATTGGTGGCGACGATAAAGCCGTTGCGATCCAGTACGGCAATTTCAGCTGGCACAGAATCGAGAATGGTCGATTTCAAGTTTTCGTTATCGGCCAGTTGTTGGCGCATCTGGACTTGTTTTGTGATGTCTGAGATGGTTCCTATCCAGCCGGATAATTCACCGAGTTCATCAGTTTCGGGCTTCGCCAGGCAAAGTACCCAAATCAGGCGATTGTCGGCAGCGATAAAACGAAATTCACTTTGAAAAGATACATGTTTACGCTGCGTGGCAATAGACCATTCTTGCAAGACGCGTTCGCGGTCATCGGGGTGTAGGAGTTGCACCCAACCGTCACCGCGCGCCGCCTCGGCAGAAATGCCGGTAATTTCACACCAGCGCTCGCTGACATAGGTGTTGGCGCCGAGCGTGTCGGTTTGCCAGATGCCGGAAGGCGAAGTTTGCGATATGCGCCGGAACCGTGTTTCGCTGTCGGCAAGTTGCTGGGCGGCGTGGCTAGCACGAATTTCTGTGCGGCGCAGGTGGTATATGGCGATGCTAAAAATGAATACCAAAGTAAGCGCTACCAGAATGAGCCCAAAGAATTGTTCGCGCCAGTTGGCTAGATAGTGCGATTCTGCCTCCGCGACTTGTACGTAGAACGGGGCTTGATCCAGTTTAATAAAACTGACGAGTCGCTTGATGCCATCAGTACTTGCATTAAGGGTGAGTGTGCCGGACTTGTCGCCGGCTTCAATGCGCTGACGAATCGGGTTGTCAGGCGGGATCGCTTGATTAAAATCTTTTTCATTGAGGCGCGGCGTGCGCAGGATTAAATTGAAATTGTCACTGCGCCGCAGCAAGGTTAAGCCGCCGTCGCCAACATTGACGCTGCTGAATAAGTGGGCGAAGTGGTCAAGGTGAATAAGGGCGTTAATAACACCGAGAAATTGGCCTGATTCATCGCGAATGGCTTGTGATTGCACCAGGGACCATTTTCCGGTGGCACGCGCGATTAAGGCTTCAGAAAAATTATTCTGTACGTGCGGCATGTCGCGCAGCATTTGGAAATGCGGACGGTCGGCAATGCTAAAGGGTTCGGTGTTGGGTGACGAGGAAAGGATGAGCATGCCTGCCTGGTCGAAAATGTAGATGCCGGCTATCGCAGGGAAATTACTGACAATTTGCGACAGCCGCGAGGATTCAGCCGTTCGTTCCACGGTGGAAAGGCGTTGCACCTGCTGCGGCAACATTTCACGCGCGATAAAAGCGAGGGTGCCATTGATTCGGGCCATGTCGCTTGATACGCGTGATTCGATTAGCGAGACCAGATTGCGTGTCGATACTTCAGCCGCATGGATGGCCTGTTGGTGACTGGCGTGCAGAAAATAGCCGAACATCAGCAGTAAACAGAGCAAAGCCGCGAGAACGAGCGCCTGAGGCGTGAACCTTTGTTTAAGGTTAGCCGGGGCTGATGGCAAAGGTGCTGGTGGCAAAGGTGCTGATGATGTGATGGTCAAAGCAGGTTTCAAAATAGGAAACAGTCTGTATGAGAAAAAAGGGGGGGCGGAGGTGTGAGACAACGGTGCGCTTAGCCGCGAATTTTGCCGCCTATTGCATCAAAAGGGAATGTACTTTAGCGATGCTGATCAAATGCGGCGACCTAAGTGCGGGCCGACCTAAACATGGGCTGCCACAAATTAGCTTTGCCAGAAAGCAAAAAATAGGCTAAAGATCAATTATCTGCGCATAAAATAGCGTGGGTAGAACGGACGAAATGCGTCAAGTCGCGCTGAGCGATAACTGAAAGGATCACAGAAATGTCGAATATTCTAAGTGGTGCAACAAGCAGCGCGGCGTCTTCGCAGGCGTCGGTGTTGGCCTCTGCGATATTCGGTAGCATGGGCAACAAGTCTGAGCGCTTGGCTAACATTGCATTGCAAGAGCTGGATAAAGGCCTGACCAATTACACCAACAAGAATTACGAAGGGGCAGCGGAGAATTTCAAGAAGGCGGTTCGTTTGGCACCGGGATCGGATACTGCCATTAATGCGCATGACTATATGGCGCGGACGCAGGTTAAACAGGGCAAGCCGGAGGAAGCGATAGAGTCGTATAAAAACGCGTTGAAGATTGACCCGAAGCGCGATGATCTACATGCTTTGCTTGGCAATATCTACACCACCGAAAAGCGTTACGATGAAGCGGCAGCGTCTTATGCGTTGGCGGTGAAAAACAATCCCAGTGCGCCTAATCGCTATTCGCTGGGGCAGGGTTATTTGGCGGCCGGTCGGCTGGATGAGGCCAAGGCACAATTCGAAATGGTCAAGCAGTTATCGCCGAAAGATGGGTTTGGCAGTTTTGGTATCGGTCAGGTGTATGCCAAACAAGAGCGCTACGATTTTGCCATTCAAGCATTTCAGGATGCGATTAACGCCAAGGATGACTATTGGGAAGCCTATTCAGAAATGGGCTACGCGTTGGTGGATAGTGGCGATAAATCCGGCGCGGTTGATGTAGTGGAAGGGCTATTAAAAAATGATGAAGTATTAGGGAAAAATCTTCAGCAATACATTTATGAGAAATCCAACCCCAAGATGGTGGCAACTTATGCCAGTGAAATTTATGGCAATTTTTCGACAAAGTTAGGGCCGGGCACGCAGGTTGCCGGGTTGAATTCTTATTTGACCACCGCCGGTGCCGGCGCGCAGCAGACCTTTTCCATGGTGTTTCAATTCAGCAAGCCGATGGATCAGCGTTCAATTGAGAACGTGTTCAACTGGAGCATCGAACGCGCTAGCGGCACGGGGCGCGGTGATGGCTACAACTATGACATGCAGGTGAATGATTCTGAGGTGGCGATTGAACGCCTTCCGCTCGGGGTGTATTACGACGAGAAGGAAATGACGGCGACTGTTTTGTTCAATATTCGGCAGAACGACACTGCCACCGGCACCATTGATCCTTCGCACATTAATTTCAGCTTCAGCGGCAAGGATGTAGCCGGCTTGTCGATGGATAGATCGGCCGATACCTACAGCGGATTTTCTGGTTTCGTCTGATTTGCCAAGCTTTTCAGTTTTTAGCGTTCTATAGCATGCGTTCTGCCTGCTGTTTTTTTCACTTTTTATCTCATTCTCATGGCAGCCCCCAATACCCTCATTCTTGCTACCGTTGAACATTTGTCTCGTTTTGCGCCATTTAACAGCATGCCGCATGAAAACCTCGTCTGGATGGCCGAACGTTTAAAGTTAGGTTATTACAGTAAGGGAGAAACGGTTCTTTCGCCGGAAAATGAACAGGTTGAGCGATTTTTTATCATTAAGCAGGGCGAAATTCGCGGTGAGCAAGACGTGGTGCGCGCGCAGGATGATGCCGCTTGGCTGGAATTGCACGAAGGCGAGTGCTTTCCCCTTGGCGCACTGCTCTCCAAACGGCCGGTGAACAGCACGTACAAGGCAGGGGTGGATACCTTTTGCTATGAATTGTCGGCAGACGATTTTCATGAGTTGCTGCATAAGTGCCGCGCATTTCATGATTTCTGCACGCGGCGCTTAGCGAATCTGCTGGAACAATCCAAGCAAGTCATCCAAGCGCAATACACTAAATCTTCCTCGGAACAGCAGTCGATGACCACGCCGCTTTCGGCGATTATTCGGCGCGAACCGGTGACGTGCACGCCTGATACACCGATGCGCCAAGTCTTGGAAACCATGAGCCAACTTGGCATTGGTTCCATGGTGGCGGTGGATGGGCAGCAACGACCCATCGGCATTTTTACGCTGCACGATGTGTTAAGCCGGGTGACGCTGCCGAATCTGGATTTGACGCTGCCGTTTAGCAGCGTGATGAGCCCGGATCCCATTACGCTGCCGCCGCATGCGCTCGCCTATGAAGCCGCGCTGGTGATGGCCAAGCACGGTTTTCGTCATATTTTGGTGGAAGAAAATGGCCGTTTGGTTGGCTTGCTGTCGGAAAAGGATTTGTTCACCTTGCAACGGGTCGGCCTGCGTCAGTTGAGTGGCATTATCCGTAAAGCGCATGACTTGGATACGCTGAAACATGCCGCCGCAGACATTCGCCAATTGGCGCACAACATGCTGGCGCAAGGGGTGACGGCGGAGCAGTTGACGCAGATTATTTCTACCCTTAATGATTTGTTGACGCATCGCATCATTGAATTAGAGCTGGAAGGGGATGCTGCCGCACGGCAAGTGGAGTTCTGCTGGCTGGCGTTGGGCTCTGAAGGCCGGCTGGAACAAACGCTGAACACTGATCAGGATAACGGCATTATTTTCAAAGTGCCGCAGGGGGCGGGTTCTGCCGCCGATGCGCTCAGGGAGAGTGAGGCCGTGCGCGCCATCCTGTTGCCGTTTGCTAAACGTATCAATCTGGCGCTGGCGGAGTGTGGTTTTCCGCTGTGCAACGGCGAGGTTATGGCGTCTAACCCGAAGTGGTGTTTATCGCTGGCGGAGTGGAAAAATACCTTTGATAAGTGGATTTATCATGGTGCGCCGATGGATTTGCTGCATTCAACTATCTTTTTCGATTTCCGGCCGCTGTTTGGCGACTTCAGCTTGAGCGATGGTTTGCGCGGCTGGCTGGGCGAAAATGCGCCGAAAAATACGCGTTTTCTGCATCAATTAGCGGTTAATGCACTGCGCAATAAGCCGCCGCTGGGCATTGTGCGCGATTTTGTCACCGGGGACGGTCATACCATCGACCTGAAGTTGAACGGTATTACGCCTTTCGTCGATGCGGCACGCATTTTCAGTCTTGGCCATGCGGTGGGTGCCACCAATACCTTGCAGCGTTTGCGTGAGGCGGGGGAGAAGTTGCGCTTATCCGCACAGGATGTCGATGCTTATTGCGATGCGTTTTTATACATCCAATTGCTGCGGCTGCGGCTGCACCATGAACAGGGCCAGGCCGGCGAGACGCTGACTAATAAAGTGGACCCGGATACGCTTAACCCGCTGGATAGCCGTATTTTGCGAGAAGCGTTTCGGCAGGCGCGCAAATTGCAAACCAAGTTGGCGCTGGACTACCAGGTTTAACCATGTCGCTGATGAGTTCGCTATGGGGATCAGTATCAGGTTCGGTATTAGGTTCACTATTCGGTAGCAATCCCCAATTTTCCGAAGCGCAAGCCGCTCGATTAGCGCAATGGCGTGCTTTGCCCGAATGCGATATCCGCACACCGATGACCCGCAGCCGTTATGTGGTGGTGGATGTGGAAACCAGTGGTTTAAATGTCAATAAAGATCGGCTTATTGCGATTGGGGCGGTTGCGCTAAGTCATGGCAAGATTGCCTTGGGTGATAGTCTTGAAATTGTCTTGCAGCAACAGCGCGTCAGCGATAAGCAAAACATATTGATTCATGGCATTGGTGGCACGGCGCAATCAGAAGGCGTGCCACCAATTGATGCGCTGCTGACCTTTTTAGAATTTGTTGGCCGTGATCCCTTGGTTGCGTTTCATGTTGAATTCGATGAAACCATGATCGGCCGCGCCATGCGTCAATTTCTCGGCTTCAAAATGAAACAGCCGTGGGCGGATCTGGCGTACGTGGCACCGGCCCTTTACCCGGAATTGGCGCGCAGTCATCGTTCGTTGGATCAATGGATGTCTTTTTTCGGCATTACTAACTATGCGCGCCATAGCGCTTTGGCGGATGCCGTGGCCACCGCTGAGTTGTTGATGGCATTGCAACCTAAACTACTCGCGCGTGAGGCAACCCATTTTCAAGGCCTGCGCGATATGGAACGCGAGCGCCGCCGGCTGACCCACCCGATTTGAGTGTTTAAGCGGTTTAGTGTTTGAGCGGTTGAGTTTTGCGTTGCCGAAACAGGCCGCAGCGCTTTCCGCGCCGATGAACCGTGAGTCGTGCATTTTCTGTTTGAATATTATAATATTCTTATATACGAATGCATTGCACAGCGGCCGGTCTTGCAGGTTAAAGGCCGGTCATCTCGGTTTAATCAGGGTACAAGGGGGTTGTCATGCGTGGTTTAATTAAATTAAGTGTTATTACGGTGCTGTTGCTTTCAACAGTGGGTTGCTCTTCTATGATGCGTTCGGCGATGGTGCAAGAGCGTGCCAGCCCTTACAACATGGAAGAAACGATCAAGGTAATTTCTGAGCGTGCGCGTCAGAAAGGCTGGAATATCAGCGAGCCGAAAAAGTTGGATCAAGTAATACGCAAACATGGTGGGCCGGTGGTGTTGCCGGTGTCCTTGCTTGAGCTGTGCGAACCGCATCATGCCGGTAAATTACTGGCCAATGATGAAGATCGCTGGGTCTCGGTCATGATGCCATGCACGATTAGCGTTTATGAAAAATCGGATGGCAAGGTTTACGTGTCTAACCTGAAAGCCAAGAATATGGGCGGTTTGATGGGCGGTAAGGTTGGGGAGATTATGGGCGGGCCAGTGGCTGAACAACAAGAATCATTCCTGTCGTTTATTCCCTAAAATATTGTCATAGTAGAAGCAAAGAACGTCTGAACGGCGCATGCCGTTCAGACGTTCTTCTCGTTAACCTTTAAGCGGTGCGTGAATAGCGCGGTTGTTGGCCCAAAGATTGCGCGGCTTCTT
>CAYWXO010000006.1:11208-17958 GCA_964462255.1 uncultured Thiobacillus sp. | reverse complement strand
CTTTAAGCGGTGCGTGAATAGCGCGGTTGTTGGCCCAAAGATTGCGCGGCTTCTTTCAAGTAGGCATCAAACCCCATGGCGATATTGCGTAGAAATAAGCTGCCCAGTTGCGTCACGATGATGCGACCGGGCTGCAATTGCACCAGGCCATCCGCTTCCATGGCGGGCAATTCGGCCAAGCCATCGGCAAATTTTTCAGGGAAATTGATGCCCCATTCGGCAGCAAACGCTTCGGTGTCCAGCTCCATGTCGCACATGATGCGGGTAATTAAATCGCGGCGTAGGTGATCTTCATGGGTTAGGCGTAAGCCGCGCTCCACCGGCAGATGGCCGGAGGCGACAATGTCCTGATACTGCTTGAGATTCTTCTCGTTTTGCATATAGACATCATGCGTCTGACTGATGCTGGAGGCACCGAACGCGTAAATATCGCAATGTTTGTGGGTGGTGTAGCCCTGAAAATTGCGCCAGAGCGTTTTGTTCTTTTGCGCTTTGATCATTTCATCGCCAGGTTTGGCGTAGTGATCCATGCCGACGTTCTGATAGCCAGCCGCACCGAGGCGATCATGGATCAACTGTTGCAAATCCAGGCGCGTGGCGAAACTGGGCAGCTCCGTTTCGTTGATCAGTTTTTGATGCTTTTTCATCCAGGGCACATGCGCGTAGGCGAAGATGGCGAAACGATCCGGTGCCCAGTCTAAAACGCGGTTCAAGGTGTGGGCGAAGCTAGTGGTGTTTTGGTGCGGTAGGCCGACGATCAAATCCATATTGATGCTGTGGAAGCCGAGATCCCGCGCCCAACGATAAACTTGTTCAATCATGGCTTCCGGTTGCACGCGGTTAACCGAGAGTTGGACTTTTTCATCCAGATCCTGCACGCCAAGCGATAAGCGATTGAAGCCCGACTCGCGCAGCGCTTCCAGGTGGGCGCGCGTCAATTCGCGTGGATCGGCTTCGCAGCCCATTTCAACGTCGGCCGCGATTGTGAAGCGTGAGCGGAACATCGACATTAAACGACGAATGTCATCGGGTTTGAGGTAGGTGGGCGTGCCGCCGCCGAGATGTAACTGTCTGACTAACCGCGCTGGGTCGGTCATCTGGGCGACCCGTGCTATTTCTTGTTCAATATGATTGAGATAATTGTCTGCCTTGCTGTAATCACCGGTAACAACCATGTTGCAGCCGCAGTAATAACAGAGTGTGTCGCAAAAGGGGATGTGGGCATAGAGCGATAAACCGCGCGAGGCGTCTTGCGAAGTTTGCAGTTCATTGATCCAGTCCGCTTCTTGAAAGCCGGTGTGGAAATAAGGCGCGGTGGGATACGAGGTGTAGCGCGGCCCCGGTTTGCTGTATTTTTCGAGAAGGGCGGTAAATTGGGTCATGAGAATTACTCGATTTGAACGGGTTGAATTGTAGGCGGGCCGGGAGAGGCAGGACAAGGCGGGGCAAGAATACGAACTGATCGTGATCAAGGCAAGGCAAAAGACAGTTCGGTTTTGGGCGGTTGGTTCGGCTTGGCTTCGCGCAAATGGAAACTCAAATGGACAAATTTAGTGCATGAAAAATTTTAAAAAGTGATGAAATTCGGTGAATTTTGGAGTATCGTTCACTCCCACGAAATTCTGATCTTGCTGCATTTATGCGCGAGAGCATGCAGTCCCTACTAACCTCCCTGACCGCCGCAATGGCGGTTTTTCAAGCGGCATCGGTTTCCGATGCCGCTCTTTTTTTGTGGGTAGCCGGGCGTGCGTTCACTTTTCTTCTCATGTGTCGGGTTACGCTAACGCTAACGCGACCTACGCTTCTGAACCGACATGCACGATAGTTCAATGGGTTAGCGTAAGAACAAATTTGCCCTGATAAATAGCGCCTTTTGCCTTTCAAGCGAAAAAATTTGATGTAAAGCAAGGCGATTGAAAACGAGTTCACCGATTCTGTATTTTGCTTGGTAAGGTTACGCAAGCTTCGCGTAAAAGCGGCTTTCAGTTTTTTGCCCCCATTGGAGAGCATGCATGCAATTTCTTGATAATTTGAAAATAGGTACCCGATTGATTGCGTTGACCGCGATTACATCGCTCTTGCTGTTGATGGGCGGTTTATTGGGCGGGTGGGGGTTGCACAATAGCAGCCAAGCCTTGATGGTCGTTTTTGATCGTCACCTGCTTTCGATTAATCAATTGCAACAAGTGCGTCTGACGCAATTTCAAATGCGCAACGACATTTTTCAAGCGCGCTTGCTGGAAGATGGTTTTGCGGCACAAGAAATTTTTGATCGCGTGGATAAAAGGATACGCACCATTAGCGAGTCGCTGGAGGCGTATCAAAAGCAACCGCTTTCTGAGCAAGAAAGAAAATTATTGCAAGATTACATAGCCGTGCGGACGGATTTTGGCGTCAATGGCATCGGAAAGATGCGTGACTTGCTGAACAGTGAAAGTTTTGATGAGGCGGACCAGCTCAGCGCTAATGTGATGGATCCTTCTTTTGCGCGTGTTCTGGTTGCGACTGACGCGCTGATTGACCATCTGACTGCAGAAGCTGGCGCGTATCGCGCAAAAACCGAAAAAGTGAATAACGTTCTGCTCTTGGTTTACGGCGTGGGGGTCGGCGTGGGCCTGCTGTTGTCGATCGTGCTGGGTTTGGTGATTCGTGCATCCATTGTGCGGGGGGCGGGCAACCTCGAAGCCGCTGCAACGCGGCTGGCGCAAGGCGACTTGACGGTAAACGTCAAGATTACCGGCAAGGACGAGTTCAGTCAGGTCGCGGTTGCGTTTAATCGCATGTCCGCCGAATTCAATCAGATCGTCGGCGAAATTCGTGGTGCGGCCGACAAAATCAGTCTGGCGGCGAATGGAACGACCAATAACAGCCAAAATGTGGCGGCGTCTTCTAATCGACAAGAACAAAGTGCGCAGAATGCCAACGCGGCAGCCAATTTTTTAACGCAAGCAGTCGATGAAATTGGCGGCTACATTGGCGATATGGTTCGTTCGGCGGATCAGGCGAGCGACCTGGCGCGCAAAGGACAAAGCGTGATCAGTGACGCGGTGGCCGGTATTTCGGCTATCTCACATTCGGTTAATCAGACTTCGGGCATGATTGGTTCATTAGGGGAACATTCCGATGTGATTGGTCAGATTGTGAGTGTGATTAAGGATATTGCCGACCAGACTAATTTGCTGGCCTTGAACGCAGCCATCGAAGCGGCGCGCGCCGGTGAGCAGGGCCGCGGTTTTGCGGTGGTGGCGGATGAAGTGCGTAAATTGGCCGAACGGACGACGCGGGCCACCGGCGAGATTTCCACGACGGTGGTGACTATTCAGAATGAAACTGCGCAGGCCGTTCACGCCATGGAATTGGCACAAAAAGAAGTGACGCAAGGGGTGGAAAAAGCCCGACAAGGCGATCGGGCTATTTTGGATATCACGCAGGCCGTTAGCAGCCTGACCAACCAAATTCATTCCATTGACGATATTCGTGCTAAACAGGACGAATCCAGCCGCGATATCGTCAGTCGTATTCAGGAAATTCTACGCATGGCGCAAAGTAACCGCAGCGCCTCGGAAAGCTCCGCGCAGGCGGCGGCAACGCTGACTGAGCTTTCGACCCATCTGACTTCTGCGGTGAGTCGCTTCCGCCTTTAGTGGTTTGATTTTGCAAGGGAAGTGAGGCGGTAAAAATCGATCACTAAAGGATGGATTTATTGAACTGCAATCAGGTTCACGTTGCCTGAGATTTCAGGATAATCTTGCGCAGCGCCCAATTCAGATCAAATCCATGTCTTTAATGTTATGTCTATCGTTGCACCGGTTACGGTTATTTTTACCGCGCGCTGTTTTCCCCACCTTTTTTTCCATTATTGGCGTGGTGAGTGTTTTTCTTCTGCCAGCCGGCCCGAGCCACGCGGAGATTTATAAATTTGTCGATGAAAATGGCTTGGTGACTTATACCAATATGCCGCGCCCTGGCATGAAGCCGAAATTGATTATTCCGGATTATTCTCGCCCGCCCTCGCCAACTCCATCCTCCTCGCCAGCTTCCCCTGCCAAGCCGAGTGGAAAAATTGCCACCCCCAGTTATTTTCCCAAAGTGGACAAAAGCACGCAGCGGAAGCGCGACGATATGCGCTTAAAACTGCTGCAGGACGAAATGCGCAATGAAGAGCGTAATTTGGCGACAGCCCGCACAGAACTGAATCAAAGCGGTGGCCGTCCGGGTGTCGATCTCAGCAAGTTGACCGATGCGGTGCGCATGCACGAAAAGAATATCGAAATGATCAACAAAGAGCTTTCCCACTTACGTTGAAGCGCACCTGAAAACCATTCACCGCCGGTGCGGCTGCTAAAATCTCCTTCTTTTTATCGCTTGGCAGCCAAATTATCATGCGGATCTCTCAATTTTTTCTCTCCACCAGTAAAGAAGCCCCGGCTGAAGCCGAACTCGCCAGTCATCGTTTGATGTTACGCGCCGGTTTGATTAAGCGGCTGGGCTCGGGTTTATATACCTGGATGCCGTTGGGGCTGCGTATTTTGCGCAAGGTGGAAGCGATTGTGCGGGACGAAATGAATCGTGCCGGCGCAATTGAATTGTTGATGCCGGCCGTGCAACCGGCTGAGCTTTGGCAGGAAACGGGGCGCTGGGCGCTGTTTGGGCCGCAGATGCTGAAGATTAAGGACCGTCATCAGCGCGATTTCTGCTTCGGGCCGACGCATGAAGAAGTCATTACCGATTTGGCGCGCAAAGAAATTCGTTCTTATAAGCAATTGCCGGTCAATTTTTATCAAGTGCAAACCAAGTTCCGCGATGAGATTCGGCCGCGCTTTGGCGTGATGCGGGCGCGTGAATTTTTGATGAAAGATGCCTATTCCTTTCATCCGAATGAAGACAGCCTGGAGGTGACCTATCGTGTTATGTACGCCGCTTATAGTCGCATTTTCACCCGTTTAGGCTTGACGTTTCGTGCGGTAGCTGCCGACACCGGTGCGATTGGCGGCTCGGGTTCGCATGAGTTTCATGTGCTGGCGGATTCGGGTGAAGATGCCATTGCTTTTTGTCCTGGCTCGGATTACGCCGCAAACGTCGAAATGGCGGAGGCAATGGCACCGGCCACGGTGCGTTCTGCGCCGACGCAAACCTTAAGCAAGATTGCCACGCCGGGACATCATACGGTGGACGAGGTGGCGGCGGCCTTGCATGTTGCGGCGGATCAGGTGGTTAAAACGTTGATTGTGCGCGGCGTGGCGAGCGAAAACGCAGCGAAACAAGGAGAAAACCGCTTGGTGGCCTTATTGGTGCGCGGCGATCACCAGCTTAATGAAATTAAAGCCGCTAAATTAGCGGGCGTGCTGAATCCGCTTGAATTCGCCAGTGAAGCTGAAATTCGCGCGGCGTTGGGATGCGGGATTGGTTCGATTGGCCCGGTGGGACTCAATCTGCCGATGTTTGCTGATCGCGCCGTAGTGGCCATGCATGATTTCACCTGTGGTGCAAATGAAGATGGTTACCATCTGAGCGGCGTTAATTTTGGCCGAGACTTGCCGGAACCGGTAGCGGTGGATATTCGGAATGTGGTGGTGGGCGATGCCAGCCCGGATGGTGCCGGCGACCTGGATTTATGTCGCGGCATTGAGGTCGGCCATATCTTCAAGCTGGGCACGAAATATTCACAGGCGTTGGACGCCAAATTCCTCGATGAAAATGGTAAATCGCAGGTGATGGTGATGGGCTGCTACGGCATAGGCGTGTCGCGTATTGTGGGGGCGGCGATTGAGCAGGGTAACGATGATCGCGGCATTGTTTTTCCGCAATCGATGGCACCGTTTGAATTGGCGATTGTGCCGCTCGGCCTGAAACGCAGCGAGGCAGTGCGCGAGGCGGCAGAATGGCTCTACAAAGAATTGATGGCGGCCGGCGTGGATGTGGTGCTGGATGATCGGGATGAACGTCCCGGCGTGATGTTTGCCGATATGGAATTGATTGGCGTGCCGCATCGCGTGGTGGTGAGTGATCGCGGCCTCAAGGAAGGCATGTTGGAATATCAGGCGCGCACTGATGCGGCGGGCACAAAAATAGCCCAGCAAAGCGCGCTTGCGTTTATTTTGAAGCAGGTGGAGACGTGTCGAAGCATCGGCTGAAGACGCTGCAGGCAGCGATTAAAACGCGTAGGAGTTTTGGGATGCTTAGGTGGCCTGGAAGGCTTAGGTGCCTTGGGGCGCTGTGCCTGATCGTTTTTGCCGGTAGCAATGCGTGGGCGGGGGCGCAAATGTATGAACCGCTGTCCGCCAGCGTTAAATCGCAGTTATCAAAAGCCGTTGCCGACACCGCGGTGAGACAGGCCGCTTTTGCTGATACGCCAGAGGTTAAAGCCTGGTTGGCCGAGATGTCGCGCCGCTTGCAACGGCGTATTCCCGACGCAGAATATCGGCGCGACTTTTTGAATACGCTGCATTACGAATCGATACGTGCCGGCCTTGACCCGGAAATGGTGCTCGGTTTGATTGAAGTGGAAAGTGGATTTCGCAAATACGCCGTTTCTAGTGCGACGGCGCAAGGCTATATGCAGATCATGCCATTCTGGATCAAGGTCATTGGCGCACCTGAGCATAATCTGTTTCACCTGCGCACCAACCTGCGCTACGGCGTCACGATCCTGCGGCATTACCTTGATATTGAACGCGGCGATCTGTTCCGTGCGCTGGGACGTTATAACGGCAGCCTGGGCAGGCCGGAATACCCGAACGCGGTCTATGC
>CAYWXO010000006.1:0-11108 GCA_964462255.1 uncultured Thiobacillus sp. | reverse complement strand
CCACCTCGCTTCAATCTTCGATACGACCCAAGGCAGCGACTACCGCTGATGACAAGAGTTAAGGGATGGCCTGATGGCCACGAGGAGTTGCAGCCTTACTGGCTAAAACGCGTCGTGGCTAAAACGCCTCGTGGCTAAAACTTCTCGAACGCAATCGACTGACACCGGCCGTCCTGTAAGAAATGGCAGGTGACGTCAATGGGCATGCATTAGTCCTGATAGAGAATCACCCCGGCCAATGGCGGCAGGGTTACGACCAGCGAATGCGGGTAGCCCATCCAAGCAAAATCCTCGGAGATTAGGCCGGCACCATTGCCAACATTGCTGCCGCCGTAGAGCGCGGAGTCGCTGTTGAAAATTTCACGCCAGAAGCCGGCGGCGGGTGCGCCGATTCGATAGCCGGTGCGCGTCACCGGAGTGAAATTGAGCACGACGACTACCGAGCGGCCTTGCCGGTCGCGGCGTTGGAAGGCGAGAACCGATTGATCGGCGTCGTGACAGTCGATCCAGGCAAAGCCTTCAACGTCAAAATCGAGGTCGTGCAGCGGCGGTAAATCACGGTAGAGTCGGTTCAGGTCACGGGCTGCTTTATTGACCCCCACATGCCAATCAATTTCCAGCAGATTCCAGTCCAGCCCCCACTGTTCCGACCACTCGCGACCCTGACCAAACTCATTGCCCATGAAGGTGAGTTTCTTGCCTGGACTACAGGTTTGATAAGTTAGCAACAGGCGCAAGTTGGCGAATTTTTGCCAGGCATCGCCCGGCATTTTGCCGAGCAGCGATTGTTTGCCATGCACGACTTCATCGTGCGAGAACGGCAAAACAAAGTTTTCGGTGTAGGCGTAAAGCTGACCAAAAGTAAGGCTGTTGTGGTTATAACGGCGATAGATGGGGTCTTGCTGAATATAGCTGAGTGTGTCGTTCATCCAGCCCATATTCCACTTCATGGAGAACCCTAGTCCACCAAGATAAACAGGGCGTGAGACCATGGGCCAAGCGGTAGATTCTTCGGCGATGGTCAGCGCGCCGGGGAAGCGCTCATGCACCATGGCGTTCATTTCACGCAGAAATTCGATGGCATCCAGATTTTCGCGACCACCGTATTTATTGGGCAGCCATTCGTCGTGCTTGCGCGAATAGTCGAGATAGATCATGGAGGCGACCGCATCAACGCGCAGGCCATCAAGATGGAATTCGGACAGCCAGTAATGCGCGCTGGACAGCAGGAAGCCTTTCACTTCGGCACGGCCGTAATTGAAGATGTAGGTGCCCCAATCTTGATGCACGCCAAGACGCGGGTCTTCATGTTCAAACAGCGCGGTGCCGTCGAAACGGGCCAGCGCCCAGGCATCCATCGGGAAATGACCGGGCACCCAATCAAGAATAATACCGAGGCCAGCGCGATGACAGGCATCGACAAAATGGCGGAAATCGTCCGGGCTGCCGAAGCGGGAAGAGGGCGCGAAATAACCGGTAGCTTGATATCCCCAGGAAGCGTCAAGTGGATGTTCGGTGACTGGCATCAATTCGAGGTGGGTGTAACCCATTTCGGCGGCGTAGGGGACTAAGCTAGCGGCCAATTCACGCCAGTTATAGAAGCTGCCGTCAGCGTGCAATTTCCAGGAGCCAGCGTGGATTTCGTAGATATTCATCGCTGAATGCAGCCAATCGCGCTGTTCGCGCGCTTGCATCCACTCACCATCATTCCAGACATGCTTGCTGGCGGCGGGAATAATCGCGGCATTGCTTGGCCGCATTTCAAACTGACGCGCAAAGGGGTCCGCTTTAACTTGCACGGCACCGGTGTCGCGATTGCGAATTTCAAATTTGTATAAATCACCGGCGGTTAACTCGGGAATAAACAATTCCCAAATGCCGGAACCACCGCGCGCGCGCATGGCGTGCAGGCGGCCATCCCAATTATTGAAGCCACCCACTACGGAAACCCGCTCGGCATTCGGGGCCCACACGGCAAAGCGCACACCCTCCACGCCGTCAACTTGCATGCTGTGGCCGCCGAGACTGCGCCAGGCTTCCAACAAGCGGCCTTCGTTGAACAGATACATTTCTTGCTCGGACAGCAGCGGGCCGAAAGCATAGGGGTCGGTGATCTGAAAGTGATGTTCGCCTTCTTCGATGGCTAAGCGCCAGGGGCGCGGCGGCGCAAGAGGGCCGCGCCATTCAAATAATCCGCCGGCATCAATTTGCGTGAGCTCGGCGTGCGCAATATCTGGCGCTAATAAGGTGACGCGGCTGGCGGCGGGGCGAAAAACACGCAATACCCAGCCTTCTGGTGCGGGATGCAAACCGAGAATTGCGAAAGGGTCATGGTGACGAGCACTTAGGAGACGTTCTATAGATTGAGGCATTTGGGTCTTTTGTAATGAGTTATCGAGTGAGAATGGAAGAATAACGCTAGCCTGTCATTGTTGGATACCCGCTGGATACCTTATCGCAGCAAGTTGAAGCAAACAGGAGTGTTAATGGGGGGCGAAATTGGGGCCATGGTGCCGTTGATGAAGCGTTACGCGCTGAATTTATTGCGTTTTTGGCGTTGTTGGGTGTAACCGAATGGGGGTTAACGGAATTGGCTGATGTTTAGCAGACAATGCGTCCCAATGCGGGCTGGCGCTGTCGGCCAGTTGGCGCAGACGGTCTGCCGGTGCCGGACGGGTGCGCTGGTAAAGCGCCATTTTCGGGTTATCGGCGGGAATCTGGCCGAGATTCTGCAACAGCAAAACTAAAGCGAACGGGTCGTAACCGGCACGCGTCGCGAGGACAAGGCCGGTGCGATCCGCTTCGTAAATTTGCGCAGCATCATGCTTTCGGCTGAGATATTGGCTGGCATCACCCAGTAAATCTGCTAGATAGCTGTCTTGGCCCGCTGCATTGTCGGCCGGTGAGAGGCTGAGTGTCTGCGCTTGTGCTTTCAAATGCGTCAAGGCGTGGTTGCGCACGACTTGGCCAATTTCGCTGCCCAGCACGGCTGCCAAAGCGTCTTCACTGTCTAGTGTTTGGTAGAGGCCGCGTGTGATGAAGACAAAACCGCCTGGCGTCGAAGTGGAAAATAGTTCATCGCTCTCCAACACAGCAAAATGCCACGGCAGCGCGCTATTTTCATTTTGTTGTGCGCTCACGTGGTTGCTTACGTGGCCACCTACCAGATTGACGTAGCGTTGCAGCGCGTCATCTTTCAACAATGGCGTTTTCTGCAGAATCTGGCCGGCAAGATGGGCACCGATACGCACTTGATCCACCACGGTCGGTTGACCGAGCAGTAATGCGGTGTGCAAGGTGGTGTTCTTTAGTTTGATGGGCGCGTCGCCATCCCGCCGCTTTAACCAGCGCACAATGCCGCTGTCTTCTTGCTTGGGCGGGTCGAAATAGGCCAGTTCCCGTGGCGTTAACTGGCGCGCTTGCGCAAAGGCGATTATGTCGGCGCGGCTCACTGCGTAGGCGTCAAGCGCGTGCTGCGCGGCTTTGGCTTGCTCGGCGTAACGCTGCGCTTCATCCAGACTGCGCAATCCTGCTACGGCGACAACGCGGCGCGCTTCGTTGCCGCTGGGGAGAAAGACGCTTTTGACACGGCTTAAATTGTTGCCTGGCGCTGCATTACCCGCCCCCCGAACTGACAAAATGCGCACCCAGCCTTTGGCTGCGCCACTGGAAATAAGCAGCCAGCCGCCGGAACGATCTTCGATTTCAACGCTGTCGTTGCGGTTGAGACGGGTCACTTCGCTCGCCTCGGTTTGCGGCGCGCTGCGTAAAACTTCATCTTTCAGTAGCACGCCGGGCATGGCATGCGCGAGAGAGCTCGCTAAAAGCAAGGTAAGTATCGTGTAGGCATTGGATTTCATCATGTTCCCTTTGTGTTTGGTTTGCTTTAATGCATTTTCGCGCTAATCCGCCAAGCCGGTTAAGTAGAAACTGGCCCAGAAATAGGGTTCTTGCCGCTGTGCCAGCGCGGCCAATTGTGCGGCGCGCAAAGCATCGCGCTTATTCATGCGTTGCAGATTGCGATAGAAAGCTTGCATGAGTTCTGAGGTGGCTTGGTCATCGACCGCCCAATAACTGGCTAACAGGCTACGCGCGCCAGAATAGAAAAATCCCCGCACCAGACCGACGACATCATCGCCCGCGCCGCCGCGGCCTAAACCTGTTTCACAGGCGCTGAGCGAAACCAGATCAGCGTGCAGTTTTAAGTTATAGATTTCATCGACGGTCAGTAAGCCGTCGAAATCATCGTCGCCCGCTAGCAGCAGGAAGGATTTCAGTGGTGCCGACGATTGAAATTTGCCATGCGTGGCGAGATGCAAATAGCCAAAGGCAGCGCTTTCGGCGCGAAAAGCGCGTTCAGAGGCCGCGTCGCGCAGCAAAAGACGCGCCGATGGGAAATTGCTGGCAATTGCGCGCGCTTCCAGCTCGGCGTTAAGCAGATCATTGCTGGATGAGCCGGTGGCCGGATTCGCCAAAATCAGCATGTTGGGCGAGGTTTGCCGCGGGATGCCAGCAAGCAAGGCTTCAACGCTGGCGCTGGGCAGCATGCGTACACTGTGATTTTTCAGCAGCCAATCCTGGCCGTCATGCAAAGCAACAAAGGGCAAGTAATGCAGCGGGCTATGCGGCACGATGGTCAATTGCGCCCGCAAGCGCTGACGTGCCGGACGCAGCAATTGATCATACAAACTGCGCGCGAGACGGGAAATTTCCGCTGGCGCTCGGCGGGCAATGGCGCGGCGGAAATCGGCAATCTGCTGATGGAGCTGTTTTCCATTTAAGTGATAAGCCCAGGTATCGTTCCGATCCAGCACCAGCAAATAGACTGAATCACCGACGGCAAAATATTCCAGCAGGCTTTCATCCGGCTGCAAACGTGCGCGAACCTGCGTTAGATCGGCCGCTTGCACACTGACCAACGAAGCCAGCATGGGCGCGCTGCGCAGCAATTCGTTGCGTGCGGCGGTCAGTTGCGCCATTGAGTTAGGTAGCGCGTCGGTGCTGCTGACCTGATAGCGTGCCTGTGCATCCAGTTGGTTGTAACGCTGGTAGTGTTCTATTGCACTAGCAGGCAGGCCGCTTGGTGGGCTGTCTTGCCATTTGTTAGCCAGCAAATCCACGAGGGCACGCGCTTTGCCGCGTTCGATGAACTGGAACATGCCGGCGAAATCGTGTTGCCGATAAAGCAGATCAACCAAGGCACCGTAAACCGCTTGTCGATCAGCCGCAAAGCCGATTTTGTTCACTTCGGTGTCAATGTTGAGGCGATGCTGTTCGATCACCTCCACCGCGCGGCGATAATAGTCGGCGGCGGCGGTGAGATCACTTTCATCATCGGCGATACGGCCGAGATCGAAGAGCAATTGCCAGTAAATTTCGCCGTTCTGGCGAATTTGCGGCAGTTTGAGCAGTTTGCTGAAGCGTTCGCGCGCGGCGGGTTTCTGTCCGGTTTCAAGCAAGGCTTTGCCTAGCATGTATTCGCGCGGTACGTCTTGCCATAACCACAGGTTATTACCGGTCAGCAAGCCGCCACTAAACAGCCGATCGAGAAAGACGTTGGTTTTAAATAAATAATCTTTTTTTAACGCGTCGTGGGCTTGTTCATAGGCACCCAATGCCATATAGCTGCGGGCCAAGGCCAAGGATTTTGCTGTTTTGAAGTCGTTGCTGAACCAGCCGCCCGTCTTGATTTTGTTCAAACGGTGCAGGTAACCCCAAGCGGCATCTTTTTCATCGAGTCGCGTCAGTGCCACGACGCTGGCGGACAGCGCGTCGAACGCGACCAGAACGTCGGCATCGCCCTCCTTTTCATACCAAGTCAGCGCCCGGTCGGTTTCGCTGAGGGCACGCGCGTAATCACCCAGTTCATTGGCGGCCTCGGCAGCTAATAATGCAGCGTAAGGGGTGACATCGTCAGCGCCGAACAGACGGCCTTCTACATCGCCTTGCGCAATGCGCTGATTCAACTGTTGCAGGCAGGTGTTAAGACGGTTGTATTTCTTGATTTTGTGCAGGGCGTAACACAAGCCGTGCAAATCGGCCGCGCGGGGAACGGGCTGAGTGGGAGATTGCAGCAAAAGATCGTCATACAGTTCGGCTAATTCTTCATAACGCCCTTCGCCGATGAGCTTGATTTGGCGTTCGCCGCTCGGCACTTTGGCATGGCTGGCAGCGCTAATAAACAGTAAGACGAGAAGGGCAAGGAAAGGTACAAGGAAAGGGGCAAGGAAAGAGGTAAGGAAAGAGGTAAGGAATGGGGTTGGCCTGCGCCACAGCCATCCCGCTCTCCGCAGAGCGGAGTGGGGTGCGCGTAAACTGCGGGGTAGGCCGTAGAGTAGGCTGCTATAAAATAGCATGATTAGAACCTGGCTTAGGTAATACGAGGGCAGCTAAATTGGGTTAGAACCAATAGGGTTAGAACCAATAGCCTAGTTCAACTTTGAAGCCATCATCATTCGGGGTTTTTACATAAGATACGCCGGCTCTAAACAGGCTGGATTTCGCCGTGCTGGCCGAGCGGGTGGTGCCGATGGTGAATTTCAATTCCTGCTGGTTATCACTGTATAGATCGGTACCAAAAAAGCGGGTATCCACCAAGGCGGTTTCAAAGTGCATTTTGCCGCCGAACACTCGTGTCGGTATGGAAACCATGACGCCATTGCGGAATACGGTGTTTGCAATACCGGGATCAAATTTCTTGTCGTCGTAAGTAAACGGCAACGTGGTGGCATAACCGATCATATTACCCATGCCAACATCGTAACCTTCTTTACGCCAGAAGTAGGTGCTAGTGACGCCGGCGGTGGCCATTTGGGCGGCAGCAAGCAAGTCAACTGAGCCGACCAAGGCGTAATTCAGGCTGGGCGTCAGCGACCAATTCGCCGACATGGGGACGCGGTAAGCTGCACCAAAACCTGCCTGCAATGTTTTGGCACCACCGGTATCAATCACGGTAATGGGCAGGCGCAACATCAATTGGCGGCGCGGGTCGAGATCGTTGCGGATGGTGTAAGACAACGGCAAAGTGGTTGATTTGACATCAATATTGCCTTGCGACATTTGGCCATATTCAATGCCGACACCGACAAAATTGGAGGCTTTGTTTTCACTTCCCGCCGCACTGGCCGGCTTGGCCACATCGCTGGGGGCGGCAATGTTGGAGATCTCTGCGCCAAAGCTCAGATTGAAATCGTTGCTCACCATGGTGGACATCAAGCTGTTTGGGTTGCCGGCAACCGGGTCAACTGGTGAGGAGGCGGCCAAGGCTTTAGTGATTTTCGACAGTACGTCCGAGCTTTCCAGCCGTTCTTGCATGAGGTCGCTTGCCTTATCGCGATCACCGCTGGCTTGCGTGTTAGTAATGGTTTCGTTAAAGCCAATGGCGGGGATGCTCAAGACGAAATCGGCCTGATTGGCGTTGGGGTAAGACGCGTTCATGACCAGTCCGCGCAGATCCAGCTTGATGTCAGCGGCTTGCGTATCGTTGTAGGTGGGCACGAGATTTTTTAGCCCATCGTTATCCATGGCATTGAAAAACAATTCCCAATCGGAATAGCCGGCCGAGACGGTTTCACTGCCCACGATGACGGTCAAATTGAGTGGGTCGGCAGCCTGTGCCGCTAGCGATAAAAAACCAAGCGAAGCAAGACAAAGCGCAGAGATAAGTTGGGTTGGGCGGCGTGGGGGCATCATGTTGATCTCCAAAAAAGGGGGGTGAAAAAAGAACGTGCATCAGCGTGAAGCAAGTCCATCACGAAATCGTGACAACAGATTAACTTTAGTGCGAAGTCTGCGCGTGATAAACCCTTTTTTGCCAAATTTAGTTGACGAAATCTTCAAATCTTAACCAGACCATGCGCCGTCAACTTTACAATTCAGGGTTTGTGTCAACGTGATGGCCGCCGGCAGAAAATGTGGCAAGCCCTGTAGCAAACCGACGCGAACGCTCACTCAACAGAGAAGACAACAGATATGGCAACAGAGAAAGCCAATGAATTTCCCCATTACCGCAATTATTACCGTGTGTGTCAGCGCATTCGCAGCCAAGCAGGCTGAAGTAGTCAACAAAGGATTTTAAGGAGAAGTTGTATGCATAAAGAATATCCCCGTTTTGTCAGTTTACTGACTAAAAATACCGTCGCTTTGATTCTGGCTGGTGGCCGTGGCAGCCGTCTCAAACAATTGACCGACTGGCGTGCCAAGCCGGCTGTGCCGTTTGGTGGCAAGTTTCGCATCATTGATTTTCCGTTATCCAACTGCATGAATTCCGGTATTCGCCGCATCGGTGTAGTTACGCAGTACAAGTCACATTCCATGATCAAACATGTGCAACGTGGCTGGGGTTTCCTACGTGGCGAATTCAACGAGTTTGTCGATTTGTTACCGGCGCAACAGCGCGTGGCGGAAGAAACCTGGTACAAAGGCACGGCCGATGCGGTCTATCAGAACCTCGACATTTTGCGGGTTTACCGGCCGGAATATGTGTTGCTGCTGGCCGGCGACCACGTTTACAAAATGGATTACGGCGAGATGATTGCCAACCATGTGCGCAACGAAGCCGATATGACCGTCGCATGCATCGAAGTGCCGTTAAAAGAAGCCACTGCCTTTGGCGTCATGGCGACCAACGAAGATTCGCGCATCATTTCGTTCACCGAGAAGCCGGAAAACCCAGCGCCGATGAGTGATAAGCCGGATACCGCGCTGTGCTCGATGGGCATTTACGTCTTCAATGCCGCCTTCTTGTTTGAGCAACTGGTGCGCGATGCGGACGACCCCAATTCTGAGCATGATTTCGGCAAAAACATCATTCCGCATCTGATCCAGGCCGGCTATCGCATTTATGCGCAAAGCTTCAATGACAGTTGCGTGCATGGTGAAGGCGAGCCGCCGTATTGGCGCGATGTCGGCACGGTCGATGCCTATTGGGAAGCCAATCTCGATCTGGCCAATATCACGCCGGATCTGAATTTATATGACAAAGATTGGCCCATTTGGACCTATCAAGAGCAGTTGCCGCCGGCAAAATTCATCTTCGATGAAGAGAATCGGCGCGGCATTGCGATTGATTCGATGGTTTCCGGCGGCTGCATTATCAGTGGCGCGACGGTGAGGCATTCGGTGTTGTTCTCCAATGTTCACGTCAGGGATGGCGCTTCGTTGCATGAAGCGGTGGTGTTGCCGGACGTGCGCATCGGCGAAGGCGCGATTTTGAAGAAAGTGGTGATTGATAAGGGCTGCAATATTCCGCCCGGCATGGAAATTGGCGTTAATCGTGCGGAAGATGAAAAGCGGTTCCACGTCACTGAGCGCGGCGTCACGCTGGTTACGCCAGAAATGCTGGGGCAGGCTTTTCACCATTTCCGTTAAAACCTGCGCGGAAGTTTCCGCTAAAGGTTGATAAGCAGAAAGGGTTGGCGAGCGATGTGGGGCGGGTAGAATCTACGGCCCGCGCCCAGCCCACATTGTCTCGCCATGCTCCATGTTGTTTTTTGCTGGCATTTTCACCAGCCCGACTACCGCGATGTAGATGGAATCTACCAACTACCGTGGACTTATCTTCATGCCGTCAAGGATTACGCCGACATGGCGGCACACATCGAAGCCGCACCTGATCTGCACTGTGTCGTCAATTTTGTGCCGACGCTCACCGCGCAACTGCTGGATTACTGCGAGCAGTTTAAAAGCGGCCAACTGCGCGACCCGCTCCTGCAAGCCTTGATTAGCGATAATTTGTCTGCCTTGCCCGCCAAGCAGAAACGTCATTTGATTGAGCAATGTTTCAAAGTCAATCATGCCACCATGCTGGATCCGTTTCCTGCCTACAAGCGATTGCATGCCCTTTGGCAAACTTTACACGCCGCCAGCGATAGCATTAGCGCCAACGTGCGAGAAGGCGAGTTGGCGTATTTTGCTGATCACTATCTGTCCGAACAATATCTTGCTGATTTGGTGACCTGGTATCACCTGGTCTGGACCGGTGAAACCGTGCGCCGTGCCCGGCCTGATTTGTTGGCGTTGATTCAGCAAGGTGAAGGGTTTAGTCAGCACGATCGTCGCGCTTTGTTTGATCTCTATGGCGAAGTCATCGCAAATTTGCTGCCGCGCTATCGTTGCATGGCCGATCGCGGCCAGATTGAGTTGTCTGCAACGCCGCACAGTCACCCGATTCTGCCGTTGTTGCTCGATTTTCAAGCTGCGCGCGATGTGCATCCCGATCTGAATCTGCCCAAGGCGGCCGCTTATCCTGGTGGTGCGGCGCGGGCGCAAGCGCATATCGACGCCGCCATTCAGTCGCATCAAAGTCAATTTGGTTTTCGTCCGGTGGGCTTTTGGCCGGCGGAGGGGGGTGTGTCGGATGCGGCCATTCACATGATTTCCAATGCCGGCCTGAAGTGGGCAGCCAGCGGTGAAGGGGTGTTGCGTAATAGCCTGGCGGCAGCGCATTTTAATTTGGCCCCGCATGATATTGCCCATAAAGCGGCGTGGAGTTGTAAGCCGTATCAATTGCCCGATACCCAGACCGCGCTGTTTTTTCGCGATGATCATTTATCTGATTTGATCGGCTTTGAATATAAAAACTGGCATGGCCGCGATGCATCGCGACATTTTGTCCATGCGCTGGATGAAGTTCGTCGCCAGTCAGCCGCAGCGAATCCTATCGTTAGCATTATTTTAGATGGTGAAAATGCTTGGGAATATTTCCCATTCAATGGCTATTATTTCCTGTCAGATCTGTTCACGGAATTAATTGAGCACGCCACCATTCGCACCACGACATTCAGTGATTATCTAGATGTTTTTCCGCAAGCGGTGGCGCACCTGCCGCACTTAGTCGCTGGCAGTTGGGTCTATGGCGATTTTTGCACCTGGATGGGCGATGCCGCCAAAAATCGTGGCTGGGATTGGTTGGTAGCGGCCAAGCACGCTTACGACGCGGCCATTGATGGTTTGTCATTCAGCGATCAGGAAAATGCGGAGGCCTTGCTTAAATCGTGTGAAAGCTCCGATTGGTTCTGGTGGTTTGGCGACTACAACCCCGCCGATGCCGTGGTCAGTTTCGACCGGGTTTATCGGCAAAAACTGCAACGCTTGTACGAAACATTGGG
>CAYWXO010000005.1:35198-37109 GCA_964462255.1 uncultured Thiobacillus sp. | reverse complement strand
TAATGTACCTGACTTCAACGGCTCGCAAGTCCAGGTGGACCGCATCGAGGTTGAATAGTGTAACTATCAATCATAAATATTTGTAACGGAGGAAATATGCGGAACACACATCTTCCATCCGCGCCTGCGGCCAGTCCTTTCTGCCCCGTTTAGGAACATGGACTATCGCAAGCTGGATGAGACTGGGATAGTTTGATTAGAGCCGTTCGTTATTGTCACTAATAAAACTCAAAACTCACCATTCCCATCACACGAAACTGTGATAAACTCGCCGCTCACAACCGAATAACGTTGGCCGAACGGTCGCCACCCCTTCCCTATTCTTTTAGAAGCGACCACCTACCGCAATGTCTTTGGGTATCAAAGACCTCCTGCGCAGGTGGTCGCTTTTTGCTTTAAGCCCCCAAAGGAGAATCACGAACATGGAAAACAAGAAGAAACGCTCGCCCATCATGGTCATCGGCTTCGCCGTCCTGATCGGTTTCCTGGTCATCGCGCTGCTGAACGGCACCATCCGTCCTTCCAGTGTTGTAGCTGCCAAAGTCGGTCTCGCCCCAGGCACCCTGCTGACTGCCGACCTCATGGAAGTGCGCTCGGTTCCCGCTGGCGGCGTTGTTCAGCCTGCTGGCCACAGTGCTGTATTACGATGAAGTCGTGCATCGCAGAGAAAGCATGATTAGCAGAAAATCCCCAGTCATGGATATATTTACGGAGTTTTCCTACACCTGCTGGCGCAGACTGTCTCCAGAATCCCCCAGGGTATCTTCTCGTCCTGCGCCAACCTGTTCGCTTTCCAGACCAAGGATGCCAAGGACCGCGATATGACGAAGTGCCACATCTGGGCAAATCCGAAAAGGGCATGGTGAACACCGAGTACAAGCGCTATCTGGCGCGCATCCCGAAGACTTATGCCATCGTTAAGCTGGGTTACAGCGCGGATGTGTATGACATCGAGCCGGTGCTGATCCAGCCAGCGTTCATCCAATGCGTGGAGCCGTCTGATGATGATATTGTGAGGGTGCTAAGAAATGAGGCTTAAAGTCCTTATATTTTCCATGGCCAGTTTACGCAAGCAGCGATATCAGGAAACAGCACAATATCAGCACTCCCTTTTAGCGCAAATGTAACAATTTCATGCTTCGCAAGTAAACCGCGCGCTAAAGTAAATGTTTGCCCACTGACACTGATATCATCAACTAACAAGATTCGCGCGCTATCTGGCAAGGGCGGAACATCGGTCAGAAGCGCAGGAGCGAGGCGTTGTGGTGAATTGTCCGAGGCACGATAATTGATTCGTAATAATCGCAACGGAAGGTCAAACTGGTGTGCCAAGAGAACAGCGGGGATGGTACCACCTTCGGCGATACCCACCACGCAATCCACTGGCGGCAATTCGACTCGCTTGAGCGCTCTCGAGATAGTTTCAAAATCGAGAGATACTTTTTCCACTTGATGCTTGCTATCTTTCATTGGGCAAATGAAAAGTTATTGCTCATCATTGCGTTTTCAGTAGGGCCTGCGCCAGACTCACTGCGCGACTGGCATCAGCCGAAAATCCATCCGCGCCAATCTGGTTGGCATATTCCTGCGTCACCGGCGCGCCGCCAATGATAATTTTGACTTTATCACGCAAACCAGCCTGCAAGATGGCATCGACAGTGGTTTTCATATTCGGCATGGTGGTGGTCAGCAACGCTGAAAAAGCCACGATATCCGCGCCACCGGTGGCAATGGCATCGACAAATTTCTCCGCTGGTACATCCACGCCTAGGTCGATCACTTCAAAGCCAGCGCCTTCCAACATCAACGCAACTAGGTTTTTACCAATATCGTGCAGGTCGCCTTTGACGGTTCCAATCGCGACCTTGCCTGCAGATTTAACATCACTACTCAACAGATGCGGCTTCAACA
>CAYWXO010000005.1:0-35188 GCA_964462255.1 uncultured Thiobacillus sp. | reverse complement strand
CCAGTCCGGCCTGCATGGCGCGCGCAGCAATGAGCATCTCTGGCACAAAATAATCGCCTTCTTCAAAGAGCCGGCCAACTTCCTTCATGGCAGCAATCATGCCATCTGCGAGGATGGTGCCTGGTTCCATGCCGGCATCTAGCCCAGCCTGCACCCCATCTTTCGCTCCGGCGACATCACCTTCAAGAATTGCATTGTATAGCGCTGATAGTTTTTCATTCATATTATTATCCTTTTTGATATTTCTTAATTGTGAAGGCTGCACGCGGTTAGCTGGAAATAATGCCGGCTTTACTGTTTTTATAATGGATTTATAATCTGAACGGATCGGATAGCATTCATTTCTTAAAACAGTTGCATTCACAAACTGACCACAAGTTATTGGTGATTTGGGATAGCTCTCCCATCCACCGAAGCGTAAGCGTCAGAACTTTTTTAGAAAATAGCGCAGCAAAGGAAATTCATCTCGAACGGTGGCCTGCTTATACACCCGATATTAATCCCGATGAAGGAGTCTGGAGTTGTTTGAAACGGGTGCAACTTCGTAATATTTGTTGTTTCAATTTGCATCAACAATTCAATTTGGCAATCCTAGGCTTACGACGTAAACCTGACTTGATACAATCTATTTTCGAAGAAACCGGTTTGCTCTTGTAAAAAAGTTTCCTTATTTATGAGACAGTCAGTAAAGCAATGGCTATTCGAGTTCTTACAAGACCTTGGTGCCCGTTCGCAGTACGTCTCATAGGTTTGGCTAGTTCAAGAGTTGCACGTGAGTGCGTCTACAGATCCTGTCGGTGGCCTGGTATTCTACCCGCGTTACACACTTTTAGAGGCTTGAAAATTTAAAATAATCTGCGGAATCCTTATACCACCAAGGTCTCACCGGCATGCATGGCCCGGGGTTTAACTAGGGGTGCGCCATCGGAATGGCGATTTTCCAGAATGCGGAAGAATTTTTCCACATCATCATGTCCTTCAGGCTTCAGGTAATGGCAAATGATGGCATGTTCCACCCCCAGCCACATCGCCGCCAGGGCTCCCTCATCACCATTCATTTCGTTGCCGATGTGGTCTTTCAGGCCAAAATTTTCCAGAAATTTCGTTTCCAATTCACAAGAGCAGATCAGGCCGATTGTTGGGCGATACAGTTCCCCTATCAGTTTCAAATCGCTAAAGATTGCGCTATCGCCCGAATGGTAAATCCGCACTCCCGGATCGGCATAAATGATAAAGCTAAGAGGTTGGCCGGATAGGTACTGTCCATTTGGTGCCTGGCGGAAAGATGTGTGGTGACATTCCACTGCCCGAACGCGGATACCATTTGGGTTCGACTGCCCGCCCCAGGGTAAGGTGCGCATCAGACCCGGGTCGGCGCCTTGCTGGGTAAGAAAAACCGCTGTTTCAGGCCCACAGACTACTGGGCAGCCGAATTTCTTTGAGATCGCCGCCGAATCCCCCAGGTGATCCACAGCCAGATGTGTTACGCATACCAAATCCACGCGCGTCAGATCATCTACCTGAACCGGGCTGGCAGGGTTGTCACTCAAGCAAGGGTCGATCAGGATGATTTGACCTTTGGAATTAGTGATTTCAAATGCAGCGATGCCGAGAAAGCGAATTTGCGTAGTCATCTCTAGTCTCCTTGGATTGTGGAACAATGGTAGTCCCATCAATAAGTGTCATTCAGCCGTCCAGATGAACGTTGCGGGGCATGAAGAACATACTGGCTGGCTTGCTGCATTAAATCAGCCGGGTTGTGCCAATTGCCGGAACGCGCTACTGCCTGGATCTGCTGCATGGCAGCCAGGCTGACGGTCGGGTCGCCTGCCACCAACAACAGATCGACCTGTTTCCCGGGTTGGATGCTGCCAATCACGTCGTCCAGGCCAAGCGCCTGCGCTCCGCCCAGGGTGGCAGCTTGCAGGAGAGTTGATTCGGAAAAGCCGCAGGCCCACAACGCTACTAATTCATCTTGAAAACTGAAACCAGGTATAAGGTGCAGCAGCGGCGTATCTGTTCCGATCAGGATGTGAGCTTCGCGCTGCGCAAGTTGAGATGTAAAAATTGCCATTCCGGCTGCCTGCTGGCAGCGCGTAGCACGTGTTGGCGGCGACATTCCCTGGGGATAGCTGCGTTTTGCCAGGTTATGCGGCATATACTGCTCCCAGAATCCGGCCAGTGCTGGCGGAAGGTACTGCCGCTGAGGATGCGCTATCAGGCGCGGATCGGCAGCCAGGGCCATGCGCTCCCATACCAATCGTGTAATTGCCAGCCGGACCCCGCGCTCCATAAACAGGTCAATCAAGCGATTGGTTCTTTCCATGTCCACATCTGCCCACAGCTTCATCCAAATCCAATCGGGGCTGGCCTGGTTCCGCTCCCACCACAGTGCCTCGCTGACACCACTGAGGTGTTCAATCTCATCTACTCCTGCCTCTGTTGCCTGCCGGGCATCCACAAACCGACCCAGATGCGAAACAACGAATTTTCCACGGAGGTGTGACTGGTCAACAATCGCTTGGTAACAAGATAAATCGAGCATAGCATAAGTTTTGATCTGGTCAACACCGGCGTCTACGAGCTGGTCAACTGCCGAGCGCGCCTCTTGTGGACTTTTTACTCGCAGGGTCATTGGATCCCAGGTGCTGCCGGGCTGATCGATTACGGGACCGGTGCAGACAAGGCGCGGGGCAGATGCTGAATCTTTCCAGCGCGATCTTCGATCGAGAACAGCATATAATTCGCTGCCGACATCGCGTACCGCAGTCACACCATGCGCCAGGAAGAGCGGCGCATGCCAATCTTCGCTATGCACGTGGACATCCACCAGTCCTGGCAGCAGTGTTTGACCGCTGATATCGACTTGCGGAATGTCACATCCCAGCTCTGACTGAGGACAGACAGCCCGGATAACGTTCCCTTCAATCACAACCGCCTGGCCTGGGATGTTTCTGCCAGTGAGAGAATCAAAGATCAAACCGTTAATAAGAGCATAGGCTTGAGGTTGGTTCGAATACTGTTTGAGGAATGAAATGGTTGTCATGATTTGGTGAACTCGTCAATTGATTGGATAATTTCCGTGGCTTCGCACAGTTTCAAGCATGGCGCGATAGTTTTCAATACGAGCCCAGTCGGGCACCGAGTTTCCGGAGCCCAGGCAATAGCCACCCCCAGGCGCAATGGTGCGAAGCCGCTGACGTGTCAGTTCAGCCACCTGATCAGGCGTACCATTTGCAAGCAGTTCGTTGGAGATGTTTCCTACAAGGCATAGACGGCGGCCAAGACGGGCTTTGGCCTCATCAATATCCATGCAGGTTGGATCGATAGGATGAATGGCGTCCACCCCGAGCGCAATCATGTCTTCCGCCAGGTTCCAGATGACGCCATCCGTATGATAAAACAGGTACTTGCCTTGCGAATGACACAGGGCCGAAAGTTCTTCATAGTAGGGGAAAATAAATTTTCGAAAATCTGCCAGTCTAAGCATGGGGCCACTGCTAAAAGCCAGGTCATCGACAGCCCAGATGGCGGCAACGTTCGGGCGGCTGGCAATCTGGCGCACTCCTTCAAGTTGAATTTTTGCAACCTGTTCGATCACCCGGGCGGTGAATTCAGGTTTGAGTTTTAAGTTCAAGCAAAAATTTTCAAACCCCATCAACATCCAACTCATGGTAAATATCTTCCCGGATGCGGCGATTATTTTCATTTTGTCCGGGAGGTAGGCCTGGGCAACATCAAATTTGGATAAATCCAGCTTGGCAGCCAGATCCCATGGAAAAGTTTCGAAATCTTTTTCTGAGAATATGCGCGGTTTTTTCCATAGATTCCAAGCATCTTCTTCAACATCTTCGCGCGCGAGTGTCTCAGACATAACTTTGGAAATCTGCGAATCTTGCGTGATGCCACCCGGTCGCATCATACCCAGCGTGAAGAGTGAATAGTCGTAACCTGCTTTTGTCCAGAATTCCACCTGACTGGCAACATCGTCGTCCGTCACGGGGCGCCCCAGGAACTGGCTCATGATGGTGTAATCGACAGCCACTTCGGCTAGCGGGACTCGATCAGGCTCTGTGTGGTTGAGAGTTGCTTCAAGACGAGCAAAATCTGGGCTATTTGAATTCATGATCTTTCCCTTTCATGAGACATGAAACACTTCATCTAAGTAAACGGTTGTTTCCTCTTGAATACCCGGCCTTTTATCGAAAAACCCAGCCATGTGAACCTGCCAGCGTTGGTTATCCGGGTCATTTGCCAACATGCTCATCGCACCATGTAGATCATCCACCTCAAAAAAGGAAAACAATTCTCGTCCAATTAGAAAAATACTGTAGTTACGAATGCGGGCACGCTCAATGCCTGCCAGGATTTCCGGCCAAATATTGCGGTGTTCTTCCACGTACTTCTGCTCCATACCGCTTTTTAATTGCATCAACATGCCAACACGCTGCACCACCGGCAGCACACCTGAATATCCATCGGTATGAAAAACTTCAACCGGATAAATTGTTGAGCCATCTTTAATACCTGAGCCAACATCGAAGAAACCTTGCATGTGTAACTGCCAACGTTGATTATCAGGATCGGCGACAGCCAATGATGTACTGTGCTCCAGATCATCCACTTCTAAATAAGAATATAACTCGCGCCCAAGCATGAAAATACTGTAATTATGAATACCAAAACGCGTAATACCATCCAGAACTTCCGGCCAGATATTGCGGTGTTCTTCAACATAACGTTCTTCCAAACCAGGCTTAACCGCCATAAACGTTGCCACACGCTGCATAATCGACTCCTGGATCTTACTGAATTCAACCAACGGGTAACGGATAAGAGCCGCAATCATCCCAAAAGCGGGCGATTCGCTTTACCCTCTCAAAGGAAGCATCGGTGGGGACGTTGTCGCCGAAGCCCAGGATGAATCGGTCACCTGGGGCAATATCACGGAAGAGAGTCTCCAGGAAATCCTCAAACTGTTGGTCGCTAAATGCATCGGTCAGAATGACTGTCGAAAGGCCGCCCCACATAGCCACCCGGTCTTTCCATAACCGGCGGGTGCTGACGACGTCGATGGATGTCATTGGCTTGGGCGTGATAGCTTCCACAACCTGAATACCACACTCCATTACATTGGTAAGCAGGCGCCGCATCTCACCATCACCGTGGATTACGAGAATTTTGTCAGTGGCGGAGAGTACCAATCGGGCTTTCCGGTAAAAGGGAGCAAAGAAGCGCTCAAATATCGGGGGTGGAGTCATTTGTTCATCATAGTTAGCTCCCACCTCAATTGCTTGCGCAGGCGAAGCCGCTGCCAGGGAAAGTATTTGATCCTGCTGTGCTTGCAAAGCTTGCACCAAAACTTCCAGGCGGGCGGGATGGTCATTGAGCTCATAGTAAAAACGTTGATAACCCATAAAGAAGATCATCAATTGATGGGCAGGCAGGTGACCCGAGAATGGTAAAGCCAATCCATCTCCGCCTATTGCGTTGATGAATTGAGCATAAGCATTAAAATTTTCAACGACTTGAGTGTTTTCGATGAGAAATTGGAGCGCGTCGTAATCTTTTTCGCTCTTGAAAGGATATTCAGTCCGAGCCCCTGTACCAGCGGCTTCAAATAACTCCTCTGCCATTACGTCATGTGCCACCAACGACCCGTACGGAGTGACATACGTGGTGATCGTCTCCTGGTCATGGGTTTCTTTGTGGACATCTACACGATGATGTTCCAGACGATAAAATGAGATATCCCAGGCGCCAAAACCAAAGATGCCTATTCCCAGGTCGCGCTGGATATCCCACAAACTGGCATTCTGATAGGGATGGGGCAGGGTGCCTTGATTCTTGTGGAATGAGTACCACAAATCCATACGGGCAATGAAAGGGATATGATCTAGCGGTTCGCCACGCATAGCCGCCAGGGCGCGTTCACGGTGATTCATACTCATTTACCTCTACCCAAACATGTGATGCCAACAAAACCTCAGGCCAGATACTGTGGCGTTCTGACACTCTATCTGGCTGAGTTTTTGCCTCATAAAGGCTGCTATTTGAAAAATGAGAGCTGAGAACGCAAAGGTGGCGTAACGGCTAGCGATATCCGCCGCCTTTGCGAAAGCTGTCAAGGGTGACAGCAACAATCAAGATCAGACCACGCGCCACCATCTGCCAGTAAATTTGCACTTCAGACAGGATTAGACCATTATTGACAATGCCAATAATGAGCACACCAAGAAAAGTGCCAAATAAACTACCGCGTCCGCCGGAAAGTGAAATTCCTCCCAGTACAACTGCGGCGATAATATCCAGTTCTGCACCACTCAGTGCAATCGGAACAGCAGTCCCGGATTGTGACATCAGGACTAGCCCGCCCAACCCAGCCAATACTGCTGTGATAATGTAGGTGATAAAGCGTAGCCTATCCACCTTGATTCCCGCATTGCGGCAGGCTTGAGAATTGCCACCAATCGCATAAATATAATTACCGATCACTGTATAGCGCATGAACAAGTAACTCAGAATGATCAACACGATGAAGAAAATCAGTGAGACAGGAATGCCAAATACAAACCCGCGGCCCAGGAAGCTCCAGGTGTCTACACCAATCACGATATTGTTTCCTCCGCTGATCACATAAGCCAACCCGCGGAAGAAGAGCAAAGTTACCAGCGTGGCTATCAGCGGACTGATCCGAAAGCGAACAATAATCACGCCGTTGATGGACCCAAGTACTCCAGCTCCAAGCAGACCGGCCAATGCAGCCACGTTACCGTCGACCTTGCCATTAATTAATGCTGCAGCGATCATCCCAGCTGCTGCGGCAATTGCTGCAATCGATAAATCCAGACCTCCTGTGATCATTGCCATGGTGAGTCCGATGGCGATGATTCCGCGGATCGAGATGGCCTGCCCAATATTCAGGAAATTTTTTGGTGTCAGGAAATACGGCGACGAAATGGTAAAAACAACCATCAGGGTCAGCAACGTTGCCAACAGACCTATTAAGGTCCAATTATTTTGATGTTTAATAAATTTTTGGATCATTGCAACCTCGCTGAGGACCGGATTTCCCCTTTGATTGCCCCGGTGATCCAACCAATGATTTCGTGTTGAGATGTTTGGACGGATTCTGTACTGCCGATCAATCGCCCTTGCCGCAGTACGGCGATGCGATCAGTATCTTGCAAGATTTCGCTTAAATCATGTGTTATCAGAATTATTGCCACTCCTTGCTTTCGCAGTTCCTTCATGAGTTGGCGTACTTTCTGAGTTTGCTCTACACCGAGGGCAGCCCAGGGCTCATCCAGCAGCAAAAGCCTCCCACCTTGGGCAATAGCACGCGCGATAGCCACCGCTTGGCGCTGTCCACCCGAAAGCACTTCCACATCTACCGACACAGACGGGAGCTGAATATGCAGCCGCTCCAAAATTGCATGAGCGTCGCGTTCCATTTTTTTTTGATCTAAAAAAATATTGTATTTTCGAGGTTCCTGACCTAGAAATATGTTGTGCGCTACCGGGCGCGTGTCCACAAGCGAGAGATCTTGATATACCGTGGCAATTCCGAGCTTCTGAGCGGTAGAAGGATCATTAAGATGCACCAACTGACCGCCAATATTAAATTGTCCCTGATCGGGTCGATAAACTCCAGAGAGGATTTTGATCAAGGTCGATTTTCCGGCGCCATTATCGCCAAGCAACCCCAAAATTTCACCTTCATAGACTTCCAATCCAACATCATTCAGTGCTTCTACATGACCAAAAGATTTTGACACATGTTCAAATTTTAACAATGGTTGCATGATGTTTTATCATCTCCTCTGCGAAAGCCAAAAAAA
This sequence comes from uncultured Thiobacillus sp., assembly GCA_964462255.1. Lineage (GTDB taxonomy): Bacteria > Pseudomonadota > Gammaproteobacteria > Burkholderiales > Thiobacillaceae > PFJX01. The sequence goes on along the minus strand of CAYWXO010000005.1, from coordinate 27,347 downwards.
TGGAGTGCTGTTTTCTGAACTGTCAATTCATCGAAATTTCTCAAGAGCAACAGCCAGCAGCAAAATTGCCACTGGCTGTTGCAGATAGAGAACGAGTTATGGGCCAGGATAAAGCTGATTTACATTCTCACGTGTAATTGGCGACACACCTGGAAGTATCCGCTCTGGCACCTTGATACCTTCGAGCAGATCCACAATGGCCGGGATCAAATATTCGCCATAGCGCTCGGGGAAGTACGAAATGGTGGCTTTGAAGATCGACTTATCATCAGTTCGGTCTCGTAGTTCCACCAATGCTTCTGTTGATGCGCCTGTGCCGACAGAAGCAGCGCGACCCAGATAGCCAGCCTGCTCCAACGCCAGACCGCAGTCCACACCAGGTTGATCAGAATGTCCGAAGCACAACACATATTTCAGATTGGGATGCCCGGTCAAGAAGCTGGTTACATTCGCTTGAACGTCATTGAATTCCTTGGTTCCCACATCGTAAACGTTAGCATCGGGGATACCGAGGGTTTCCTTTACGCCTTCCTTAGCGCCATCGGCGCGAGCCTTATGGACGGGGACGTCTGGTGACCAAATTGTGATCAGGCTGACATCTTTAGGATCCCAACCCATCTTCTTGGCATACTCTCCCAGGAATTTGCCAGCTTCTTTGGCAGCCGTGAAGTTGTCTGGGCCAAAGGCTACGCATCCAGGATGCGGTCCGTCATACGTTACGCATGGGATTTTGGCCGCGTGGAAGATACCAGCAACCATGTCTTCGGTTCCAGCCATCCAGTTGGCGAACACTACCCCTTCAGCGCCTTTGGTCACAAGTGCGTTGGAACATTCTACTGTTTTTTCCTGATTGTAAGCATTATCACAGTAGATCATTTCGACGCCCATTTTAGCCGCAGTATCGTTGATACTCTTGGTCACAGACGCAGTAAACGGAATGCCTGCCAGTCCATCTCCGTAACCAATTTTCCACTTCTTCGTGGCAGGGCGGACTACAGCTTTCCAGTCTCCAGGATAAAGCTGATTTACATTCTCACGTGTAATTGGCGACACACCTGGAAGTATCCGCTCTGGCACCTTGATACCTTCGAGCAGATCCACAATGGCCGGGATCAAATATTCGCCATAGCGCTCGGGGAAGTACGAAATGGTGGCTTTGAAGATCGACTTATCATCAGTTCGGTCTCGTAGTTCCACCAATGCTTCTGTTGATGCGCCTGTGCCGACAGAAGCAGCGCGACCCAGATAGCCAGCCTGCTCCAACGCCAGACCGCAGTCCACACCAGGTTGATCAGAATGTCCGAAGCACAACACATATTTCAGATTGGGATGCCCGGTCAAGAAGCTGGTTACATTCGCTTGAACGTCATTGAATTCCTTGGTTCCCACATCGTAAACGTTAGCATCGGGGATACCGAGGGTTTCCTTTACGCCTTCCTTAGCGCCATCGGCGCGAGCCTTATGGACGGGGACGTCTGGTGACCAAATTGTGATCAGGCTGACATCTTTAGGATCCCAACCCATCTTCTTGGCATACTCTCCCAGGAATTTGCCAGCTTCTTTGGCAGCCGTGAAGTTGTCTGGGCCAAAGGCTACGCATCCAGGATGCGGTCCGTCATACGTTACGCATGGGATTTTGGCCGCGTGGAAGATACCAGCAACCATGTCTTCGGTTCCAGCCATCCAGTTGGCGAACACTACCCCTTCAGCGCCTTTGGTCACAAGTGCGTTGGAACATTCTACTGTTTTTTCCTGATTGTAAGCATTATCACAGTAGATCATTTCGACGCCCATTTTAGCCGCAGTATCGTTGATACTCTTGGTCACAGACGCAGTAAACGGAATGCCTGCCAGTCCATCTCCGTAACCAATTTTCCACTTCTTCGTGGCAGGGCGGACTACAGCTTTCCAGTCTAATACTGCCGCAGGTGCCGCTGCTTCTGTAACTGCTGGTACTTGCGTAGCGACTGCTGGTACTTGTGTAGCGACTGCTGGTGCTTGTGTGGCTGCTGGTGCACATCCAGCCAGGAGATTGAATCCCAAGGCCAAGACAGTAACCAATGCCAATATTGCCTTTCGATTGTCCTTTGGTAAAAACATGTTACTCCTCCTTCGTCTGATAAAACTTTAGTAGAACACAAGGGGTGGGGCAGCAAATCGCCCGCTTTGATCTTGCGAATTATTTATCTTACAACTTCACCTCCTTATTCTTACCCGACAGCATTGAAAGCATGCATCCGATAAAACATTTGGTACTTGGAAAGACCATAATGCAAAACATAATCTATTCTGAACATAACCTGAAAAAATCAGAGATGTTTTTTGGAAGATTATTCCAGTGTAATATGTTGGCGAATAAGGTCACGCGTTTTAACTGTTTCGGTCAACACGTCCACATTGTTAGCACCAATGTAATCCTGGTAAACATACTCGATGCATAAATAGCCGGAATAATTTTCTGCACGCAGCGCCTCAAAAACAAGCGGGAAGTTTATTACCCCGTCGTCCAGTCTGGTTTGCAGCAAGCCCGGGCGGGCCTGGCGCAGGTGTATGTGCTGCGTATAAGGGATTAATTTATTAATCTCAGGTTGGGTGTAGCCCTGGCAAACAAAATGGGAGTAATCCAGCACGACGCCAGCACCAGGCGCTTGCTGTACCAGCCAGACTGCCGCCGCCGGAGACTCAAATGTCGATTTGACATGTGGCTCGAACATCATCCCTACAGCAGCCTCCAGACCGATCGTCTGAAACTGGCGCATGGCATCGGCGGAATACTGGTGAGATTCAGTCAGGCTTTGCCCAGAAATTGGCATACCGGGCAGCACCAGGATCGACAATATATCCGCTGCCTGGCAAAAGTCAACCAGGCGCTTGATCTGCTCCAGGTTGTCAGCCCGAACTTTTGGGTCAGGGTCATTGATGGCTGGGAAAAGACCGCCTGGGCTAAACGTCCAATGAATATTTGGAATGGTCAGGTCAAGTGCTTTAACCCTGGCAATTTCGCCCCCGTCTCGTTTTAATATCTTTTCGCGGTTGAGTGTTGTATCCATTACCCCGTCCAGGTCCAGGGCAGTGAAACCCAGGGCTCGGGCAATTCCGGCAGATTCTTCGAGCCCACAACTGCGCAATGATTGGATGGCTAAACACATTTTCATGATCATCCTCCTGAATTGTCGCTTGCGAAAAATTTATTCTTACTGTTGTTACTTGGATCAAAAAATACCGACTACAGATTTATCTCACTGTCTCAGGCTGATGATTTGCGACAGAACGATAAGCTGCTTCAATCAGTTCGATTGTACGGGCCCCAATTTCCCCAGGTGACAGGTTTTCGCTGCTCTTGCCCAGGATCAGATCTACAAAGCGGTTCACGGGGCCATCACAGGTGTAATCTCCGTCTCCGGACTTTACATCCAAATGGAAGTTTTCTCCATCGTTGCGTATTACATCCAAACGTTCGCGGTCAAGATCGATGCTTAGTTCACCCTCGCTGCCATAGATGTGCAAATCCATCTCATGCTTTGGCTTGGATGGAGGCTGAGTACCTGCTCCCGAAATGGTGGCAATGGCACCGCCTTCAAATTTTGCCACAAGCGCATCGTACATCTCCACTGGTGCTCCCGGCCCGCTCATATAAGCAAAGACTTCCGAAGCCTGCAGACCGGTCAGCCATAGCATCAACGCAACAGAGTGCGAGAGCTGGCTGTATCCCTGCCCTCCCCCTGAGATTTTCGGATCGCTATAATACAGTTTGGGGTCGGGGATATTATCAAGGGTATAGGGCCACGACTGTCCCATATACAGGCTGCGCAGCGCAGAACCCATGTGGCATACTACATATTCGATTTTTCCAATTGAGCCTGCCAGCAGCTTTTCGCGGGCAGCGATTACCATGCTATTGTAGTGCCAACCGGTGGGAACCATCAATACCAGACCCTTTTGATTGGCCAGTTCAACCAGTTCCCAGGCCTCGCGAGCGTACAAAGTCATCGGCTTTTCCACCAGCACATGTTTGCCGGCCTGCAGACTGGCCAGTGCCTGCTCATAATGAAAACCGTGGGGCGATGAGATGACGACTGCATCGATTGGTTCATTCAATAAATCATGATAATCAGCGGTTAAAAAAGAAATCCCAAACCGCTCTTTCACCCTATCACGCGATTTCTGGGTGGGGGTAGCCAAACCAACGACTTTAACATCCGTCCGGGCCAGAAGCAAAGGGATGTGGTTATATTCGGCCCAGTTACCAGCGCCGATGAAGCCTACGTTCAGGATAGATTTAGCTTGACTGAAAGTCATAAGTTTCCTCTAAAGAGTACATAAATTGATCGAGAACTGCTCTTGAATCTAGTCTTAGATTATTTTTATTGAACCAAATCCGGAGAAAAGGCTACTCGCAGATCATGATATTCGTTGTTGACAAAGTATTTCAGGCATGCTATCATACTGGTATGACGTCTTATATCGGTATGATAGCATGCAATAAAACGGTTGTCAATAACTAACTTCCAATCAAATTACGTAGACATCTCTTTCCACGCTCGCCTTTTCGTACCATCTTCATTAAGGAGATAGAAGCCATGACCCACCAGTTGCTCGCTGGATTAGGCCGCCGAATCACAAACGCCCGCCCTGGTTCCCCCAAATTTGGCATCCGCCTGTTTTCTGATCCGATTCAGGGCTATGAAAGCGATCTGACCGCCACCGCCCTGGTTCTGGCAAGCGGTGCCGAAAAGCTAGCCTTGATCGCGGTGGACATTTGCGAATTATTCAATCCACTTTCCACGGAAATTCGGCAGGCGGTGGCGGACCAGCTCATGGTCCCGCTCTCCCATGTCATGATCAGCCTGAGCCACGACCACAGTACACCAATGACATCCGGTCCCACCCGCGATGATCCGGAACGAGAACGCCTGGCGAAGATTTACGGGAATGAATTGAAGCAATGGATTTTGGAAGCGGTTAAGGAAGCCGCAGGAAGCCTTCAGCCAGTGCGCGTGGGTGCGGGTGTTGGTCAGGCGCAGGTTGGGGTATATCGCCGCGAGACCGGTCCGGATGGGCACGATGTCCTTGGGGAAGACCCTGAGCGTGCCATCGACCAGTCGGTTGGCGTGGTGCGGGTAGACGACCTGGAAGGACGATCGCTCGCGATCCTGTTTAGTTACGGTTGCCATCCAGTCTCGATGGGACCGCGCAACCACATGGGATCTTCGGATTTTCCCGGTGCCGCGCGCGAGATCATCGAAAAAACATTAAATACAAAAGCGATGTTTCTGCAGGGCTGTGGCGGTAATGTAAACCCCAAATGGGGCATCGGCTATGAAGTTGATTGTCGAGATGCCAAGAACCGGCTGGGAGCCATCCTTGCGGGTGAAGTGCTTAAAGTCAGCGCCGGTATCCACACCCATGTGGGCCTGGGCGCGCGTGTACATCTGGGTAATATTCCAAACATCCTGTTCAACAAGTGGGTACCAGTCGACGATTCCGGAAATGCGCCCCTGGCTGCCGCTGAAGAAATTGTCAAACTTGGATTTATCGAACTTCCTTCTCTGGAAAAGGCGCAAGCATGGTACGAACACTGGTCCAATTTACGCCAGGAAAAGGAAAAGACTGGCGCCCAGGATTGGGAAATTCGTATGGCAAGCATGTATGAAACGGCTTACCAACGCACCGTGGAAGCAGTGAAACAGGGAAATCCAACGATTGATCTAGATGTTCAGGTTTTTCGTATCGATGATATTATTCTCACAGGTTTGAGCGTCGAAGCTTTTACTGAAACCGGGTTAAAAATTAAGCAGGCCTCGCCCTTCCCGAATACCATTCCGCTTAGTTATACCAACTCTTCAGTAGCGTATTTGCCCCAGGAAAAAGATTATCCCAAGGGCGGCTATCAGTTGGGTGAGGTCTACCACGTTCCAGATCTCTTCGTACAATCTTATCTTCTTCCAACTGCCTTACAGCCAGATGCAGAACAAATCGCAGTAAATAAAGTGGTTGAATTAATCCAGCGGCTTGCGATCGTCCAGTAAAGATTTATAAAACATCGCTGCCATGAAATTTGATGCTGGCATGATCCTGCGGAGGCAGAAAACCTATGCCTTATGAAGATGGAATATTCCACACAGTAGAAATGGATGAGAATACGCTTCCTCAGAACGTAGCGCAGCAGATTCGCGGACTGATTCTGTCTGGTGAACTCAAGGCGGGGGATCGCCTTCCAGCCGAGCATGAATTGTGTGACCGCTTGGGAGTCAGCCGTACTGTTATCCGGGAAGCCGTCAAACTACTAAAAGCAGCCAGTTTGCTTAAGGGAAGGATGGGAGTGGGTACTTATGTTACTCACCCATCGATGAATGTTTTAAGATTTTCATTACAGAACATGCAAACGGATTATAAAATTTTGCTGGCAGACTTACAGCAAGTGCGCCTTGCGCTTGAGCCTGCTTTGGCTGCCATGGCTGCTCAAAACGCCAACGAAGAACAAATCAATGCGCTTGAACTGGCGGTTGAAAAAATGCAGGCGAATCTGAGTGATCCGGGCAGGTATATTGAGGTGGATAACGTTTTTCATCTTACCCTTGCCAAGGCTGCCGGCAACAGTGTTTTGGAGATATTTGTATCAGCGACAGTGGATTTACTTCATCAAACTCGCAAACTTGCCATTCAAGATCCAGATGCCATCCATCGCTCCAACTTCCATCATGTCGAAATTTTGGAAGCTGTAAAAGCCAGGGACAGCCAGCTTGCCTTCCGCGCCATGGAGTCTCACATTTATCAGATCAATGACAGCATAAAAACAGCCACACAGCACCTCGAGCAGCCGGAAATTGCTCGTTATCTTGAGCAAGTCAGTTAATTTCCCAACAGGTAAAATTATGTGCTCAATCAGATCCAATAACAATTTAGGTGGTTTTCAGGCCAACAACCTGGATGATGGGCTGCTATCTCATCAAGTAGCCGATCATGTACGCACATTTATCCGTAATGGAGATTTAAAAACCGGCGACCGACTACCCTCGGAACGCGAGTTGAGCGAGGAATTTGGCGTCAGTCGAACCATCGTCCGCGAGGCAATTAATCTTTTGAAAGCATCCGGGATCATTTGGTCAAAACCCGGGGTGGGATCATTTGTCACTGTTCCATCAGTTAATATCCTGGAAGTCCCGCTTAGCTACCTGATCCAAACGGATGCTCAGAAGATAAAAGAATTGCAGCAAGCCCGCGAAGTCTTTGAACCCGCGACCGTAGCTCTGGCTGCCCAGGCCGCTTTGCCGGAAGATATGGCTGCTATCCAGGCATCCATTGATGAGATGCGGGAAAATTTGAACGACCGGTTGCGCTATATGCAATCGGACCAAGCTTTTCATCTTGCCCTGGTCCAAGCATCCCATAACATCATTTTTACGCTATGCATGAATTCGATCATTGACTTGCTGAAAGAAGGCATGTGGCTGGCCGTTCATACACCCGGAGCGATCGAAAGATCATTGGACTACCACGAGAAAATCCTGGCCGCAATTCAGGCAAAAGACAGCCAGCTTGCACGCCACACCATGCAGGATCATCTACACCAGGCAACAATGGACATCATGGCCATAATCCAATCCTAACGACCAGAGAAAACTTAGAAATGTCGAATCCAACTTCATCAAACCCTGATTATTACGAACGTGTGGCCGCTACATTGCGCGGCGAGAAGCCGGATTGCACTCCATTTGTGACCCGGCTGGAGATCTGGTATTCCAGTTGTGCTCGAGCTGGCACCCTGCCAGAGGTGTACAAACATCCCACAGTGACTCCGCATTCCACGATCATGTCGTTGTTTACCGTGCCAGTGCCCCCGGATTTTAGCGGGATCGATCTGACAAGCTTACATCTCGCCGTTGGTGCCGGGCAGCAAGTCCAAACTATCTCACATGCTCGCCGGCTTCGCGGGGTTGAATTAAAGTTGACATTCAATGGGGATGAAATTTTCCACGAAAAAGACCCGGTGGTGGAATTTTTTCCCCGGTTGTTTGGCATGATCCCCCCCGACCGGCCTGGCGAAACATGCGCCGAATTTATCACACCCAAAGGCACTCTTTCCACACGGACATCCTTATCACAGGAAAATATTGACATGGGTGCTGTCCCTATTATGAAGGAGCATCCCATCAAATCGATCGAGGATGTGCCTGCTTTTGAATACATCTTCGAGCAGGCCGAATTTGTGCCCGGTTTTAAGAAGGTGACCAATCTGCAAGAAGGTCTGGGAAAGACCGGTTTTGTTGTGCCAATGTTAAACCGCCTGCCTTTCCAGCAATTAACCCTGGACCATGTCGGCGAAATTGCTTTTTTCTATATGCTGGCAGATTATCCTCAAGTCGTTGAACGCATGATTACTTTACTTAATAAGGTCATGTTGGAAGACTTACGACAGATAGAAAACTTCAATAGCCCCTATATCCAGTTTGACGATAATCTGGACGGGATGATCACCAATCCGAAACTTTTCGCCCGTTACGTGCTGCCTCACTATCAGCAGTACACAGATATTCTACACCGGCAGGGAAAAAAGGTGGGCAGCCATACCGATGGCAATATCAAGCGTTTGTTAGCCCCCCTGAAGGACAGCGGGCTCGATATTTGCGAGTCATTTTCGCCTTATCCACTGACGCCTTGCACCTTCGATGAAGCCTGGAATGCGTGGCAGGATAGCGGCCCGATGATCTGGGGCGGAATTCCTTCTCCGCTACTTCAACCGGAAACAACACAGGCTGATTTTGAAACCTATGTAGATCATGTGCTGGAACTGACGCGTTCTCGTCCAATGATTTTCAGTATTGCGGATATGTTGCTGCCGAACAATATGATCGAACGGGTCAAGATCCTCTCCGAAAAAATTAATACATTCACCAGCGCGGCTTAGCATTCCCTATTCTGTAGCCTTTACGGCCTACAAATTGCGCTTTTTGTTTAAGTTGGATGCGCGATTTGTGACCGGAAGCATTCTATAAAAGGATGAAAAATGTCTTCCACGAACCCGAATCTTCAAGTCTGGGAAAATCCTGCCAACTATTCGTCTCCCAAATACCTCAAGCATATGGTCCTGGATTTTGTCCAGATGCACGACTTTATGAAAGAGCCCATAGTATGCGACCGCGGGGAAGGAATTTACGTTTGGGATGTGCGAGGTAAAAAATATCTCGATGGGATTTCCGGTGTGTGGGTAACCAGTCTGGGTTTTGGCAATCAGCGGGTGATCGACGCAATTCGCGCCCAATTGGAACGGATGTGCTTCAGCTCTCCAATCCTTACCATCAATACCCGTGCGGTTGAATATGTCGAAATGTTGGGTCAGTATACGCCTGCGGGCCTGACTACTATCAAGCTTTTGAGCGGCGGTTCGGAAGCAACCGAAACAGCCATCAAACTTGTGCGGCAGTATTATGCTCAGACCGGCAAACCCAATAAAAAAACCATCATCTCTCGCTATAATAATTTTCATGGTGTGACATTAGGTGCACTGACCGCCACCGGAATTGCATCCAGGAAAATTCCCTTTGAACCCCTGGCCGGCGGTTTCAAGCACATTGCACCTCCTTATTGCTTGCGCTGCCCGTTTAACTTAAAATACCCGGCCTGCAACGTTCTGTGTGCGCGAATGCTTGAAAAGGTCATCCAGTACGAAGGGCCTGAGACGGTTGCCGCTTTCATGGCCGAACCGATTCAGCTTTCCACCGGAAATATTGTACCTCCGCCCGAGTATTGGCCGATCATCCGCGAAACTTGTGATCAGTACGATGTTAAGGTTATTGTGGATGAAGTCGCCACTGGCGCGGGGCGCTGCGGCAAGATGTGGGCAATGGATGTTTTCAATACCAAACCGGATGTGCTGTGCATGGGCAAGGGATTGGCAGCGGGCTACGTTCCACTCTCAGGTGTTGCTTTCTCGGATGAGATGGCCGATGTATTTATTTCTGATGACCCCGAGAAGGCCTTTATGGACGGGCATACCTACGGGGGCAACCCCGTAGCGGCGGCGGCAGGCATAGCAGTTTTGCAAGAACTGGTGGAACGCAATTTGGTCGAACAGTGCCGCCTGCGAGGTGAATACCTGATGCAGCGACTGGAAGATTTGAGAGAACTTGGGGTGATCGGAGAAATCCGCGGAAAGGGGCTGATGATTGGGATTGAGCTGGTCAAAGATGCGCAGACTCTTGAACCCTTCAAGAAGGGCATTAATTTTGGCACACGGGTCGGGCGTAACAGTCTATTAAAACAAAATATGATCATTCGTTATGCACCCAACTGGATCGCGGTAGCGCCCCCATTCATTGTTTCCGAACAGGAAATTGATGAAATGGTGCTCCGCCTGGGTCAGTCGATATTTGAAGAATTATCTGTGCTCAAAAATTGATTCAGGAAGCCAAACCTCGATGGAATCAGACCTGTCTTTATTGAAAGAAATGTTTCGCCGCATGGTGCGCATCCGCGAGTTTGAACTCGCAGCCATGGATTTATTCAAACGCGGCTTGGTAAAAGGGGCCGTCCATCCGTACATTGGTCAGGAAGCCTCGGCGGTGGGTGTTTGCCTCGCGTTAAACAATGATGACTTGATCGCGGGTACTCACCGCAGCCATGGCCACAATCTGGCCAAGGGTGCCGCGTCAAATAAGATGATGGCAGAAATTTTAGGGAAGGAAACTGGTAGTTGTAAAGGGCGCGGTGGATCGATGCACATCGCTTCGTTTGAAACTGGCAGTTTGGGTGCCCTCTCTGTTGTCGGTTCGGGTATCCCCCTGGCAGTTGGTGCGGCTCTGGCGTTTAAAATAAGGAAAGAGAAGCGTGTTTCGGTACCGTTTACTGGGGATGGTGGCGTGAATACCGGCAACTGGCATGAAAGCTTGAACATGGCGTCAGTTTGGAATTTGCCAGTGGTTTTTGTGCTGGAAAATAATCATTATGGGGTTTCCACCAACATCGAGGATGCAGTAAAGGAAAAAGATTTATCCCAGCGCGCCCACGGCTATGGCATTCCGGGCGTGCGCGTCAACGGGTTTGATGTCACCGCTGTTTATCAGCATGCGCTTGAAGCGGTCAACCGGGCTCGCGATGGTGGCGGGCCAACCCTGCTGGTTACCGAAGCTTACCGGTTCGAAGGTCATTATGCCGGTGAGCCAGAAGTCTACCGTGAACGAACTGAAGTGGATGAGTATCGCAAGCTGGATCCAATTCCACGCTTTTTTCATCAACTGACAAATGATGGTTTGGTCACCCCGGGTGAGTTGGATGATATTACGGCGGAAATTCGCCAGGAGATCGCCGAAGCAGTTCAATTTGCCAAATCAAGCCCGGAGCCGGACCCGGCTACCAGGATGGATTATATCTACGCTTGAGCGCGGGGAGAGACACTATGGCAACGATTGAACGTGATGCAACATCTTTGGGTACTATCAAACATGTTTTCTCCCCCGATCTGATTCGGCAGGTTCAACCCGGATTGACGGCAAAAGAAATCTCTTATCAGGAAGCGATACGTGAAGGCCTGCGCGAGGAAATGTTGCGAGATGAGTCAGTTTTCCTTATGGGAGAGGATATTGGCAAACACGGTGGAGCGTTTGGAGTCACACGCACCCTATTCGATCAGTTTGGACCGGAACGGGTCATAAATACTCCGATCTCCGAGAACACTATCGTTGGCGCGGCCACCGGGGCTGCGCTGGTAGGCATGCGCCCAGTGGCTGAGATTATGTTTGTCGATTTTTCCGGACTGGCAATGGATCAAATTTGCACCCAGGCGGCGAAACTGCGCTTTATGACCGGCGGACAATGCAAGATTCCGTGGGTTCTGCGTATGCCACAGGGAGGTGGTGCTGGAAAAAGTACAGCTGCGCAACATTCCCAGAGCCTGGAAGTCTGGTTTGCCAGCATTCCAGGATTAAAAGTGGTTCTCCCATCAACACCTTATGATGCGAAGGGGTTGATGAAGGCTGCCATCCGCGATGATAATCCGGTGATTTTCCTGGAGCAGAAATTCCTGTATTCTTTCCGTGGCCTGGTGCCCGATGATGATTATGTCCTGCCGCTTGGAAAATGCGACATAAAACGGCAAGGCAGCGATGTGACTATCGTTGCCTCAGGTTACATGGTCTGGCACGCCATGCTGGCAGCAAAAATTTTAGAAAGCGAGGGTATCAGCGTGGAAGTTGTTGATGTGCGCACGATTGCGCCTTTGGATGAAGAAACCATCGGGCAGTCTGCCCGAAAGACTGGCCGCGTGGTTCTAATCGCCGAGGCGTGCCGGAGCTACGGCCCGGCGAATGAGTGGGGCATGGTGGTTATGGAGCAAGCTTTTGACTACTTGCGGGCGCCGGTCATTCGGGTAACCGGCAGGCACTCGCCCATTCCTTTCGCTAATTCTCTGGAGGCCGGCGTTTGGCCGGGAACAGATGATTTATTGCAGGCTGTACGCACTACAATGACATATTAAGAATGGAAATGGGCAAAAAATGATCAAACTTGCTGCCATGGTTGGCACACCCGATCTACGAGCCGAAACCTTAGCCGTGTACAGCGGCAATCTTGAACTGGCATTTTCTCACCTGGCTGCACTAGGGTACACAGGGGTCGAACTGATGACCAGAGACCCTGAGCAGTTGGATGGAAACCAAATCCGCCGGTGTTTGGATGCGAATGGGTTGCATTTGGTTGGACTATGCACAGGTCATGTATTCGGGGAAGATGGCTTGGGGTTGGTTGGCCCCGACCCGGCCAGATCATTAGCTGCAAGAGAACGGCTGAAAAGTTTTGTAGATTTTGCGGCTGAATATTTCGGTCCGGATACCCTGGTAAATATCGGCCGTTCCCGTGGCACAGGAATCCCCGGCGATCCGGTCCGCTCCCTGACAGAAATGTGCGCATCCTTCAGGGATCTGGCCGAATATGCCGCCCCCGGCGGGATAAAATTAGTTTTAGAGCCGATCAATTCGCTCCAGACTGCTCATATCCATACCACACAAGACGGCATCGAGATGGTTACGCGAGTAGATCACCCAAATTTCGGCTTGATGTTGGATCTATGCCATATGAACATTGAAGACGTGGATATTTATAACAGTTTTCGCTTGGCGCGTCCTTTTTTAAGATTTGTTCACTTAACAGATAATAATCGTCATTGGCCTGGCAGCGCTCATTTGGAATTTGATAAGATATTCGCCGTATTACGGGAAATCGAATATAGTGGGTTTGCATCATTAGAAATTATGCCCTGGCCCGATTCGGATACAGCTGCGCGGGCTTCGATCCAATATTTAAGCCAATGGGTAGATGCGAAATGAAAGCAACAAGAAATCAGTGCGAAGATGTAGCGGCGCGGCAATCTCAAAAAAGACTGGCAGACTGGCTCAGAGGTTGATTGGTTTGTGATAAACCCGCTCGCATAACAACCTGTGTCAAAGTAGTGCTACTATCGCAATAAACTGACTTTGTAACAGCTATTTATCTGGTGATGGGAATAACAGGAGATGGAATCATTATGATCGTAGAAGTATTTATGCCGAAAATGTCTGATCACATGGAATCAGGTGTGATCGTCGGTTGGCTGTGCCAGGAGAATCAGGCTGTGGAAAAAGGGCAGCCTCTTTTTGAATTGGAAACCGATAAAGCCACTGCTGAACTAGAATCTCCAGCTTCTGGTTTTTTAAAAGGCATTCGTGCTGGTGTAATAGCTGGCGCCGATGTTCCCGTTGGCGATACCATTGCCTTTATTACCTCCAGCCTGGATGAAGTCGTGCCTAAACTTCCACCATTAGGTGGATCACTGCCAACGGCGAGTGTTCCAAGCACCCCCAGCCCTGCTGCAAGAATTTCCAGCGGCCCTGTCATCGAAGCAGAAGTCGATGGCGTTGTTAGGGCAACACCCGTGGTGCGCAAGCTGGCGCGCGAACTGGGGCTGGATATCACACAAATAAAAGCCACCGGTTCTGGCGGACGAGTGACTGAAGCCGATCTGCATAGTTTTATGGCAGCCAAAAAATCTGCGGAACAGGTTCAAAGCACACATCCAGTACCCGCTTCTGTAGAGCCGGTGAAGATCACACCTGTGGCGCTCAGTATTGCCAATGAGTTGGGTATTGAACCTGCACTTGTAAAAGGGAGCGGCCCAAATCATCTCATTACAAAAAAAGATGTGCAAGAATTTGCGCTTTCGAATCAACCGGGCGCTGAGCGACCTGAAACCGGGTCTGATGACCAATGGCTTGAATTAAACAAAACCCAGCTTTTGACCGGTCAACGTATGCTGGAGAGCGTACAAACTGCGCCTCAATTTATCCTCACTACGCATGCTGATATGACCAGGGTCCTTGATCTCCGGGCCGCAGTTGGCGCCCAGGTGGAAGCGGATGCTGGCGCCCGCCTGTCTGTAACCGGCATTCTGGTAAAGGTGGTATCCATTGCTCTCAAGCGCCATCCCCGTTTGAACTCATCATTTGTCAATGGGCGTATCAAGCTGCATTCGCAAATCAACATCGGTGTTGCGGTGGGCACCGAAACCGGTCTGTTTGTACCCGTGATTTCCAACCCAGATATGAAAACCTTCGCGGAGATTACCCGAGATTTGAAAGGTTTTCAAGAAAAAGCCACCCGGCAGCGATTTGCGCCACAAGACTTCGCTGGCAGCACTTTTACCATTTCCAACCTGGGTATGTATGGCATTGACCAGTTCCAGGCCATTATTAATCCTCCCGAAAGCGCGATTCTGGCGGTCGGGTGCATTATTCAGACTCCGGTTGGCTTGCCTGATGGCCAACTGGCCCTGCGGCCGATAATAGCGTTGACCCTAACTATTGACCATCGCAGTCTGGATGGGATGCAAGGCGCTAAATTTCTAGCGACAGTTAAAGAATATCTTGAACAGCCGTATCTAATCCTATAAATCAGTGACTACCAAGGGAGATAATTATGGATCCTCAAATTTCGATCGAAGTTGGCCAAAGACTCTACGAAATGATGGTGCGCATCCGCAAGTTCGAAGAAGCGGTCGTGGAATTATTTGCCCGGGGGAAAATTCCCGGTTTCCTTCATACCTATATTGGAGAAGAGGCAGTCGCGGTTGGGGTATGTAGCAACCTTACTATTGAAGATAAAATCACCAGTACGCATCGAGGGCATGGACATCTGATCGCCAAGGGCGCCGAGTTTGATAAAGCCATGGCTGAATTATTTGGCAAGGCCACCGGCTACAACAAAGGCAAAGGCGGGTCGATGCATATCGCAGAGCCAGATTTGGGGATGTTGGGCGCGAATGCCATTGTCGCCGCCGGTATCCCGATTGCCACCGGGGCGGCATTGACGGCGCAGTACCTGGGGAAAGACTGGGTGGCGGTGTCTTTTTTTGGAGATGGCGCTTCTAACGAAGGCTCATTTCATGAGTCGCTTAATCTGGCATCGGTTTGGAATCTACCGGTTGTTTTTGTTTGCGAAAACAACGAATTTGCTGAATCGACACCCCGATCGCAAAATCAAAAAATAAAAGATATTGCCGTCCGGGCTATGGCCTACGATATTCCCAGTATGATCGTTGATGGAAACAATGTAGAGGCGGTTTATTTGGCTGCCAGGGAAGCTATAGCTCGCGCCCGCACAGGAGGTGGACCGACCCTGATAGAAGCCAAAACCACTCGTTGGCGCGGCCATCACGAAGCAGATAACCAGAGTTACCGTAACAAAGAAGAGCTTAAGGCAGCCCTGGCGAACGATGCCGTTGCCCGTTGGGCAGCCCAATTGCTGGCGGCAGGCGTGCCCCAGGCTAATTTGGATGCAATTAACGAAAAAACCGCCCAAGAATTGAAGCTGGCAATTGAGTTTGCCGAAACCAGCCCACTGCCCAATCCGGCTGACGCCAACGCCGACATTTTTACACCATTTATCTTCGAGGAGATCTGATATGTCAATCATGACTTATAGAGAGGCGCTCCGTCAGGCTATGCGCGAGGAATTAAACAACGACGAGCGGGTTTATTTGATGGGAGAAGATATCGCAGAATTCGGCGGCTCGATGAAGGTGACTCTGGGACTGATCGATGAATTTGGACCTCGCCGGGTACGAAACACCCCGATATCAGAAATGGCAATTTTAGGTGCGGCGGTGGGGTCGGCCAGTACGGGCGCCCTTCCAATCATCGAGATTATGTATAGCGATTTCTTTGGTATGGCAATGGACCAGGTCTTTAACCAGGCAGCCAAGATGCGCTTTATGTTTGGCGGCAAGCTATCCATCCCGCTTACAATTCGCGCCCCAATGGGCGGACGTCGTTCAGCCGCCGCTCAACACAGCCAATGCCTGGAAGCCTGGTTCATGCATATTCCGGGTATAAAAATCGCTATGCCATCCAACCCCTACGATGCAAAGGGACTGCTCAAAACCGCTGTTCGCGATCCCAACCCAACGATTGTGTTTGAAAATAAGATGCTTTACAATGTCAAAGGGGAAGTACCGGATGAGCCATTCTTCGTGCCGTTTGGTAAGGCCAGAGTGGTAAGCGAAGGAACAGATGTAACCATCGTAGCCATCTCCGATATGGTGGATTACTCGCTCAAAGCGATGGAAACATTGAAAGCCGAAGGTATTTCGGTAGAATTGATTGACCCACGTACTATTGCCCCCCTTGATATCACAACCATCGTCAATTCGGTCAAAAAGACCGGGAAACTGGTGGTAGTGCATGAAGCCAACCTTACCTGCGGGGTGGGTGCAGAAATAGCCACGCAAGTAAGCTACCGTGCTTTCGATTTCTTGCAGGCGCCGATCGAGCGAGTGGCTGCCAAGGATTCCCCCATTCCCTTCGCACCGATTCTGGAAAAAGAAATCCTGCCGGATGATCAGGATGTTATTGATGCTGTTCACAAAGTGATGGAATACGTAAAATAGACAGTCTGACATTCAGTGAGGTGTTTAAATGGATAATTTTAATGCCGCCCGCAGCCTGCTGCACAAGTTTAAAGGCGATGCGTACATCCATGGTCTTGGAGTACTGCCGCAAACCGGAGAACTGGCTGCACAGCTTGGAAAACGCGCCGCACTTGTGCGAGACTCTTTCCCTGGTGCCGAAAGCCTGATTGAGACAATAACAGCCAGCCTTTTAAAAGCTGGAGTGGAACTTTGTGGGACGATTCAGGGCGCATCTCCCAACGCCCCACGCGAAGACGTGCAACGAATCCGCACCGAACTGGCGCGTTTAAATCCGGAATTGGTTATAAGCTTTGGCGGTGGCAGTACCATTGACGCCGTAAAAGCCGCCTCGGTACTGTCCGCTTTTAACGGCGATGTGGAGCAATTCTTCGGCACCGGTCTGGTGACGCAGTTGCTGCGCGACAGTCAGAAAAAACTCCTGCCGCATCTGGCCATCCAGACTGCCGCCAGCTCGTCTGCCCACCTGACCAAATACTCGAATATTACTGATCTATCCATCGCTCAAAAAAAGCTGATTGTGGATGATGCAATTGTACCGCCCAGGGCAATTTTCGACTACGAGGTTACCTTTGATGCCCCACTTTCATTGACGGCCGATGGTGCCATGGATGGTTTCTCCCATTGTCTGGAAGTGCTTTATAGCGCTGTTGGAAAACCCAATTATGCGCAAATCCGAGATGTGGCACAGGTAGGCATCAGCCTGGTGGCCGAATATTTACCTTCGGTGATCCGCCAATCGCATGATCCTGAGGGTCGTGAAGGTCTTGGTCTTGCCACTGACCTGGGCGGATACTCAATCATGCTTGGCGGCACAAACGGAGCTCACCTGACCAGTTTCTCGCTGGTGGATGTGCTTAGCCATGGCCGTGCCTGCGCAATGCTGAACCCATATTACACAGTTTTCTTCGCCCCTGCAATCCAGGAACCGCTTCGTATGGTTGGGAGCATCTTCCACGCAGCCGGTTTTATCACCACAGACCTTGATCGGCTGCATGGCCGGGAGCTGGGCCTGGCGGTGGCCGAAGGCATGCTTGCACTTGAACAGAGCATCGGTTTTCCCTACCGGCTGAGCGATGTGCCAGGTTTTTCGGATGAGCATATCAGCCGTGCCCTGACCGCTGCTAAGAATCCCCAGTTGAAAATGAAGTTGGAGAATATGCCGGTGCCCTTGACGGCCGAAACAGTCGACGAGTACATGCTCCCTATTCTTGAAGCTGCGAAAACTGGGCAACTGGCCAATATCAAAAACGTTCCATGATCCGACAATCTGCGGGTCTTTTCTAATTATCATGCACTGGATGGTGATATGAAGCTGAAATTAGCCTATGGTAAAACCGGACTGGAAATTGATCTCGATGATGCCTGGGATATCACCGTGATTGAACCTGGTTATGTGCCGGGCTTGGTTGACCCGCATGCCGCCTTGAGCGCCGCTCTCAAGGCGCCGTTGGATTCGCTTCCATTGAAAGACCGCGTGGGAAAGGAAGCCCATGTTGGAATCATCTTCAGCGATATTACCCGGCCAACACCTAACAAGATTATCATCCCGGCAATTTTGGAAGAACTTGCACATATTCCGGCGAAAAACATCACCCTATTTAATGCCCTGGGTACCCACCGCCCGAATACCCCTGCTGAACTTCGCGAACTGCTCGGGCAAGACCTGGTAGAGCACTATTCAATTGTTCAGAACGATGCCTTTGATGTCAGCACGCATGTTCTCTTGGGAAAAAGCAGTCTCGGGCATGATATCTGGTTAAACCGGCAGATGTTTGAATGCGATTTTAAAATTCTTTCCGGTTTTATCGAGCCGCATTTTTTTGCAGGCTTTTCCGGGGATGGCAAGGCGATCATGCCTGGTATGGCCGGACAACTTACCGTGCTTGGCAATCATGACGCAGGTATGATCGCTCATCCAAACGCCGCCTGGGGCGTGACGCAGGGCAATCCAATATGGGAAGAGGTGCGGGAGGTGGCCCTGCGCGCTGGACAATCCTTCCTGGTGAATGTCACCCTGAACAAGGATAAACAGATTACAGGTGTCTTTGCAGGCGATTTAATCCCTGCCCACTCTATGGGGTGTAAGTTTGTAAAACAAACGGCCATGGTGCCCGTGGAAAAGCCCTTCGATATAGTCATTACTACCAATTCTGGTTTTCCATTGGATCTCAACCTTTACCAGTCTGTAAAAGGCATGAGCGCCGCCGCCCAGGTGGTTCGACCGGGCGGGGCCATCATCATTGCAGCTGAGTGCTGGGATGGAATTCCGGAGCACGGATTATACGGTACGCTCTTACGGGAAGCTGGTAGCCCGCAAGCATTGCTGGATATGATCCATGCCCCTGGTTTCCTGAAGCAGGACCAGTGGCAAGCGCAAATCCAGGCACAGATCCAGTTAAAAGCCGAAGTGTATGTTTATTCGCATTATTTAACAGATGAACAAATCCGCGCAACTCTGTTACAGCCCTGTCGAAACATCAAAGAAACAGTGGCTGAGTTACGGCAGCGTTACGGCCCACAGACTCGCATTTGCGTTTTGCCCGAAGGTCCGCAGACTGTGCCTTACATAGCTTGATTCATGGCAAGCCATCATCAAAACCAGAAAAAATATCCGGATAATAATCCCTTGAAAATTTCTCTCGCGATTCTAACCCCCGACGTGACCGTCGAGATTCCGGTGGCGTTGCTTAATGGAACTTTTGACGAACGCTTGGGGAAGGCTATCCGATTGGGCTATGACGGCGTTGAACTGATGGTGGCTCGCCCTGCAGAGCTCAACGCAGCCGAAATATCTCTGCAGATTAAACAACTTGCATTAAAAGTGTCGGCCATATCTAGCGGCGCTGTCTATAATATGGACAGGCTCTCCTTACTTTGCGCTGATCAAACCGAACGTCCCAAGGCTGCCGCTCGGTTACTGGAATTAATTGACTTTGCTGCTCTTGTGGGCGCACCACTGGTAACCATTGGGAGCTTTCGAGGAAAATTGGCATGGCATGGAAACGAAGATGCCCACAATTATTTTGTTGAAGTTCTAAAATTGGCATGTGCACATGCCGTCAAACAGGGTGTGCTTCTAGCAATTGAACCGCTTAACCGTTATGAAACTGACGTCATTCATACTGTTTCAGAAGCGCTGACGCTCATCAATCAAATTGGCAGCCCTGCAATCGGTGTGCTTATTGACACATTCCACGCTAATATTGAAGAACCACGCCCGATAGAAAGCTTTCGCAAGGCGAAACAAGTCAATCGACTATTTCACATTCACCTGGGAGACAGCAATCGCTTGCCTCCCGGACAGGGTCATTTCGATTTTACTGCGATGGTCGATGTGTTGCAAGAGATTGGATATTCAGGCTACCTGTCTGCTGAACTGCTGCCTCAGCCCGATCCAGATCGTGCCGCCGCGATGACAATCCAGGTGATGCGCAAACTTGTGCCCGGCCCAGATTTTGTGGAGGAAAACGAATGAATGACAGAAAGTTAGTGCTACTGCATACACTTTCGCCATTAATCCAGCTTTTTTCACAGCTTATGTCAGAAGCCTTACCGGATGTAAAGCCACTCCATATATTGGACGAACCACTTTTGGAGCGAATAAAGTTCCGCGGGGGTCTTGCCGCTGCTGACGCTGAACGAGTGCAGCAGCACCGCCTGGCAGCTGGGGACATTGGGGCTGATGCGATACTGGTCACTTGTTCAACTGTCTCTCCCTGCGCAGACCAGGTGCGCGCCTGGGCCGGTATTCCGATTTTAAAAATTGATGAGGCAATGATTGCTGAGGCGGTTAAATCAGGCCGAAATATTGGCGTGCTCGCTACTGCATCATCAACCCTGAAGCCTACCCAACAAATGCTGTTAGCGCAGTCCCAATTGACTGGTATCCCAATAATTGTGGAACTTAAATTGGTAGAAGGTGCTCTGGCTGCCTTGCTTTCAGGTGATTATGAGACGCATGACAGGCTGGTTTGCGATGCAATCCGTGAGCTTTCAAAACGTTCCGATGTGGTTATGCTAGCCCAAGCATCTATGTCTCGGGTTCTAGCAACTATCCCAGTTTCAGAACGACAAGTTCCTGTACTTTCTAGTCCCCATCTAGCCCTTGCCCAGGTGCGTCGATTATTATTCCCAGAAGGAGAAAGCTTTTATAAGTACCCCAGTCATTGAAATCCAAGAACAGAGCGGATCAAGTTCAGAAATAATCGTTGTGGTAGATGTGGTGTACATCTGCAGAAGATTCCGGCAGAATATTGTGAAATGGCTTGGCGCAAATCACTGGAATTTCCAGGCATATATCCCGGAACGCTATCTGGACACTCCCGGTCTTTTTCCAGGCTAGGATGGCCGTTGGGGCCCGTTTCCTTGTGGTCACAATTCCACCTGTACTGTGATGACTCCGCGGAAAATGGTTGAAGAATTGAAATCAATTGGTGTGGATATCGGGATATTATTTCCTGACCACCTTTGAAAAATGGCATTGCTGTCGCAAATTGATTGTGCAATTGCATTAATGCGCGCTTACAACGCCTTGTTGACTCATGGTGCAGTCGGAAAAACACACTCAAAGGCTGCATTGTAGCCTGTCAAAAGGATCCAAATGCCGCAGCAGAAGAAATTAAGCGTTATGCGAAGGATCCTATAATGTAGTAGGTGTGTATCTGCCCACAACCGCTGTATCCAAGCTTTGGGGTTACAGGGTTTATGATCCGATCTATCAAGCAGCCAATGATGCGGACCTGCCGGTCATGTTCCACAGCGTAACTACCATTCATCGAAATTTTCCCCACAATACGCGTGGCTACAAAACTGAAATGGGGCAGCACGCAATTGGCCATGCCTTTTCAATCATCGCGAATTTGGTCGATGTTGTCACAGCCAGTCAACAGGTGCACTTTCCAAACCTGCGAATTGCGTGGACAGAATCGGGCGTTTCATAGGTGTCATTTATTATGTATCGCCTAGCTGATTGTCGTAGAACTGGAAGATCGACTGTAAGTGGCGAATGATGACGATCCGGCCGAGTGCCTGGTGTACTTTACTAAAAGTGCCACCTTTCAGGCTCGTGGATGGGCCGATAGGATGGCAAATTTATACAATGCACAACCAGTTTCTATGAAAGATACTCGTTGATTTTATTAGCAAATTCCAGTGGTTTCCAAGTAGAGGATGTAATCCATGGATATCAAAGGTACTATATTATTTCTTTTATTGTTTCTTTTCGCGGCCTATTGGTTATGGACCAACAGTGCTTGCCTGGATGATCTCCGAAACTGGTTCACTATATGCAAAGAATTTGCCAGCGCACATGGATTGACTATTGATCCCGAGACTGCAGATACATCAATTCGCTTTTTTGGGAATTATGACGGTTTTTGTTTCAAATTTGAGGTGGTTTTGGTGGGAGGGTGCGACGCTGTGCCCCCGGAATTAAACCTTCGCATCACAATAAACAATGTGGGGCGGATGGGCGACAGTTTTGAGATCAGTGAAGCTCATTTTTTGAGCCGAAAACAGTTTGGCTTTGGCATTCCGGATTTGGATCAAGATTATGTTGCATCCAGCTTTTTAGGCAAAAATTATGGGAATCTATTTACAACGCCTTCATTTTGTGCATCCATCTTAAAGTATCATCCAAACGTGCTAAGTTTAGCAAAACAGGAACTTTCTTTTTCAAAATGGGTGACGGAAAAACAGTTGGAGGAACTATGGGTTTATTCTAATTTTCTTCTTCACATCGGAAAACAAATAAATCGTTTCAATGATGTGAGAGAAACTATCGCCGAAGAAAGGAGTACCGGACAGTGTTAATATTTACCATGCAAAAGGAAGCGAGCAAAATTTAGGAAAGTGTAAATCAAAGTGTCAATCTAACTTCCTGAGTTTTTTAACAACACCAGTAAATTGGATTAATTATTAATGCCCGACATCCCATATGCGTAATTGCAAAAAGGGTGGAATTTCGCCAATCCTATCACCCTTTATTCAGAAAGTTCGATCGCCCTGTGATTGATATAAAAAAGTTTTTAAATAACCAGACAATCCCTGCAGAATATCGTTCCAACTTTATGCACCTGTATTTCGATATGGCATGGTTCGGCGTATTGAGCGGGGCAGCGATCAATTTCCTGAACGTTTACGCAACCCGTATTGGTGCCACTGGTTTTCAAATTGGCTTGCTGAGTGCCATGTCAGCCATTGTCAGCCTTATCTTTGCCATACCCACAGGCCGCTGGCTTGAAACAAGAACAAGAGGTCGGGCCGTATTCTGGACATCCGTATTCTACAGGATAGGCTTTTTATTATACGTTCCGTTACCATGGCTGCTGAATGCCCAAGAGCAGATCTGGTCATTTATTGCTCTCAGCCTTCTTATGGGAATACCGCTCATTGCATTTACGATAGGATTTAGCACCCTTTTCGCGGAATCAGTCCCCTGCGACTGGAGAGCACACGTAGCAGGTGTGCGCAATGGCGTCCTATCGATCATGTTTATGACCACATCAATTTTAAGCGGCTACCTGCTTGATCACATTGTATTCCCACTCAACTATCAAATTGTCTTCTTTATCGGTTTTATCGGCGCAGCAATGAGCAGTTACCACCTACATTTCATCAAATCCATCCAGGACAGGAACTTGCCAGGTAAAATTCTGCCTAAACTGGTAACTTCCTCAAAAGGTTCAAATGCCGGTCAAACATGGCTAACCGCCATCCGCGTCGACGTGTGGTCAACTCCATACCGGTCAACGCTCCTTGTAATGCTGGGTTTCCACCTGGCACAATACCTCGCTGTGCCAATTTTCCCAATTTACTTCGTTCGCCAGCTCAAACTTACGGATCAAAATCTGGGTATAGGTACCGCTCTATTCTATTTGACGGTACTTCTTGGATCAACCCAACTTAACCGCATGGTGAGTTGCATTGGGAACAAGAATGTCACCGGATGGGGTGTAGTGGGCATGGCGCTTTACCCTCTATTGATCGCAATCTCCAACCAGGTCTGGCAATATTACAGCATCTCGATCATTGGCGGCCTGGCCTGGGCACTTGCAGGTGGTGCATTAGCCAATTATGTGATAGAAAACTGCCCTGAAAACGACCGCCCCACGCACTTGGCATGGTACAACATCATCCTTAGTGCATCAGTATTGGCGGGTTCTTTGCTCGGGCCAACCATTGCCGAAAGCATCAGCCTGCCAGTTGCGCTGATTGTATTTGGCTTTATGCGCGGACTGGCTGGAATGGCCATTTTAAAGTGGGGCTAATGAAACGAGATATGCGCACACGCAATTGTCAGTCGGCGTTCTAATTAGGAAATCCTGATATTAGCCCGACTTGTTAAAACCCAAACAAAAACGTCAAATCGTTGACATTTGTACCGCTTGGACCAGGCATGAGCAAATCTTTCAGGCCCTTAAAATAGGTGTAGGCATCGTTATCGTTCAAAAAGGCTTCGGGGGAAAGCCCTGCTGCCAACCCACGTTGCAAGGTTTCACCGTTGACTACGGCACCGGCTGCATCGGTCGGGCCGTCCTCTCCATCTGTGGCGAGGCTGACGAGCAGTACATTGGGCAGACCAGCCAGTTCGCTCACGGCAGCCAAAGCTAATTCCTGGTTGCGCCCACCGCGCCCGCGTCCACGAAGGATAACGGTCGTCTCGCCCCCAGCAACCAGACAGAAGGGGCGGATCCCGGGCTCATTTTTTAGGATGCTACACAAATCACTGGCCACCTGACGCGCTTCACCTTGCCAATCGTTTCCCAACAAACCGGGAACAAAGCCTTCCATTTGGGCCTGCTCCAGAGCTGCCTGAGCCGCTTGCGTGTTGCTACCTACAATAACATTTTTTACGCGCGCGAACAAACCGTCGCCCGGTTTAGGGGTTTCATGGACATTTTCCAAAGCCTTGAGAATCGCGGCCGGGCAATTGTTCCTTAACTGATACCTTTCCAGAACAGCCAAAGCATCATCGCGGGTGGATGGATCAGGTGCGGTGGGGCCGGAGGCGATCGCTTCGAGTGGGCTACCCACCACATCAGAAAGGATCAGGCTGACCACCCGTGCCGGGGATGCCAAACGCGCAAGCCCACCACCTTTGAGCTGGTCGAGATGGCGGCGCAATGTATTGATTTCGTCAATGCGCGCACCGCATGCTAGCAACGCTGAAGTAAGTTCCCGTAAGTCGCTCAGAGAAATACCAGGTTGCGGGGAACTCATCAACGCCGAACCGCCTCCCGAGATCGCGCATATGAGAAGATCATTTATGTTGAGTCCGCGTACAAGTTCGAGAGCCTTTTCCCCAGCCCGCAAACTGTTTTCGTTCGGAACGGGATGCCCGCCGATTTGAATTTCGAACCCGCTTATGGGTGGGCCGATAACTTGTTTTGGAATGAGCAGTCCGCGTAGAGAAACATCAGCGATGATTTCCACCAGCGGCAGAGTCATGGCGTGGGCGGCCTTCCCAAGCCCAAGCAGCACAATCCGCCCTGCTTGATCCAAGCGATATTCCTCTCCATCAATCACAAGGGATTGATCCTTACGCTGGACAAACCGGCGAACTGCCGATCCCGGCTCGACAGCCTGGATGGCAGCTGCAAGGATGCGGGATATAGCTTCACCGTTCGGATGATGGGCAAGTGTGTGGGTGAGAAAGGATTGAGACGTCAGCATGGTTTCACCTAGTTAACATAGTATACGACAATAAAACGGAGACTGCTCTGGAAAATGAAGAGTTATTTTAGCTGATTAACAATAATCCTATTAGCGTAAGTTTTGTGCAAATAGAGCCGTACATGCTTAAATCGGCTAAAAAAACCAACTTTTTTAGATAAAACTTAGCAAAAAATCGTAATGAAAAGTTCAACCATGCCATCATTTGCATTAATTCTTGGAAAAAGCAACTGAATTTGGCGTATTTTCCAAAGCTTAAAAGTCGATACCCCTGTATTCGGGGTGGTGGCAATCGCAAGAGACAGATATGGTGGTCGAAAAAGTTAGTTTTTTTGAGCGTTTTGGGCAACTATGCCAGTATATGCACAAAAGTTACGTTAGAGGGCTGGACCAGTCCTGACTGATTACTTTTTGGGGTGAAAGAAGCGTAACCAGTCAAATGACTGATTACGCTTATGCTGGAATTCTTTAACATTCACATGGTTTGACGTAGGCGCTGAATCAGGCGCAAATTGATGAACGTGTAAATCAGCGTGTTGATGTTTTCGATGGCATTTCCATTGCGAATATGCGGGCGATCGATCCCCAGGGCATAGGCTTGGCTGTTAATTCGCTCCACAGCAGTGCGCTGGCGATAGGTGTCTTTATAGAGACGCCCTTCCGGTCAAACGTGTAACGCAGCCTGGCTCCGATGCTGGTAGACATGGCTGCTGAGCCGCCTTTCTTTTTCCAGTTTTCGTGGTTGATCGGGAAGGCATTACCTTCTTGTTTTGGCAATAATGGACATATATATTTGCCATGCTCATGTGGAATGATGGAAATGGTTTGATCCATGTAGGTGAATTTGATTGGCATAGCCAGTCCTGCTGCACAAATCGGCAAACCTTCCGGGCTAAACTGGCGGCCCTTGGCCTAATAGCCGCCTTTTTCTGAGAACGGGACAGCAGCGAAAGCTAGTGGATCATCGTCGCGGTGGAAGTAATCGTAAACATACCAGGTGTCAAAAGCGGCGTCAAAAGTGCCAAACGCTTCTTGAAACCCAGAATTTGCTCGGTTTTGGTCATAAGTGGCAAGAAATAGCTGACATCTGCATGATCGAAGGTCTGCGTCATCACGGCCAACACGAACCCGCCTTTATCCTGAACCTTACTAACTACGATACCCGACCCGTATCCCCAGTAGAATTCGCCCACCTGAATGGAAGTGGCTGGAATTGGATTCTTGTTTGGCGTAACAATCGGATCTGTTTTGGAAGTGCGTTGATTGTGACGGCGTTTGCATCCCAGTTTACAGTCTTGATCGCCTTTGGGTTGTTTGGTTTTGTCGAAGCGCGTTTCCACGTAAGCTTGGGGATGTGCGGCTATAGCGGGCTAGCGGAACCACCTTATTGATTATCCTGCAAGAAGGTGGGGCGATCTGTTGCCTACTTTCCAAAGCTCACCCTTCCCTTTTTCAAAACTGTGATAAACTCGCCGCTCACAACTGAATAACGTTGGCCGAACGGTCGCCACCCCTTCCCTATTCTTTTAGAAGCGACCACCTACCGCAATGTCTTTGGGTATCAAAGACCTCCTGCGCAGGTGGTCGCTTTTTGCTTTAAGTTCCGATGATCTTTCGGAACCGCTGACGCGCCGGACGGTCTTGCCGGGGTAAGACCCAGACATTCAAAGGAGAATCACGAACATGGAAAACAAGAAGAAACGCTCGCCCATCATGGTCA
>CAYWXO010000004.1:38833-46944 GCA_964462255.1 uncultured Thiobacillus sp. | reverse complement strand
GTGCTACTCGCCGGCGACGTGCTGGTGAACCAGGTTGCACCGAGTTTTCGCGACGCCAAATTGAAGGAATGGATACATACGCTGGCGGAAGTGCAAGACCTGCCGATCAAGACCATTGTCCCCGGCCATGTCCCGTTAATGAGTAAACAGCAAGCTGCTGCGATGCACCAACGCATGGTTAGCCTGTATGATGGCATCACCGCCGGCGTCAAGCAAGGCCTGACCGACAGCGAGATTCGCCAGAAACTTGACTTGGGCGAGTGGAAAGCCCTGCATAATTTTGATGAGCAGATGGGCAATAACATCAATAGGGCATTTCTGGAGATCGAAGCGGAGAATTTTTGACGATGTCCGTCTCAAAATCATCGATGCCTTCCGCGGTTCGCTTAAGTTTTCTAATTTGTCTTGGTTGGGCATGGTTTGTCGCTGCACCCGCGGCGACGGCTGACATTGCCACCACTTTGGTGCGCGTCAAACCGGCAGTGGTGGGGGTGGGGACTTTTCATCCTTTGCGCACGCCGCGTATGCAATTAGCGGGCACGGGTTTTGTGGTTGCCGACGGCCGTTATTTGATCACCCATGCGCATGTGCTACCGGCGCAGCTAGCGGTTGAAAAAGGTGAGTCCCTAGCAATTTTTGTGCCGAGTGGTAATGGTAATGGTAATGGTGATACCGTACGAAAAGTGTATATATATGTGCAAAATTTATGGGTTAAGGCCGGGGTGAGTGCTGCGCCGGAGCAGAGTAAATCTTGATGCCGCTGCAGCATGCGGCGTTTCCCTTGCCCTTGCGGATAACGATTACTGCTTCACGGCGGTTGCGGGTGTATTTGTTTGGCATTCATCTGGCCGCTGCGCTAGCGATTTTCATAGCGGCGCTTGATCCGCTTTTGCAGTCGGGTATGTTGATCGGCTTGTTGCTGAGCCTACTGTATTACCATGGCCGAGCATCGCCAGAGGTGCGTTTGCTGGCCGACGTTGACGGTCAGTTGCGCCTTTATCGGCAGGAACAATGGAGTGAGGTGAATCTGCTGGGGTCGAGTATGGTTTTGCCAGCATGCACGCTGATCCGCTTCAGCCTGCCCCGAGATGAAAAGCGCTGGCAACAAAATCAAAATTTGCTTGTTTTAGCGGATAGTTTGTCGGCAACCGATTTTCGTCGCTTACGCGTTTGGCTGCGATGGCGCGGCAGCAAATCGCTGCTGGCGCATCAAATCCAGAAAGAAAAAATCAAATCAATACCGGTCGTTGAGCGTGTTTGATAGCCAAGGATTGGCTAAGTGGGCCGGGTGATGCAGCCAAGTTTGATTATCTAAAGGCGTTTTGCCAATTTTTGTTGAGTGCGTCGTTTGCTGTAGGCCTTCCGAGTAGAGTCCCCAGCGTTGCAGTTTGCCGCTTTCGGTCATTTGATTGAATATTGCGCGATAGAAGTTGGGGTTCAAACCGGCCGCCATCCATTGCAGATAAATTTGCGGGTCGGCGAATTCCGCCCAATTGCGCACTGTGGCGGGGTCAACCATTTTACCGAGTGAGCCGGCGTAGGTTTCTGGCTTGAGCGCAACGGCGGCCAGCGCAGTCATGAAACGGGGCTCGGTGACGGCATCCAGCCATTGCGCGAACGCTTCCGGATTTTTGCCGGCTAGACCGTTTTGGGTGGGGTCCATCATTCTTGCCAGCCAGGCTTCAGTAGAATCCGGCAAATCTTGTTGCCGGGGCGCGGCAGGGTTGCTGGCAGCACGAGTCGATTTAGCTGCGGATTTGGTGAGTGATTTGGGCAAGGTAATCCGGTCAATGATACTGCCATCTGCGCGGGTGATCGCCTGAATTTCCAGCTTGTGGGTGTGGTTAATCGTGGCCGCGGCTTCTGTCAGCGACGGCGCACCGGTTGGGTTGGCTTCGGCACGTAACGCCATAAAACAGATGAAACCGAGGAGTCCACCCCACGCAATCCGCTTGCAGCACTTCATTATTTAATAACCTTATTAATTAAATAAAATTAGAGTATCAAAATTAATTTTAATAAAAAAACAAAAAGGGCGAAACCTTTGCGGTTTCGCCCTTTTTTAAATAACTAAACCTTACTGATCGAACAAATTAACGGCCGTAAACTGGTGCGCCAGGGGCCATCATGGTCGGTGCCGGGATGAAACCAGCGAACGGGTTGGCGATGCTGCCGTAGGTGTTCGGGTTAAGGAATGCGCCTAAAGAACCGTACGTGCTGGGGTTAGCTGCAGCGCCGGCCCATTGGGTGTACAGGTTAGGATTCAGCGGAGCCATCATCAGGTTCATGTTGGCGGGAGACAAAGGTGCCAGCGCCCAGTTGGTGTACATGCTGGGGTTCAACGGAGCGGCCAACATTTGCAGAACGCGGGGGTCAAGCGGAGCGCTCAGCCATTTCATGTACATGTTGGGGTTCAGCAGGGGAGCCATGGCAGCCGTGTAGAAATTGGGGTCGATAGAAGCGGCCAGCCACTTGGTGTACATGTTGGGGTCAAGGAAGCCCGCGTAGGCTTTCAGGATGTCGGGAGACAAACCAGATTGTATCATTCTGGTGAAAGTAGCGGGATCCATGCTGCGCTGCATCAGGGCGATGGTGGTAGCAGGATCCATCAGGTTGGTCATGGCAGCGATAGCAACTTTCGGGTCTTTGGCAATGTCGGCAACCTTAGCGGGATCCAGTAATTGAGCAGCAGTAGAATCCGGGGTGGCAACGCCTTGGGCGAAAGCGGATTGAGCGAGTAAAGCGAGAACGATGGCGGATAATTTTTTCATTTGTAAAACTCCTTGGTAAATAAAAATAAAAGAAAAATAAAAGAAAAATAAAACATGAAATCGGGACAACGGAGAGAAGTATAGAGATGAAAAATTAAACATTCAGCGATCTCGATATTTCGACTATCGTGTCGGGATTCGGGTGTTGCATTGCTGCAACATCGGCTTTCGGGGCTTTTTTAAGGCTATCTTTTGACTTATTTCAAAGTCGAAGTTCAATCCCCCAAATAGGCCGCGCGCACCTGTGCATTTCGCGCCAATTCAGCGGCGCTGCCAGATAAAGTGATGAGGCCGCTTTCCATGACATAGGCGCGCTGGCTGACTTGCAAGGCCAGATGGGCGTTTTGTTCCACCAGAAAAATGGTGACGCCTTCAGCCGCGATGGTGGCGATCGCGTGGTAAATTTTTTGCACCATCAGCGGTGCCAGCCCCATGCTGGGTTCGTCCAGCAGTAGCAGGCGCGGACGCCCCATCATGGCGCGCGCAATCGCTAACATTTGTTGTTCGCCGCCAGATAACGTGCCGGCCAATTGTGTGCGGCGCTCCGCCAGCCGGGGAAAGTGTTCGTAAGCGCGCGCCAGATCCGCTTGAATGCCGGCGCGGTCAGCGCGCAAATAGGCCCCCATCGCCAGATTTTCGGCCACGCTGAGGCGGCCAAAAATACCGCGACCTTCCGGCACCAAGGCCAGCCCTCGCGCAACGATGGCGTGTGTAGCTTCGGCACGGCGCAAGCGGGTGCCGTTGAAACGAAGGTCGCCACTGTGGGCGACGAGGCCCATCAAGCCCTTGAGCGTGCTGCTTTTGCCGGCACCGTTGGCACCAATCAGACAGACCAATTCGCCTTGCGCAATCTCAAAATCAATGCCGCGCACGGCGTGAATGCCGCCATAGGTCACGTTGAGATCGCGCACCGACAGCAGACTCATGCTTCGCCTCCCAGATAAGCGGCGATGACTGCGGGATCTTGCCGCACGGCATCGGCAGCGCCTTCGGCAATTTTGCGGCCGTAATCCAGCACGGCGATGCGGTCGCACAGGCCCATGACCCATTTCACATCATGTTCGATCAACAATAAAGTGAGGCCGCCGGCGCGCAATTTACGAAATAACGCGCCCATTTGCAGACGTTCGGCCGGATTCATGCCGGCAACTGGCTCATCCAGCGCCAGCAGTTTCGGTTCGGTGGCTAGCGCGCGCGCAATTTCCAGGCGGCGCTGATCGCCATAAGAAAGATGATTGGCCAGTGTGCGGCTTTGCTGCGTGAGCCCGACGTAGTCCAGCAATTCATGTGCCCGCGCGCGGATGCTGGCTTCTTCGCGGCGGGTTTTGCGGCAACGCAGAATGGCGGCAACAATGTTGGCATGGGTGCGCGCATGGCGGCCGACCATCACGTTTTCCAGCGTGGTCATGTTGGCGAATAGGCGAATATTCTGAAAGGTGCGCGCAAAACCGAGTTGAACAATCTGGTGTGGTGGCAGGGCCTGAATGTCGCGGTCGTCCAGACTGACGCTGCCGGAAGTCGCCCGATAAAGCCCGGTCATGCAGTTGAATAGCGTCGTCTTGCCGGCACCGTTGGGGCCGATTAAACCGTAAATTTCGCCATGCTGGACGGATAAGGAAATGTCGTCCAACGCCGCGAGGCCACCAAAGCGCTTGCTGACGTGACTTACCTTCAATAACGGGGTTATGTTAAGTGTCTGCATGGTTAATACAGTTTTAGTCCTGCGCTGATACGCTATTTTTACCGGTATTGTCAGTGCTCGCTAATTCGCGTTTGCGTTGCCGTGACGGCAGTAAGCCAGCCGGCCGATACAGCATCATGCCAACTAAGGCGATGCCGAATAACAACATACGTAAGTCGGCCGGGTCAACCACGACATGCCCAAGGGTGGCGCGTTGTAAATCGCCGAGATAGCGCAGCGCTTCCGGGATGACGGTCAGCAAAATCGCGCCCAGAATCACGCCGGCAATGTTGCCCATGCCGCCCAAAACAATCATGCAAAGCACCAGGATAGATTCCCAGAGTGTAAAACTTTCCGGGCTGATGAAGCCTTGAAACGCCGCGAACAGGCCGCCGGCCAAGCCGCCAAAGGTGGCCCCCATGGCAAACGCCAGCAATTTCATGTTGCGCGTGTTGATGCCCATGGCTGCCGCGGCGATTTCGTCTTCGCGAATCGCTGCCCACGCGCGACCAATGCGCGAATCTTGTAAGCGCAGCGCGATAAAGATGGCCAAGGTGGTGAAGGCGAGGAACAGGTAGTAATAGAAATAGGTGGGCGGCCAGCTTATGCCGAAAATAATCACCGGTTTGGCAAAAGAAAAGCCGGCGATGCTGATCGGGTCAATCAAATTCATGCCTTGCGGGCCGTTGGTCAGATTGAAGGGCGCGTTCAGATTGTTCAAGAAAATGCGGATGATCTCGCCGAAACCGAGCGTGACGATGGCCAGATAATCGCCACGTAAACGTAAAGTGGGCGAGCCCAGCAAGACGCCAAATAGCCCGGCCAGCGCCGCGCCGATCGGCAATACCAGCCAAAAGGGCAGGTGCAGACCGAAATGCGGACTCGCCAGCCAAGCGTAGAGGTAAGCGCCTAGGGCATAAAAGGCGATGTAGCCGAGATCAAGCAGGCCTGCGTAGCCGACCACAATATTCAAACCAATGGCTAGCAGCACATAAAGCAGGACGAAATCGAGTACACGCACCCATGAATTGCCTAGGCCAAGCCCCATGATGAAGGGCAAAGTGGCAAGCAAAATCGTCAATAAGACGGCGACCAGCCGCGGCCTTGCTTTCAGGAATTTGAGTGGCGCGTTAAACACGATTTGCTACACGCTCGCCCAACAGACCGGATGGCCGCAGCACCAGCACCAGGATCAGGACAAAAAAGGCGAATACATCCTGATAATGACTACCGAGAAAGCCGCCGGTGATATCGCCGATATAGCCAGCACCGAGCGCTTCAATAACGCCGAGTAGCAAGCCGCCCAACATTGCGCCGGCGATGTTGCCAATGCCGCCCAATACCGCAGCAGAAAAGGCTTTCAAACCCAGCATAAATCCCATGTAGTAATGCGCTAAACCATAGTACGCACTCACCATGACGCCCGCGATGGCGGCAATGGCCGCGCCGATGATGAAGGTGGCGGAAATTACCCGATCAACATTAACGCCCATCAGCTCCGCCACTTCTTTCGATTGCGCCGTTGCCCGCATGGCGCGGCCTAATCGGGTTCGCTCCACCAACAACCATAACGCTGCCATCAGGCTCAATGCCAGCACGACGATGACGATTTGTAACAGGCTGATGTGTGCACCCAAAACCGCATAGTTAACGGTGGGTAATATCGGGGGAAACGATAGATATTGCCGCCCCCAGATTAACATGGCGAGATTTTGCAGAATGATCGATACACCGATCGCGGTAATTAACGGCGCGAGGCGCGGGGCTTTGCGTAAAGGCCGATAGGCGATTTTCTCAATGCTAAAAGCCAGGGCCATACAGGCCGGAATAGCCAGCAGAATGCCGCCAAGCACCACCAGCACACCGGGTAGATCCGGGGCCACGCCAACCAGAAAGCCAATAACGGTTAAGGCGACCATTGCCCCGATCATCGTGACTTCACCATGCGCGAAATTGATGAGTTCAAGGATGCCATAAACCATGGTGTAACCGAGTGCCACCAAGGCATAAATACTGCCAAGCACTAAGCCATTAATCAGTTGTTGAGTGAAAATATCCATGAATTTTCTATGGCTTTACTGAATGGTTTCCAGTACCTGCCATGCGCCCTCTTTGACTTGATACAAAGTCACCGCACCGCCAGAAGTGTCGCCTTTGGCATCGAACTTGATCGGCCCGCTGACGCCCTGGAAATTCGTCTTGGGCAATTCCGCCAGAATTTTCGCCGGCAGCGCCGAATCAGCCCGCTGCATGGCATGGACTAACGCGTAAACCGCATCGTAGGCATACGGCGCATAAACCTGAATCACGCCATATTTCGCTTCAAACTTCTGGCGGAAGGCCGGGCCGCCTGGCATGGCATCAATTGGCAAACCAGGCGACGAGGCCACGACGCCTTCCGCATCGGCACCGGCCAATTTGATGAAATTGACATTTTGCAAACCATCGCCACCGAGCAATTTCGCGCGCAGGCCCAGGTTTTTCATTTGTTTAGCCATTGGGCCTCCTTGCGGGTCCATGCCGCCAAAGAAGATGAGATCAGGGTTTTTCCCCTTGATACTGGTCAGAATTGCGCTGAAATCGGTGGCGCGATCGCTGGTGAATTCGCGGGCAATAATCTCGCCGCCGGCGGCTTTCGCCGACTTTTCAAATTGATCCGCCAAGCCTTGACCATACGCGGTGCGGTCATCAATTAAGGCAATTTTCTTCGCGCCCATTTTGTTGACGGCAAACTCGCCGAGCGCCTTGCCTTGTTGCGCATCGTTGGCCATGACGCGAAAAGTGGTGTTGTAACCCTGCGCGGTGTACGCCACCGCCGTCGCCGAGGGGGAAATCTGCGCGATGCCGGCATCGTGATAAAGCTTGGAAGCGGGAATGGTGGTGCCCGAATTCAAATGGCCGATCACCGCAACCACGCCGGCATCCACTAATTTTTGCGCCACGATGGTTGCAGTTTTCGGTTCGGCCTGGTCGTCTTCGCCGAGCAATTCCAGCGTCACTTTTTTGCCGCCCAACACTAAACCGCTGGCGTTGATTTCATCCACCGCCAAGCGCGCGCCATTTTCGTTATCTTTGCCAATATGGGTTTGCGGCCCGGTTAATGGCGCGGCTGAACCAAGCTTGATGATTTCGTTGCCGGTGGATTCTTTTTTACCGCAAGCAGCGAGGCCAGTAATCAGCAGCAGCGCCACGGCGGACCGCGTGAGCGTGTGTGTAAAAGGAGTAAAACGCATGTGAAATCTTCCTCAAACCCTGAAAATTGGCGTTTTATATCACACCGTCAGCCGTGTTTTGGGGTTAAATTGCGCTTTAAACCGGGGACAGACCACGGTTTATTTTAGTTTTTTTTCTGTCATTTTTCGGGTCGCGAAAAAATCCGTGGTCTGTCACCCATTTTTTATGGTGTTTAACACATGTTGGCGATGCGGCTTTTCCTGATTTTGGTGGCGGCGGTGATTGTAGTGAGTTTACTGGGTTATTCCATTAATCGTGATCCACGCTGGTTGCGTTTTGCTGGGCTGAGTTTGAAGGCTGGTTTGGCGCTGGTTGCGCTGTTGGTCTTGGTTTTTTTGGTGGAACGCTTGCTTTTGGTGCTGTGAAATTTGCCTCTAAACCACGCTTATGTCTGCTCACTGTTGCGCGTCTAACGCGACTTTGAT
>CAYWXO010000004.1:18401-38823 GCA_964462255.1 uncultured Thiobacillus sp. | reverse complement strand
TTGATAGCTAATTTAAATAGATGGTTGGCACATTGTTTGCTTATGTGATTGCTGTGCGAGTATATCGGTTCTTGTACATATCGGTGGTCGTACATCGTTTACGATAAATACACAATTCAAACAGGAGGCCTCATGCTTAATCGTATTCAAACTGTGTTCCTTTTTATCGCATTGTTGTTAAGTGGGCCGAGTTTGGCGCAGCCCGTGCGGGATCTCGTGGTTGCGCCTATCTCAGAACCCATGATATTAACAGTTACCGCGCAGGGTAAAACCATGGAACAAGCGGTGGCGGCGTTAAGCCAGGCAATCGTTAATCACAATTACACGTTTGTACGTCAGCAGGCAATTGATAGCCGCCTCGTGCCTTATGCCGAAGAGGTACGCTCAGTGCGGTTAGTTTATTTCTGCAATTTCGCCAAAATGGACTCGGCGCTGCGCCTGGATTTTCGTGCGACGCAAATGCTGCCTTGTCGCGTCACTTTGGTGGAAACGCCTAGCGGCGTGGATTTTATTGTGGTGAATCCAGCGTGGACTTCACAGAATATTCCCATGTTGCATGCCCCATGCCAAGAGTTGAAGCAGGATTATCTGGCTATCTTGGATGAGGCCTCGCTATGATATTTACCCGAGTAATCTACGGCCTGATTTGTACCGTATTATTTGTGTCCGCCGTCCAAGCCGAGCCGATGGTGGTTGAAAAGCGCGTCGATATGCGACAGGCCATTGACGACGTTGCATTGGCTGCGGCCAACCACGATCTGGTACTGGTGAAAATGCAGCCGATTGATACCGCGCTGGCCAAACGGGGGTTTGAAAATCCCCATTTGCGCATTTTGTTCATAGGCAGTGAATCTGCCGTTCGCTGGGCTGAAGCGGCGGAACCGCGATTGCTTAATCTGTTACCACTGCGGCTCACGCTAATTCAGAAAGACGAAATAATCCTGTTGATGAGTGATGATTTTGCAATTTGGCTAAAAGAGTTTCCTGAAGCACCCGCGCGGTTAATGATTGAAGCCTGGCAAGCGGAGTTAAAAGTAATGCTGCAGGACTTTGTGAGGCAGTAAAGCGGGGGGCTTTCGTCTTGATTTAACCGATTGGCTTGCTTGCGCAAGGAAAGACGCAATTAGGTGGTAGCAAACATCAAAATCTCAGCCTCGTGCTGCTGTTCGACCAAACGTACATTTGCTTGCGCCAATTCAGTGCGAATTTCTGTGTAGGCAGCAAACCGCGTTGCATCACTTTGAGGCGGGGCGGCCAAGGCAAAAAGAATGTCACAGGGCAGCAAGTTGCGTTTGCGTAATCGACGCACCTTTTGCAACCATTTATCACCATGATCAAAGATGCTATTGGGCTCATTCTGGGATAAATTGAACGGCTTAATGATTTTTGTCAGGTGGCCATCCATGCGCTGCACCAACGGAAAATTGGCGTGAATCTGATCATCGCCAATGCGCTCGCTTTTAAACGGCGCGGGCAAGGCCCGGTTCGATCTCGATCGCTGCGTCAATGGCAGACGCTTGCACCACTTCAAGCGCCATCGGCAATGAAGGCTCAGACGCCTCTGCGCTGGATGGAGTGAACAGCGTATCTTCAGTGTGCGTCGTGTTTACCTTCAGCAGTGGGCGCGCTGGGTAATACCTCTTCTATGGCTGTCTCTTGCAGCGTATAAATCGCCAGCGCGGGTCCATCCCACTCAAATTCATCTTCTACTGCAGTCGGGGTTTGTTCCTTCTCGGCACGCCGCAAAGCAGCGAGTTCGACCGCTTTGCAGCCAGGGCGGCGTTTGCTGATATGCAAGCGACGTTGCAGCGCTTCGCTCTTGCTCTGACTGGGACTGTAAATTAACACGTTTTGGACACATGAGACTCGGGCTGTCACCTCAAAGGCTTGACGCCGCCTCGACGACCCAGACCAAACGCAATTCGGTACACGTCTGGCATTTGTATGCGTAGGTCGATCAACCGCTGAACAATACCCAACAGCTCCAAATCGCGCAAAACGCCAGTGGCACCTAATTCCAGGTTTGGGGGGGGAAGTTTGACCGCCGCTTTACCAGCCTTGAGCTTTTCTTCCAGACCAGATAGTGTGCTTTGCTCTTTCCAGATTTTTTCAAATTCTTTGGGCACACAGGGCACCGTTAAATTCCCGTACAGAGGTGCCATCACCACTTGGACCCATGGGTAGTCCTCACCTGTGATTTCCTGAACGCGAATTTGTGACGCTTTCTGCACACCCGTTTGAATCGCTCTGTAATCAATGGCCAATTTAAAGTCGTCGGGAGTCTCGTCTGCTGCTGTTTTTAGCGCTGCAAAGAAACTACGAGGACTTACCTGACTCAAACCGTCTTGAAGGTGATTTACAAGCCATGTGTAGGGCTTGCCACGTTTTGTGCTGCTGCCCATGGCCCTGCCAGCCAATTCAATGAAGGTTGCTTCTTGCTGCACCTCGTCAGACCGCAACGCGGGCGGAAGCACCCAATCTGTACCTTTTCCGATCAATGAGACTCCAGATGCGTTTTCAACCATGGCCCGAAAAGCAGGTCCGCCCGTTGCGGTGTTCCCCAAGCATTGAAAGAGCAGTGCATACAAATCTGCCCTGCGCCAATTCAGGGCGGCCTTGTGTGCCAAGAGTTTGGAATAATCAGGAAATCCGGTAATTGCGGAGTCTTGCAGGATGTCTGGCCGAACAAAAATTTTAAACCGAATTCGTTTTGTCGAACGCGCATCTAAAGCCACTTGGAACAGAGCCTTGGCTAGGGGATTGATGTGAGTCCAGTCTTCGGCAAGTCGATCCAATGCATCGAACAAAATCAGCAAAGTTTCTCCGCGCGCATCGAGGTCTTGATCAGCCTGCTCCAGCAAATCATCAAAATCTTCCGGGTGAGATTGAATCCATTGAACCCGTTCGGACCATCGCTTTAAGCCTGCGAACTTCCCCCCAAAGCCAGCATGAAATGCCAGAACGGCACGCCAAATTGATCGTGGTCGAAAATTCTCTTGAGTAAGCTGGGCTAAAACGTCGGCACTTGGCGCCTCAGTCGGCTTTAAACCAGTCCCAAATCCTCTTGCAACCTTCAGTTTGGAGTCGAACCGCACCTCAGGAAATGCAGCTTGCACAAATTTCCGGTGATTGTCTGATGCCAGTTGAGCGCACCAAAAGCTCTTTCCTGAACCTCGAATACCCTCCACTAACGTGGCCTCTGGGTCTAGTGCGCGTGCGTGACTGGGCGGAACGTATGTGAAAGCCGGTTCCCGACCTGGACTTCCTTCAGCTTGGTCGAGCGAATTGGCTGCGTCGCGCACGCCATTTCTTAGGTCTTTAACGCTACACATTTCCGATTTCCGATACTCTTGTTTTGACCCATGAAATCAAGGCACCAAACTTGGCCTCAATTTCAGCATCGCTCACACCACCCTGTTCGGAGCACACTTTGGGGTCAAACTCTTGAAAGACTTCATCCCAATCCACACGAATCGGGAAGTGCGGCGCTGCTTCGTCTTCCATCGCCGGGTTGTAAAGGTCAACCGTTGATACCACCGCCACTTGTGCAGACATAATGGCAGGTGGCGCAATCTCATCGTACAGCGTGCTTGAAAACAGCTCGTAGGCGTGGTTCAGAAACGATTTGGAGCGGCCCTCTCGGTCGCTTTTTGGGGCTAGTGCCTGCACGATGGCAAGTCGTTCACGCACCTGCGCGCCAACTGATGGCCGGTATTGCCAATGGGTGAACAACTGCTGGTATCCCAGCCAATTTTGTACACCATCCGTCGCAAACAAAAGGGCCGTGTCCGCCAAGCTTGTAATGGAAATGGCTGCAACGTCGTGCAAACCTGCCCGGCTATCAATCAGCACCACATCTGGCTCCTCTTGCGCTTCCAAAAGCTGCACGACATATTGCATGCGTGTCGCAAAACGTTGTAGTCCCGGACGGCCCTCACGGCCGGGTACATCGGCATACACGCGCGCCAGTTTGGACAAATAGGCAGATTCACCTTGCCCCATGGCAGACACAACACTAATTGCGCCTGTGGTGGTGTCTGCCAATGGGCTGGAAGACACCATGTTTCGTAAAACCGAATCACCTTGGCCTACCGCGTCTTCCACAAACCAGTCCACCAAACCAAACTCGGCCACCCGATCCGGTGGCAGCAACAGACCAGAAAGGCCTGGCGACTCCAAATCAAAATCCAACAGCAAAACCCGTTTGCCTTCGCGAGCAAGCCCATAGGCCACCATGGCCAAAGCCGTAGAGCGGCCAACGCCACCCTTGAGCCCGTAAAAAACGATCCTGTGCGGATGAGGTTGCACAGACTCTGCCATTGGGTTTAACCAGTCCTGACCCATGATTTGTCGGTCTAGAACCAAGACCGCCAAGTCAGGCTCAGCCACATCGTGATCATCAAAACCGCCGGGAACCGTGGTTAAGTGCCAGTCTGGGCTTTTGAAAATAAGGTCCGGATTGGACAGCTCATCCCTGAATATGATTTCGCCCTTGGTGGCGTACACCCCGAGTTTGACTAATGTATCTTCAAGCCATTGCCGGGCTGCAAGCGGATACTGGCTGGCATCGCAGTCAATGGCAAAACGCACCCGGCCATAGACATCCCGCACTACACGTACTGGCCATTCTTTGGGTAGCGTAGCGTCTTGCGACGCTTTCGCTGCAAGTCGCAATGCATTGTTAAATCTCGTCAACTTGGTAGTGGCCATTACATAACTCCATCAATAACTGCTTGATCCAGCATTTCATTCATCTCAAGTGCCGCAAGTTCCCATTGCGGCAATGAAGTTAACGGCAACGCAGACTCTTTGAAATAGCGATGGTCCGTAGACCAATCAGCCAAGGCCCCCACGTTGGGCACCATGGCTTGATAGTGGGTAGCGCGAGGGCCATCAGGAATAAGGTGGCCTGACGAAATAAGTCGACTATTGAGTGTTGGTAGATGTTGGCGAAATTTGTGTCCGACTGGGATACCACCATCAGTATCTGGCTGAACACCACATGCGATCAGCATGGCCTTCAAACCACACTCAATGGTGAAACCTAATAGCTGGCCGCCATTCGCATGCCGACCGGCGTGCATCAAAATGTGGGCGTCTTTCAAGTGCCGGCGGGCGGAAGCCACATAGTCCACCGTGACAGGCGTCATTACTGTGCTCATGTGCTTACTTTCTTGTTACTTGCGCGTTTGACCATTGTCACGGCTGGCTTCCACGCCTTAAGGTCATCCAGAGTGAAACCTTGGGCGCGGACTTCCTCTGAACTTACAAAAGCAGTCGAAGGTACGCGTTAAAACGGAATATCGTCATCCATATCACTGGCGTTATTCGTTTTTGTGTTTGCTGTATTTGCGTAGGGTTTACTCGCGTTGCGTGGTGGATTTGACGCGGTGCCCATGGGGGGCATATCCATACCGTCCGACGGCGGCCCATCGTATTCGGCAACGCTGCCGCTACCATACCCGCCACCTCCTCCACTCGCACCGCCGCCGCCACGGCCACCCAGCATTTGCATGCGGTCGCCACGAACTTCGGTGCTGTAACGATCCTGGCCAGACTGGTCCTGCCATTTACGGGTACGAATGGAGCCTTCCACGTAAATCTGGCTGCCTTTTTTCAGGTATTGGCCGCAGACTTCAGCAATTTTACCGAAGAAGGAAATGCGATGCCATTCGGTGGCTTCCTGCGTTTCGCCGTTACGATCCTTGTATTTTTCAGTGGTTGCGATGCGCAGATTAGCAACAGCTTCTCCACTGGGTAAATAGCGCATTTCCGGGTCTGCACCCAAGTTGCCAATCAAAATTACTTTGTTAACTGAAGCCATTCAATTTCCTCCTTGCAGTAAATGTCGAATTCCTTCTTCGTCCCAGCCGGTTTGCGCTACTTTCAGCAATACCGCCCCCTCTTCAGGCAGGACGGTGACGGCTTCGACGCCGGTGAAAACGGTGAGTTTAGTGGCCAATTTTTGCGCATCCTGCGCTGAAATGGCACCGATATGAAACATTTGCGTTTTGACGCGCGGGGGCGGCGTCATGCGCAGGGCAATGAGCAACCAGAACGCCATTAACCCAGCACAGAAAGCAAAAACAACGTCAAAGCCATGATGCTGAGCTAGCCAGCCGCCGGCGGCCCCCCCAAAAAACAGGCCAAGCGCTTGTGACGTATTGTAAACACCCATGGCCGTGCCTTTGGCTTCCGGCGGCGCAATTTTAGAAACCAGTGAGGGAAGGCTGGCTTCAAGAATATTGAAGGCGACAAAATAAGCAAACAGCGCCGCCACCACGCCCCAAAACGCATCCATTGAAAAGGCAAGGCCGATCTGCGCCGCCAGCATGAGCGCGATGGCGCTGACAAAGACGCGTTTCAAGCCGCCGTGTTTTTCGCCATAAATAATCACCGGCACCAAAATAATGAGTGAAGCGACAAGCACGGGCAAATACACCTGCCAATGATGTTCAGCATCCAGCCCGCCCTTGACCAAGGCAAAGGGCACGATGATGAACATGGCCATTTGTGCGGCATGCAGGGCGAAGATGCCCCAATTCAAACGCAAAAGTTCGGGCATGCGCAGCACGTCCTTGAGGCGGGCTGGGTGGGTTTCGGCGTCGGAATGAAAGGCGCTTTTGCCAGGGTTGGGGGTGATAAATTGAATGACCAGAATGGCGAGCAAGGCGAGGATGCCGGTCATGGCGAACATGCCGGGAACGCCGATCCAGCGGTAGAACAGCGGGCTGGTTGCGAGTGAAAAGGCAAAGGCGAGGCCTATCGTGCTGCCGATCATGGCCATGGCTTGCGTACGTTTTTCTTCGCGCGTCAGGTCGGCCAGCAGCGCGGTGACAGCCGCGGAGATCGCGCCGGCGCCTTGCAGCGCGCGTCCGAACATAACGCCCCAGAGATCATCGGCTGACGCGGCAACAAAGCTGCCGAGCGCGAAAATCAATAAGCCCACAATAATCACCGGCTTGCCGCCAAATCGACCAGATGCCATGACAAAAGGGATCATCAAAATGGCTTGCGTCAGGCCATACATGCCCAAGGCCAGGCCAACCAGTGTATGGCTTTCGCCGCCGGGCAAGTCGCTGGCATAGAGTGCGAAAACCGGCAGAATAAGGAACATGCCCAGCATGCGCAGGCCGAAAATACTGGCTAAAGAGACCGCAGCACGGCGTTCTGAGCGGGTCATTGGGTTTGAGTCTGAGCGAGGCATGTTGGTGGAGCGGTTGAGTGGATGTTTAATAAGAATCGCTAAAATGACCAACCCAAAAGTCAACCCAAAAGGTCAAATCAAAAGGGCCGACATATTAGCTGTTTTCCAGCTTGTTTTTGGCTTGTGTCAGGGGCGAGATGGCGTGAACTGGGCTGAGATGGGATCAGATGGGCTGAGCTGGCTGCAGAGTGAGCAAGCGGAGGATTGTGCCGATTAACAGTGTGCTGTCATTGATTTTGCACAATTAACGGGTCTTTGATGCGGAATTGTGGACTTTCAAGGGTGTATTCCGGCACAATCGCCGCCGTTTCCACAACTGATAGCTTCAAGGCTGTCGAGTTGATTATTAATGAATCGCAAACGATCGTCAAAAAAGACAGCTGCAGAAGCTGAAGCCAACGTCGTCGAAGACGCGTCCCACCCGCGTTCCGGCAAGCGGGTATTGGTATTACACGGCCCGAATCTAAATTTATTGGGCACGCGTGAACCGCAACATTACGGCGCACAAACATTGGCCGATATTGATGCCGCGCTTATTGAGCAAGGTGTCGCCATGGGCATTGAAGTGCTGTGTTTTCAAAGCAATGCCGAGCATCTTCTGGTTGAGCGCGTGCATGCCGCAGCGGAAGATAACATTGGTTTTATCGTCATCAACCCCGCCGCTTTTACGCATACCAGCGTTGCATTACGCGATGCATTAGCGGCGGTTTCCGTCCCTTTCATCGAAGTACATTTGTCCAACGTCCATGCACGTGAATCTTTTCGTCATACGTCATATTTTTCTGACAAGGCGGTAGGTGTCATTTCTGGACTGGGAGCGATGGGCTACTTATTCGCTTTGGGCTATGCCCTTCACGCTTTAGAGGATTGAATTCATGGATTTACGTAAGCTGAAGAAATTAATTGACTTGGTACAA
This sequence comes from uncultured Thiobacillus sp., assembly GCA_964462255.1. GTDB lineage: Bacteria > Pseudomonadota > Gammaproteobacteria > Burkholderiales > Thiobacillaceae > PFJX01. The sequence goes on along the minus strand of CAYWXO010000004.1, from coordinate 30,699 downwards.
GAGTCAGGTATCGCCGAGCTGGAAATTACTGATGCTGAAGAGAAGGTTCGCATTACCAGTAAATTGGCTGGGCAAGTGGTTTACGGCTCGCCGCAGATGATGGCCGCGCCCATGCAGTCTGGCGCGCTGGTTGCGCCGATGGGGGAAGTGGTTGATGCAGTTCCCGCGCAACCTGAAGGTCATGTGGTTAAATCGCCGATGGTGGGTACGTTCTATCGCACCCCTTCACCTAATGCAAAAGCATTTGTTGAGGTGGGGCAGAGTGTCAAGGATGGTGAGACGTTGTGCATCATTGAAGCGATGAAATTGATGAATGAAATTGAGTCGGATATCGCCGGCGTCGTCAAAGCCATCCTGATCGAAAACGGTCAGCCTGTGGAATACGGTCAGCCGCTGTTCATTATTGGTTGATGTCGGGAAGGAGGCGTAGATGGATTTAAGTCTGCCTCTCCTTCTCCTTCACTGGGGTTAATCCATGTTTGAAAAAGTATTAATCGCCAATCGTGGCGAAATTGCCTTGCGCATTCAGCGCGCCTGTCGCGAGATGGGCATCAAGACGGTGGCCGTGCATTCTGAGGCGGACGCCGAAGCCAAATATGTACGGTTAGCGGATGAGTCGGTTTGTATTGGCCCCGCGCCGTCTGCTAAAAGCTATTTGCATGTGCCTTCGATTATTGCCGCCGCGGAGGTGACCGATGCGGAAGCGATTCATCCCGGCTACGGTTTTTTATCTGAAAATGCAGATTTTGCCGAGCGTGTAGAAAACTCAGGTTTTGTATTTATTGGCCCGCGTCCCGATACCATTCGTTTGATGGGCGACAAAGTCTCGGCCAAAGATGCCATGAAAGCTTCCGGCGTGCCGTGTGTGCCCGGTTCAGAAGGGGCGCTGGGCGAAGATCAAGATGAATGGATTCGCATGGCCAAGGATATTGGCTATCCGATTATCATTAAGGCGGCTGGAGGGGGGGGCGGACGTGGTATGCGCGTTGTCCATACTGAGCCGACGCTGATCCAGTCGGTGTTGATGACGCAGAATGAAGCCGGCACCGCCTTCAATAATCCCACTGTATATATGGAAAAATACTTGGGGAATCCGCGTCATATTGAGATTCAGGTGCTTTCCGATACACATGGTCATGCCATTCACCTAGGCGAGCGCGATTGTTCCATGCAGCGTCGTCATCAAAAGGTGATTGAAGAAGCGCCTGCGCCGGGATTAGATACCAAGCTGCGCAACAAGATCGGAGAACGCTGCGCGGAAGCCTGTCGCAAAATCGGCTATCGCGGGGCGGGTACCTTTGAATTTCTGTATGAAAATGGCGAGTTCTTCTTTATTGAAATGAATACACGTGTTCAGGTTGAACACCCGGTCACTGAATTTATTACCGGCGTGGACATCGTGCAGGAAAGTATTCGTATTGCTGCTGGCTTGCCATTGGCCAACACGCAGAAGGAAATTCATTTTAAGGGTCATGCGTTGGAATGCCGTATTAACGCGGAAGATCCGCATACCTTTGTGCCGTCGCCGGGGCGTATCACCCTATATCACGCGCCGGGGGGGCCGGGCGTGCGCGTCGATTCGCATGTTTACCAGAATTATTATGTACCGCCGCACTACGACTCCATGATAGGCAAGTTGATTACTTACGGCGCAACGCGAGATCAAGCGATCGCTCGTATGCGTATTGCTTTGTCTGAGATGATCGTCGCGGGCATTAAAACCAATATTCCACTACATCAGGAATTGCTGGTTGATCAGGCTGTGCTGGAGGGTGGATTCAGTATTCATTATCTTGAAAACAAACTTGGCCTGAACAAACATTAAAAGGAGTGAGGCGGCTATGGCATGGGTTTCCCTGAAGTTGGCTGCCGAAGGTCAGGCCGCAGAAACACTGGCGGATGCCTTGATGGAATGGGGGGCATTGTCAGTTTCAATTGAAGACCGGGATGCGGGCACCGCGGCCGAGCAAGCGCAGTTTGGTGAGCCGGGCCTGGATGATCCGAAGGCGTGGCAACGTAATTGGGTGGTGGCCTTGCTGGAGTCGGATGCCGATGTCGACGCGTTAATTGCCGACCTGAATTTGCCGGAAGCGATTGAGCGTGAGTGGGTTGTGGTGCCGGAACAAGATTGGGTGCGTTTGACGCAAGCGCAATTTGAGCCGATTCCGATCTCAGATCGTCTCTGGATTGTGCCGTCCTGGCATGATGCGGCTGATTACGTTAAGGCAACTAATGCTATTGTCCTGGTGTTAGACCCTGGTTTGGCGTTTGGCACCGGTAGCCATCCGACCACCCGTTTGTGTCTAAAATGGCTGGAGCAGCAGTTGACCGCTGGGGTTTCTGTGCTGGATTACGGCTGTGGTTCCGGCATTTTGGCCATTGCCGCGAAGAAGTTGGGGGCGGGTTATGTTGTGGGGTCTGATGTTGATACGCAGGCCATTACTTCTTCGCGTGCTAATGCACAGATTAATCAGGTGGCGGCCGAGTTTTATCTACCGGATGCCATGCCCACCGCTGATTTTGATGTTCTCGTTGCAAATATCCTGACGAACCCACTTAAAGCCTTGATGCCTTTGCTGGCTGCACGGGTTAAATCCGGCGGGCGAATTGCCTTGTCTGGCATTCTGGCGGAGCAGGCTGATGAGTTGATCGCGCTTTATCAGACTGCTTTTGACATGCGGCTATGGGCGGCGGAAGAAGGATGGGTTTGCCTGGAAGGCATCAAGCGCTGATCTTCGTCCATGCAGACCACCTGCCCCGAGTGTCGGACTACCTTCCGGGTTAGCCAGGATCACCTTGGGGCCCGGCGTGGCCTTGTCCGTTGTGGACATTGCAATGCAGTGTTCAATGCGTATGACACCCTCTTGCCCGAGCTGGATGCGCCGACGGCTGAAGAACTGGCCGCGGAGCCGGTGCAAACAACACATCAAACGACACATCAAACAACGCACGCGGCCGCACCCAATTTATCAGAGGTCATCCATGCGGCTAGCACGCCAGCGAAACCGGTTGCACCGGCAGCACCGGCACCCGTATCGCGGTTAGAGGAAGTCCGGTTAGAGGAGTCTTTACTAGATGATCGTTTTACCGCTAATCTCGCGCTGGATACGCTGGAAATTACGTCGCTGCAGTCCTCTGCGCCTGCTGAGAAGAAACACAGCCTTGCCCCTCCCGTAGAAAATGAGCAGCCGTTCTCCTTATTAGCGGCGGAAAAGCCCGCTACTGTCGAACCGTTGGATATCAGCAATATTTTGTTGGAACCTTTGTGGGCAAATCCGCCGGCGCAGGGATCCTCTTGGAAAACGGGGTTTTATGGTGTGTTTGCACTGCTGCTAACCGCTGTGCTGATGCTGCAGCTGGTCTATTTTATGCGCGGCGAGATAGTCTCGGCAGTGCCGCAGGCGCGACCGAGTTTGGCGGCCTTCTGTCAGCTTTTGCGGTGTGAGGTGCCCTTACCGCGCCAATTAACCAGAGAATCTATTACCTCTTCTTCTCTTGAGCAAAACCCGGAACAAAAGTCGCGCGTGCATTTAATCTTGCTGCTGAGTAATCGCAGCGGCCAAATTCAGACTTGGCCGCATATTGCGTTGACCTTGAGTGATGTGCGCGAAGTGCCCGTTGCCCAGCAGGTGTTCGCACCGCAAATTTATTTGCCGAAAGCGGTTAACATTGCGGCCGGCATGGCGGTGGACGCGGAACGTGAGATTCGCCTTGATCTTGATATTGGTAATCTAGTGGCTTCTGGTTATACGTTGAATTTGATTTATCCCTGATTTTATGAGCGGAGCCTGATTTGAACCTTGATTTGCAGCCTGATTTTGCCAAGCACCCTAATGCTGCGCGCATGCCGATTTGGATACGGCAGAACCTGGGCCGTGAAGCACAATTTCCGGATACCGCATTAGCTGTGCATGGCCGTGATTTGCACACCGTTTGCGAAGAAGCGCGCTGCCCCAATCGGGGGGAATGCTGGAGTCGCGGCACTGCCACCTTCATGCTACTAGGCGATACCTGCACGCGGGCGTGTGCATTTTGTTCGGTGAAAACCGGCCGGCCAACCTGGTCGGATAGCGATGAGCCGCGCCGTGTGGCGGAAGCCTGCATCGCGATGGGATTAAGTTTTGTCGTGTTGACCTCGGTGAATCGCGATGATCTGGCTGATGGTGGTGCCGGTTGTTTTGCCGCCACCTTGCGCGAATTACGCTTGCGGCGCGGCGATATCGGCGTTGAATTTTTAACGCCAGATTTTCGTCGCGTGCAAGAACAGGCCGCGCAGACATTCCACACAACACTGGCAGAATTACCCTTGGCTACGCGGCGCGATTTGATCTGGGGCCATAACATCGAAACCGTGCCGCGCTTGTATCAGACGGCACGCAAGGGAGCCAAATATGAACGTTCGTTACGGCTGCTAGAGATGGCGGCGCAGCAGCCGCATATGCAGGCGAAATCCTCCCTGATGTTAGGCTTAGGTGAATCGCAGGCTGAAGTGCAGCAAGTGCTGCAAGATTTACGTGGCGTGGGCGTGCAACGTCTCTCGCTTGGCCAATATTTGCGGCCCACGCTGGATAACTTACCGGTGGTGCGCTATGTGCCGCCTGACGAGTTTGCCGACTATGAAATGATTGCGCGTAACATGGGTTTTACCTGGGTAAAGGCTGGCCCATTAGTACGTAGTTCTTATTACGCTGAAGCAATGTAACTGACAAGCAATGCAACCGACAAGACAACAAGGAAATCATCATGGCTGAATTGAAAAAAACGCCGCTTAACGCAAAACATCGTGCATCGAATGCCAAACTGGTCGATTTTTCTGGCTGGGAAATGCCAATTCATTACGGCTCGCAGATTGAAGAGCACCACATTGTGCGGCGCGATGCCGGCATGTTTGATGTGTCGCACATGCTGCCCGTCGATTTGAAAGGGGAGGGCGCGCGCACTTTCCTGAAAAAATTGCTCGCCAATAATGTAGATAAGCTGCAAACCACCGGCAAAGCCCTCTACTCCTGCATGCTGCACGAGGGCGGCGGTGTGGTGGATGACTTAATTGTTTATTTCTTGAATGAGGCCTGGTTTCGCATCGTCGTGAATGCCGGTTGTGCAGAAAAAGACATCGCGTGGATGGAAGTGCAACTCGCCAAATATGCGCCAAATTTAACGCTGACGCCGCGGCATGATCTCGCCATGATCGCTATTCAGGGCCCGCAAGCGGCGGCAAAATTATGGCAAGCCATGCCTGGCATGCAGGATTTGGCTGATCCATTAAAACCCTTTAATGCCGTCGTAGTTGGCGATATGTTTGTTGCGCGTACGGGTTATACCGGAGAAGATGGTTTTGAAATCATGTTGCCGGCGAAAGCCGCCCCATTCTTTTGGCAGGCCTTGCTGGATGCCGGCGTTAAGCCTTGCGGGCTGGGTGCGCGTGATACCTTACGCCTGGAAGCGGGGATGAATCTGTACGGACAAGACATGGATGAAGCGACGTCGCCGCTTGAATCGGGACTCGCCTGGACGGTGGAGTTGAAATCGGAGCGTGTTTTCATCGGCAAAACCTCGTTGTTACATCTGCCGCACGCTCGCCAACTGGTGGGCCTCAAGCTGAATGAGCGAGGGGTATTGCGTAATCATCAATCGGTATTCACCGAATTGGGCGAGGGCGAAATTACCAGCGGCTCCTATTCACCGACGTTGAATGGTTCGATTGCTTTTGCGCGCGTGCCGATGGGCATTGAAGTGGGCGCTACGATCGAAGTGGAAGTACGCGACAAACTAATGCGCGCGACGGTGGTGAAATATCCCTTTGTGCGGCACGGCAAAGCGCTGGTTTGAATCATCTTTATGTCTACAATTATCCGCCTACTGAATCCGTTTGAATTTAATTAATTTTTACTTAGGAGTATTAACATGTCCAACGCATCTTCCAACGCATCTTCCAATATCCCGGAAAACCTTAAATATACAGCATCACACGAATGGGTTCGTCCAGAAAGTGATGGCAGTGTCACGATTGGTATCACACAGCATGCGCAAGATTTGCTCGGCGATATGGTTTTTGTCGAAAGCCCGGTAGTGGGCCGTCAGTTAGCCGCAGGCGAAGAATGCGCCGTGGTCGAATCGGTGAAAGCCGCCTCGGATGTCTATGCCCCCATCGCCGGTGAAGTGCTGGCGGCGAATGCTGATGTTGAAGCCAGCCCGGAAAGTATTAATCAAGATCCTTACGCAGCGTGGATGTTCAAAATGCAACCCGCGAACGCGGCCGATCTGGCCGGCCTGCTGGATGCTGCCGCTTACGCCGCGCTCGTCGCTTCGGAAGCGCATTAATTTTTGACTGGCAGCCCAAAAAATCATGCCTTTTATTCCGCATACCGAAAGTGATATTGACGCCATGTTGGCGAGTATCGGCGCGCCTTCCACCGATGCACTGTTTGATGAAATTCCTGCTGCGCTCAATTGCGGAGGTCTGCCCGGCATACCGGATGGTTTATCGGAGATGCAGGTAACGCGATTGATGCAAGGGCGTGCTGCACAAGACGGCTTTTACAGTAATTTTATCGGGGCGGGCGCTTACGAGCACCACATTCCAGCCGCGGTTTGGCCGATTGTGACGCGTGGCGAATTTTATTCTGCCTACACGCCGTATCAGGCTGAAGCCAGTCAGGGCACCTTGCAGCTGTTGTACGAATATCAAACCATGATGGCCAGCTTGACTGGACTGGATGTTTCCAATGCCTCGCTTTACGACGGCGCGACAGCCTTGGCTGAAGCCGTTTTGATGGCGGTGCGCGCGAATAAAGCAGGGATACGCCGCGTTCTTGTGCCTGCTTCGGTGCATCCACGTTATTTGGCGGTGACGCGCACGACCGTGAAAAATCAGGCAATTGAGTTGGTCAGCGTGCCGTTTGATCCGGCCACCGGCGTGACTGATTTAGCCGCCCTGGAGGCGCTGCTGGTCGCAGATGACGGTGCAGCGAACCACTATGCCGCGCTGGTGATTCCGCAACCTAATTTCTTTGGCGCGCTAGAGCCAGTCGATGCGCTGACTGATTGGGCGCATGCGCACAATATGCTGGCGATTGCGCTGGTGAATCCGCTGGCGCTGGCGTTGTTGAAGCCGCCAGGTGTGTGGGGAACCTCGCAAGGAACCACACGGGGGGCAGATATCTGTGTTGGCGATGGTCAGCCGCTGGGTGTACCCATGTCCTCCGGCGGCCCCTATTTTGGCTTTATGACCACACGGCAGAGCTTGGTTAGGCAAATGCCGGGCCGCATTGTCGGGCGTACGCTTGATTTGGACGGCCAGCCGGGCTTTGCTTTGACGTTGCAAGCACGCGAACAACATATCCGCCGTTCCAAAGCGACTTCCAATATCTGCACCAATCAAGGCTTGTTGGTGACCGCCGCTACCATACATCTGGCGTTGCTGGGGCCGGAAGGGCTGAAAAATGTTGCACTCGAATCGCATGCCAAAACGCGAGCGTTGCTGGAACAGTTGCTTTCCGTGCCGGGTGTTGCGCGCGTTTTCAATTCAGCTTTCTTTCATGAGGCGGTGATTCGCGTCAACAGCCCGGTGGACGATGTGCTGCGAGCCCTCCGTGCGCAAGGCATTCTCGGCGGTTATCGTCTCGGCAACGACTACCCGGCTCTGGCGGATTGCATTTTAGTTTGCGCGACAGAAACTAAAACGGATGACGACATCGAGCACTATCGGCAACAATTGCAGCGTATTCTAAGTCGGCGCAATGGGCGAGAGCCCGGCGTGCCGCCTTGTGCATACAAGTAATTTCTTGTGATTCACCGTGTAATGAACTAACTATCAATCTTAAGGAGAACTATCATGTCTATCGTAACTTTAGGTGGCGAACCGATCACTGTTGGCGGAGATTTTCCGCGTCATGGCGATACAGCGCATTCTTTTATGTTGGTTGATAAAGAGTTGAAAGATGTTTCCCTGTCCGCATTTTGGGGTAAACGCAAGATACTCAATATAGTCCCTAGTTTAGATACGCCAACTTGCCAAATTTCGACGCGCAAATTCAACGAGCTGGCGGCCAGTTTGCCTAATATGGTGGTCTTAGTGATTTCTGCCGACTTGCCCTTTGCACAAAATCGCTTTTGTGCGGTTGAGGGGCTGCAAAACGTGGTGACGCTTTCCACCATGCGTGGGCGAGATTTCCACAAGGATTACGGAGTCATGATCATGGACCCGCCCTTGTCCGGACTGACCGCCCGCGCGGTGATCGTACTGGATGAAAACGATAAGGTACTTTGGTCTGAACTTGTGCCTGAGATTAAACAGGAACCTAACTACGAAGCTGCCTTGGTTGCCGCACGGGGCCAGGAAGTTTAACAGCCGTTCATATTCATAGCCGCGCTAGGCGCGGCCTACCTGTAAAAACCTGATATGTTAATTTTTGAACACGCCCATCCGGGACGCCGCGCCCATGCGCAAGCCCCTTATAACGCACCGCTGGCCGACGATTTGCCAGCCGATCAGTTGCGCTCAACGCCGCCCCTATTGCCGGAAACTTCCGAGTTGGATGTGGTGCGCCACTACACCAGATTGAGTCAAAAGAATTTCAGTATTGATACCCAGTTTTACCCGCTCGGCTCCTGCACGATGAAGTACAACCCGCGTGCCTGCAATTCGCTGGCTATGCTGCCGCAATTTCTCAGCCGCCATCCGCTAGCAGACGTGGAAACGGGTCAAGGGTTTTTGCTTAGCCTGTTTGAGTTGCAGGAAATGTTGAAAGAAGTGACCGGCATGGCGGCCGTCAGCATGGCCCCGATGGCCGGCGCGCACGGCGAATTTGCCGGGGTGGCGATGATCCGTGCCTACCACGACGCACGCGGCGACACTGCCCGCCGCGAAATTATCGTGCCGGACGCTGCACATGGCACCAACCCGGCCACGGCGACGATGTGCGGCTATAGCGTGAAAGAGATTCCGACTGACCGGCAGGGCAATGTCGATCTAGCCGCATTGAAAGCCGCTGTTGGCCCACAAACGGCTGGATTGATGCTGACTAATCCGTCCACTTTGGGTGTATTTGAGCAGACCATTGTGGAAATTCAGCAAATCGTGCATCAGGCGGGAGGCTTAAGTTATTACGATGGCGCTAATCTCAACGCCATCCTCGGGCGTGTCCGGCCGGGTGATATGGGGTTTGATGTCATTCACATGAATTTGCACAAAACCTTTTCGACGCCGCATGGTGGCGGGGGGCCCGGTGCCGGCCCGGTTGGGGTTTCGGAGCGGTTGCGCCCCTATTTGCCGATCCCCTATGTGATCACTGAACGCGATTTTTACCGCTGGGCAGAAGAAGCCGATGTACCGCAAAGCATTGGTCGCATGAGCACGTTTGGCGGCAATATGGGGGTGCTGTTACGTGCTTGGGTCTATGCCCGCATGTTGGGCGGCGTTGGCATGCAGCGCGTGGCTGAATTTGCCGCGTTGAATGCGAACTACCTCGCAGCCGAGTTGAAAAAGGCCGGCTTTGACCTGGCTTTCCCGGAGCGTCGCGCCAGTCACGAATTCATTGTGACGTTGAAAAAGCTCAAGGATGAAACCGGCATCTCCGCCATGGATTTCGCCAAACGGTTGTTGGACTACGGTTTTCATGCGCCGACCACCTATTTTCCGATGCTGGTGCCTGAGTGTTTGTTGATAGAACCGACCGAAACCGAAAGTAAAGAAACGTTGGATGCTTTCGTACAAGCTATGGTGGCAGTAAAACGCGAAGCTGAAAGTCAGCCCGATCTCGTTAAAACCGCACCGCACAAACTGCCTTCCCGTCGTTTGGACGATGTTAAAGCGGCGCGAGAACTGGATTTGGTCTGGAAGGCAAAGTGAACCCCGCACCAGAAAGCCCGCCAGAAAGTCCGCATAAGGGCAAAACCGGCTTGCGGCGGATTTGGAACGCGCTGTTCTATTCCCTTGAAGGATTGCGTGCAGCTTGGAAACATGAGGATGCCTTTCGCCAAGAAGCGCGCTTGGCGGCGGCACTCATTCCACTGGCTTTTTTTCTCGCGGATGCTGCGCTGGAGCGCGCCTTGATGATTGCCTGCGTTTTGTTGGTGCTGGTGGTGGAATTAATCAATTCGGCCATCGAAGCGACGGTGGATCGTATTTCGCTGGAAAATCACCTGCTCGCCAAACGCGCTAAGGATATCGGCAGCGCCGCGGTGTTGATCGCCTTGATTAACGTGCTGGTGGTGTGGGGTTTGATCTTGCTGCAATGATGGAGCCGAAATGAAGTAGCGGAAGTGTGATATCAAAAGCACGCTTCAACGACTGCCATCGCCGCCTGTGAGTGTTTAATCTTTAATACGCTCCAGTAAAATTTCGCCAACAATAATTCTAAACGTTTTGGTTAACTGTTCTGCTTTACGGGAGTTAAACAATGATTAATAAAAGGTAACTACTCAGGTGCCCAAATAAATCTTGTCAATTCCTGGTGTTAGAAATCGCTGTTGAAGTGGATAATGCGAAATATGTCAAATTGTGTCAAATTAAACTACTCATTTAAATCACTTTTAACATTTTTGTTAGAATGCCTCTGTTGATTCCCGACGCCAATACCAGTCCTAATGCCACTACCGATGCCAACGCCAACATAACAATTAAGCGCAAGCTGGTTTGGTTATTATTAGGCGTATCCGGGGTAAGTATGGCGTTTGTGTTGCTTTTTAGTGCATGGCAACAATTGAGTGCTATTCAGCAAGATACTGCCGATAAAATAAGCGCTATTGCCATGGCAGCGGGCAATGCCAGTAATGCCGCCATTGCCTTTCACGACGTTAACGAAGCCCGCCGCCTGCTAAACGATAACCTGGAACAACACACTGATATTGTCGCGGCGGCTATTTTCGATCAAAGCGGCGCACCTTTTGCGCTTTATGGTTTGTCCGCCTTACTGCCATCCCATCTCGCCGTTTTAAGTGAAATTGAGCCGAATATTCATCTGTTTGAGGCTGCGGCTTATTCTGTTCATTTAATTCAGGTGGATAACGAACTTGTTGGGGCGCTTTATTTAAGAGCCGATTTGAGCCGAGTATGGCGTCATTTTATCAATCAATTTATTTTGACGGCGGCCGGTGTTTCATTGGCGTTTTTTATCTCATTAATGCTGGGGCTGCGTTTGGTGCAGCACTTCGTCAAGCCGATCAATGAACTGGCTGCCGCCGCCCGCCGCGTTAGCGCCAGCAAAGATTATTCGGTTCGTGTCGCCCGGCATGATGCGGATGAAGTCGGTTTGTTAGTAGAAAGTTTTAATTCGATGCTGTCCGAAATAGAAGCGCGGGACCGCGTGTTGGCTAATTCGCAGTTGGAATTGGAAGGTTTGGTTGCCTTTCGCACCACGGAACTGGAAGCGGCCACCGTGGCCGCGCAGGCTGCCAATGTGGCGAAAAGCCAGTTTTTGGCCAATATGAGTCACGAAATTCGCACTCCCCTTAACGGCATATTGGGCATGATTCAGCTTTTGCAGCAGGGGGATAATTTGAATGAGCGGCAGCGTTTGTTTATTAATTCGCTGCGCGACTCCTCTGATTCCTTGCGCACGCTGATGAGTGATGTGCTGGATTTATCCAAAATTGAAGCAGGACAGATGACGCTGGAGCGTATTGGTTTTGATTTGCGTGATTTACTCGATAATGCGCTCGATTTAATCGCCCCTATGGCAATGAGCAAAGGGGTCGAAGTTATTGGCGTGCCTGACGTTAATCTACCGTGCCGTGCAGTGGGTGATTCTAGTAAATTACGCCAGGTGCTGAATAATTTGCTGTCCAATGCGGCAAAATTTACCGCGCACGGTGAAATTCAATTGCTGGCGCGGCCACTATTCAGTGATTTGAATGAGAAGAGCCGTTTCACGCTTGAAGTTGAAATTCGCGATACCGGTATTGGTATTGAGCAGTCAGCTCAGTCGAATATATTTGAGGCATTTAATCAGGCGGATAGCAGTACAACGCGTCATTATGGTGGCACTGGTTTGGGCTTAACCATAGTCCGTCAATTGATTGATAAAATGGATGGCCGTATTGAATTAATCAGTGCAGTGGGGGTGGGGTCTCGGTTTCGTATTCAATTGCCCTTGGGGCTGGATAGCGGTTTGCACGGCGGCTTAAAAATGGATAAACCGTTGTCGTTTAGCCATGCCACGTTGCAGATTGTGAACCCGGTATTACGTAAGGTGATTGAAACACAACTACAGTATTGGGGAATTGATATTATTGAAGCCCCAGCGCTAAACATAAGTACGCTAAACACAAATACGGTTTACATTACAGACCATGAATT
>CAYWXO010000004.1:0-18301 GCA_964462255.1 uncultured Thiobacillus sp. | reverse complement strand
CGCTAAACATAAGTACGCTAAACACAAATACGGTTTACATTACAGACCATGAATTGTTTGCACACGCTGATAAACTCACTGGCCCGGATAAATCATTGCATGCCGCAGCCAATATTATTTTAGCGCCTATTCATCGGTTGATCGCGTTGGATGCTGAGCTTCGTTATAATAATATCTCGCAATATAAATTATTATCCCGTCCCTTACGTTTATCGCGATTGCGAGATGCCCTGCAAGCGCGGGATACGTTGAATGTGAGTAAGAATGTTTCAGCGAATATAACAGAAGCGCTAACGCATAATACGATTAAATCGGGCAGTGCGGTCGTCCTATTAGTGGAAGATAATCCGGCCAATCAGTTATTTATGCAAGAGACATTGCACAGTTTAGGGGTGCAGGTGGTATTGGCCGAAAATGGTTTCCGTGCTTTGCAACACGTTAAGCGTAAAGTATTTGGTCTGGTGTTGATGGATTTGCACATGCCGGAAATGGATGGGTATGAAGCAACGATTCGAATTCGTGAATGGGAAGCCGTTCATCGGCCCGGACAGCATGTGCCGATTATCGCGCTGACGGCCGATGCCTTGTTAGAGGCGCAAAATCGCTGTTTGGCTGTCGGCATGAATGGATCGTTGATTAAACCGTTTCTGCATGCCGATTTAGTCGCACAATTAACCTGCTGGTTAGGCGCACATTGGGCGAACGAACGTACAGAAAAACAGATTACGGTCACCCTCGAGCTGGATCATTGTTTAAATAATGAAATTATTTCTGATTTAAAAGAGAATATGAGCGCTGAAGCGTATGCCCGTACGGTTAGCAAATTTATCGTGGTATCCAATCAGTTATCGGAAGCGTTAAATTTGGCATTAATTCAGCAGGATATTCAGCAAGTGGCTGAGCTTTTGCACCAATGGAAAGGTAGCGCAACAACCTTTGGTGCCAGCAAGTTGCCAGAATTGTGTAAATCCATGGAGCTGTTGGCGCGTGCCGGTGATTTAGCCACCGTTCAATCTCAACGCGCGGCGCTGGTCGCCGAGTTTGAGCAATTAAAACAAGCGCTCCAGCAAACTGTGATGCAAACGCCAACCCCAGCCCCAACCCCAACCCTTTAGCGCTTCCAGCATGAATAATTCAATTTCAACTTCCACCTTAACGCCCCTACTCTCGTTAACGTTGCTTGCGTTGTGGCAACCGGCCTGCGCACAGCACGAATTAGATTATTATCTTTCACTCAGTTTGGAAGATTTATTATTGCAGGAGGTCATGATCTCCACCACCACCAAACAAACGATTAAACAAGCACCGGCAATTGTCACGGTAATAACGCAAAAAGACATAAAAAAAACCGGTGCTAGCAATCTGGTTGATATTTTGGAAGGTGTACCGGGAATCCATGTTCGACCCAACTTTTTCGCTTTTCGACCGCAGGTATTGTTTCGGGGGGCCACCATTAATCAAACATTAATGATGGTGAATGGCGTGCCAGTAAAAGATTTGATGGACGGGTTGGGTTTGTTTTGGAAAGGTGTACCGGCGAGTGTGATTGAGCGCGTCGAGATTATTCGGGGTTCCGGCTCGGCCTTGTACGGTTCGGATGCCGCTGCGGGCGTTATCAATGTGATTACCAAGACCGCGGGAAAAATAAAGCAAAGTGAAGCGGGGGTACGTGTCGGCAGTTATGACAACCAAACCGCTTGGTTGCAACATGGCACTGAATGGAATGGGCTGAATATTGGTTTTACCGCTGAAATATCCGATACGCAGGGCCATGCGCCTTGGATATCATCCGATGGCCAAACCTTAATTGATGGCGTTCAGGGCAGTCATGCTTCTTACGCGCCTGGCCATGCGAACTATGGCTGGCGTAATGAAGATTTACGCTTTTATCTGGCGAAAGATCATTGGCGTTTGCAATTCGAAGCGATTCAGCATCGCAATATGGAAATTGGCTTTACCGGTAATTTTATTATTGACCCATTAGCCCGTCTCAGTGAGCGTCAAGCTCATCTTGATTTGCTTTATAACAATGCGGAGTTTTCTCCCGATTGGGGCTTGGAAGCGGAATTACGCTATCGACTGCTCGATTATCAAACTGGTGCCGGCATTCAAAATCGGCCGCCGGGCTTTACTGTGAATGGCCTCGTTTTCCCGCGTGGCATTATCGATCAGATGCAGTTAAGTGAACGTAGTTTGAATATGGAAGTGAAGGGGCTCTATTCTGGTTTTAGTGACCACCAGATTCGTTTGGGGGCTGGTACGATGTGGCAAGATTTATATTCCGTCCAGCATAGTACGACTGATCCCGCCAATAGGTTAAGTCTTATCGATATTTCAGATACCCCCGCAGCTTTTGTGCCTGAAAAGTTAAGAAAGATTCATTATTTATTCGCGCAAGATGTTTGGACGTTATCGCACGCATGGTCGCTGACTGCTGGCGTGCGTTATGATCATTATTCTGATTTTGGTGGCGCAATGAATCCACGCTTTGCCTTGGTGTGGCAAAGCAGTGATAAATTGACCAGTAAATTGTTATACGGGGAGGGGTTTCGCGTTCCCACATTTCAAGAGTTGTATTGCATAAAATGTGGTGTGCGACCTAATGCCGATTTGTCTTCGGAAAAATCAGCCAATTGGGACCTTTCTTTTGTATATTCGCCAAGTAAAAAAATGCAATTGGGCTTTGGCTTATTTAATCTCAAGTTGAATAATTTAATCGATGAAGTCTCCGGGCAGTTTTATAACGCCGGCAATCATACGATTAACGGCGTTGAGCTGGAGGCAATATGGCAAGCGACGCCAGCCCTGCGCGTTTCGGCTAATTATAGCCATCGCTTTCAACACGAAGCAGGTCAATCAGTGTTAGCACCTGCGCAAGATGCTTATGTGCGGATGGATTGGGGGTTCAAGCCAAAGTGGAACTGGAATATGCAAGTCAATTGGTTGAGTGCACATCCGCGTTTGGCAGGCGATGCTCGTCCTGAAATTGGCGCGCAATCGGTCGCTGATATGACCTTGCGCCATAGTCCGCGCAAGAATTGGGAATTGGCGGCTTCCATACGCAATATTTTTGATGCTGATCTGCGTGAATATACTGGCAATGCGCTGCAGGATGATTTGCCTTTGCCGGGGCTGAATATGCACGCTGAAATTAATTACAAATTCAAATGATGGCGGCAATTAAATTTAACATGCCTTGGCTGTCTATGCAGTTAAATAAAATCAGGCCCTATTTTATTGTTGGGGTTATGGCCTGCGTTATATTTCTGTGGTCTGTTGCGCCTGCCAACGCGCTGGAAAATGAACAGAAGCGTTTGATCAAAGCCGCTTATGTTTACAATATCGCCAAATTTACCCGCTGGCCGGATAGCACCCCCAACGATTTGCGCTCCACGCCCTTATCTTTATGCATTGCCGGTGAAGATGAGCTTGGTTTAGAAGGTTTGCGCGGTAAAGTTGTTAAAAAACAACCCCTTGAGATTCATTTTATTAAATCAGCTTACGTACCCAGAAATTGTCACATGCTTTATGTTTCAACTTCATTGTTGGCGTCCAAGTCAATCAATTATCTTGAGCTGATTCAGTCGATCAATAATTTCCCTGTGTTGACGCTCAGTGAAATTCCAGATTTTGCACGTCAGGGTGGGGGATTTGAGCTGTATCAAAGTGGAGGGCAAACGCGATTTATTATTAATTTAGGCGTTATTCGCCGCGCCGGGTTGGAAGTTAATCCCCGTTTACTTAATTTGGCCGTGGTGATCGGCCAAGAGTAAAACAGGATAGGTGCAGGGCCGGCGCTTTGGGGCCGGCGTTTTTGGGGCCGGCGCGGGCGAGAGTTTAATGGGTTGGCGCTTGAGTGTGATAACCCACGACTACTTCAACTTCATTTTTGGAACCCAGAATGACCGGTACGCGTTGATGCAGGTTTTCCGGGGTCATATCCAGAATCCGTTCGTAGCCGGTTGAAGACATGCCGCCGGCTTGTTCGACGATGAAACTCATCGGATTCGCTTCGTACAAGAGGCGCAATTTGCCCGCTTTGCTGGCGTCTTTTGTATCGCGCGGATACATGAAGATGCCGCCGCGCGTCAGAATGCGGTGGACTTCTGCCACCATGGAAGCGACCCAGCGCATGTTGAAATCGCGTCCGCGCGGGCCGGTGCTTCCTTCCAGGCATTCCGCGACATAGCGTTGAATGGGCGCTTCCCAAAAACGCTGGTTAGAAGTGTTGATGGCGAATTCCTTGGTCTCGGCAGGAATTTTCATGCTGGGGTGTGTCAGGATAAATTCGCCAATGTCACGATCCAAGGTAAAGCCGTTAACGCCATGGCCGGTGGTTAGGACTAGCATGGTGGAAGAACCGTACAGCGCATAGCCGGCGCAAACTTGTTTGACGCCCGGCTGCAGGAAGTCGGCGGCGGCGGCGGCGCGATTCGGTACCGGCGAACGCAAAATCGAGAAAATGGTGCCGACGGAAATATTGATATCGACATTGCTGGAGCCATCCAAGGGGTCAAATACCATCAGGTATTTACCGAGCGGATAGCGTGTCGGAATCGGGTAAACCTCGTCCATTTCTTCGGAGGCCATTCCGGCCAAATGCCCGGCCCATTCATTATGGCGGATCATCATTTCATTAGTGATTACGTCGAGTTTTTTCTGGGTTTCGCCTTGCACGTTTTCAGTGTCTAGTGCGCCCATCACCCCAATAAGAGCGCCTTTGTTGACGGCGTTGGAGATGGTTTTAATTGCAGTAACGACATCATTTAATAACGCGGTAAATTCACCGGTGGCCCCGGCAATATGACGCTGTTCTTCGATGATGAATTGGGTAAGCGTGGTTCCGGTATGCATGAGACGATCCTTGCAAAAAGGTTGAGGAAGGTCAATTCTACGATTTACCGGCGCAGTCAGCACGCGCGAAATGCTTATTCTGAGGTCAATTGATCAGAACGGGTAAAGGTCCAGCTACGCGTGATGCCGAGAATGTCGGTTTTTTTGCGGAGCGCTTCCGGAAAAGGCGGAAAGGGCGCAGCGAGTTCGACGATTTTTATCGCCGCGGCGTCGAGGACTTTCGAGCCGGAGGATCGATCAATGTGGATCGACTCGATTTCACCGCTGGCGAAAATATTCACCGTCAGCATCAGGCTGCCATAAAGGCTGTTGCGCTTGGCGGCTTCCGGATAGTTCATGTTACCGACGCGTTCGACCTTGATGCGCCAATCTTCCACATAGTGCGCAAAAGAGAATTCTTGCGCGCGCGCGCCGACAAACATGCGGCGTGGACGCTTCTGATATTCCTCATATTGCTGATTAATGCGTGCTTGTAAACGCGCCATTTCCAGGTTGCGCGCGGCTAAATCGACAGGCGCGGGCGTAGGAGAAGGCGGGCGTGAGTTGGCATCCGGCGCGGGCTTTTTGTTCGGCGTTTGATAATCCGACTTGATTTGCTGCATGAGCGCTTGCGCTTGCGTTTCGAGTGCGGCCATGCGTGCGCTGTAGTCGGCCTCGGTACTCGGCAGTTGATCGCGCTCCGAGGCAGCTAATGGCGTGGAGGCTTGCCGTGCGTCATCAACATTGCCGCCACCATCAAGATTCACCTGCGCTAAAACATCGGCTTGTAGTGGTTTTGATTCGGTTTTAGCGTTGACTAATACCACATCAATGGGCGGCGTGCCGGGTTCAAATAATTTCGGATTAACCGGAATGATTTTTGCGGGGCTGAATATCAGCGTGGTATGCAATAGGGCCGACACCAGCACGGCGCTACCAAAACTGGCAATCGACGTGCTGAGAAACCCTAGTACAGCCTGCAGCAATGCCTTGGCGCGGCCCAGCAAAGCGAACACCTTATCCATCGATCTCAGGCAGGGAAGGCGTGTACTGCTTGAGGAAGCGACAGGTTAGATCAACATCCAGCAGGTCGATGTCGGACAGCGCGACACGAATGCGCTCGCCCGGATTCAACGTGGGTGCCCCGACAACCTTGGCAACCAAGGGTAAGCCGTCGAAACGGATCAGATTCTCGCGCCAGACACTGGCGTCAATTTCTTGCACGTTTTCCTGTTGTAACCAACGCAAACACCAATAGCGTTCCATGCCGCGCTGAAATTCGTTGTACGCGTCGTAGGCCAGCTCAAAATCGCGCACGGCGGCAAACAGCAGCGGATCGTTACCGGCATGCGGCGGCGTTTCTTCCCGCGCTACCGCCAAAATTTGACGCTGATTGAGTAAATCGACGTAGCGGCGTAATGGCGAAGTACACCAAGTGTAATGCGCAACACCTAAGCCTTCATGGGGCGCTGGTTTCATGGTCATGCGCACTTTGCCGCCGGTTTGCGCGCGATAAATGCCCACCACGCCGCGATCCGCCAACATGCTGCCCCAGCGACTGTTGGCCAGAATCATCATCTCGGCGACCAGTTTATCGATGGGATTGCCGCGCAGCCGGGTGGAGATGTCGATGCGTTCTGCCTGTGGCGCGCCGCTGACCTTAAAAATGTAATCGTTGCGCTGCACCTGATCCGCTTTGCCGCGTGCCGCTTCCAAATAACAGGCAAAACCATGCAGCCATTCCAGTTCGCGTCGAAATGGATAGTCCGGCGTGTTGGTGGTGGTGGCAGCGATACTCGCCGCGTTAAACAGCGGTTCCAGTGTTTCATGGCGCAGATTGGCGGCTATACGAATGGAATCGGCCTTGGTTGACAGGCTTTGAATGCTGAAATCTGCTGCCACCACAACATATAAGGATAACGCTGGGCAATCTCGGTTTTCACCCAAGGTATATTGTTCAATTAAGTCTTCCGGCAGCATGGTGATTTTTTCGCCGGGTGAGTAAATGGTCGAAAGCCGGGTTGCCGCTAATTTGTCGAGATCAGATCCCGGCGTAATACCTAAGGCAGGTGCGGCGATGTGGATGCCGACTCGCACGGAACCATCGTCGCGAAAGATGACGGAAAAGGCGTCGTCGATTTCCGTGGTGGAGGCATCGTCAATGCTGAACGCCGGTGCATCGCCAGCCGGCAAATCGGGCGGGGGTAAAGGCGCGGCCAATTCCGGGAAGCCAATGCCACGCGGAAAGTGCGTCAATAAAAACGCTTGGCGGTGGAATTCCAGGCTGGAGGCAATTGCGCCGCAGCGATCAAGCAAGCGCACCGGCGATAAATTGGTTTCCGCACAAGCGTCGGAGAGGGCTTTGAACTCTAAGCTATTCTTATCAGGTTTATGCGCTAGCTCAAACACTTTGCTGCGCAATGCCTCAGGTAAATATCCCTTAACTAAGGTGGTCACCCATTCGGCGCGCAGGGCAGATTCACGCGCTTTGCGCTCCAGGCCGAGTTTGGCGGCTGCCAGCGTTTCCGCCGGCGCGGCGCGATAGCGGCCTTTGCCTTTTTTCTGGAAATAAATCGGCGATTGATGCAATGCCAGCACGATGGCGGTGGCTTCCGCCGCGCTGGGCTTCTGGCCGACATATTCCTGTGCCAGCGTTTCAAAGCCGAATTCTTCCGTGCCGGCGACTTCCCACAAAAAATCGAGGTCGAGTTCTTCACGCATCGCGCGCGCGCTTTCCATCGTCTGCGCCGGCGTGGGGGCGACGAAGCGCAACAACACATGCCCCGCCTTTAGTTTGCCGCGCTTGCCGTGTTGAGATTCGATTTGCAGCGAACTGTCGTTATCCGCCAGGATCGTGCCGGCTTTGATGTCGCCATCTTCTTCATAAAGAACATACATAAGGGCTGCCCGTGGGCCTTTCTTGGGAAGGTAATAGGGGTAAATACTGCAAGAGGCAAAACTTAAAAAGCCAGTAGGGTGGGTACATAGTCAAGAAAGCGGCTGAAGCCGTGGTCGCCGCCTGTCAGCACGATTTGCTCGGCACCGGCGTAATACGCCACCGCTTCGCGATAATCCAGCACCTCATCACCGGTTTCGGCGAGCAGCAGATAGCGCTGCGGCCGGGTGATTTTAGCGACATGGCAGCGATCTAAATCGTCGGCGTGCGCGCTGCTGAAAATATATTCCTCTTCGCTGTGCCAATTTTTCTGCGTTTGGCCAATGTATTGGGCCAGCTTGAGGTGACATGCGACGCAAGGGTTGACCAGAATCGCCTTCAAATCATATTTTTCGGCCAGCCAAGTGGCATAAAAGCCGCCGAGTGAACTACCGATTAATTTAACCGGGTGGGGACTGGTATTAATCAAGCCCTCCAAAAGCGCAAGCGCTGCGGCCGGACGATGCGGCAAATCAGGGCAGACGTAGGCCTCGCCGAGACCGCGTTGATTAAGCCATTCGCCCAATTCACGGGCTTTGCCGGAATGGGATGAACTGTTGAAACCGTGGATATAAAGCAACATGGGCTGGCCTGAAAACGCGTAAAAAAGGGGGCGATTTTAAGGCGTTTTAACGGTTGCGGGGGCATCGAGTCGGTCGGGGGGCAGGCTGGCCAGCCATTCGATGAGCGCGCTCAATGCGTGATCACTGGCTTGACCGAGTGCTGCCGCGGCGGCGGCGGCATCGGCGCGTACAACCGGCGCGCTGGCGACGAAACTGCGCTGCGCCAGCAATTGCGCACTATCGCGTTTGATTAGCGCGGCTTCCAGGCTGATGCGTGCGACGCCGGGCGCGGTCTGCGCGTCGTGGTAGAAATCGAGTAAGCGCACGTTCAATTGGCTGTTGCCGCTGACGCCACTGCCCAGCGGCATGACGCCGGCATAAAGCCCGCTGGCCTGTAAACGGTGGCGTAACAGCGTGTGTAAACGCTTTGGCGGTGCTTCGCTCCAGCGGGCATATTGATAGTGCGCCTGCGTGCCAGCACTACGCCGATAGACTAGATTACTGCTTTGGGCGAAGCCGCTCGCTTCAATATCACGCAGTAATAGCATGGGGTGTTGCCGGGAGGAGAGCGTGGGGGCGGTGGTGGGTTCTGTAGCCATGTCCAGCACGTAATACTCAATAGCGGCGGTGCGTGCGCCCGGCAGCGTGCAGGCTGACAGTGCCGCGCTGGCAAGTAGAGCAAGCAAAAGGTGTCGTTTCATTGTTCCCCCGGCCCGAGTTCGGGTTTGATGGTGCCGTAAAGCAAACGGCCAGGATCAGCGTATTCCTGACCAAATTGTTGTAGTTGTTCACTGGTGGTGCGTAGTGTGAGGGTGGTGGCTTGCAGGTCTTGCAAACCAGAATCCAGGGTAAGGTGTAACTGGGTTTTTAGGCTGCGCAGTTCGCCATCCATACCGCTGAGGGTGTTGCGCGCAAGGCCTAAGGTGGCGGTTGTCTCGTTGGCCAGTTGCTCAAATCGTTGACCTGCCTGTGTTGCCACGCGTGTGCTTTCGCGCAGAAAGCGGCTGCTGTCTTGCAGAACCGGCGTTAATTCTGCGCCAACGCTATCGAGGCGCGCCGCAGCCTGCCGTGCGCCGTGCAAGGTCGTGCTGATCTCCGGCGTGAGCTGCTGGATATGCTGGGTGACACCGACCACATTCTGCAAAATATGGCTTAGAGCCTGCTGGTTTTCATTGGAGAGTAAATGATTGACGCGATCAATGACTTCGCCACCGGATTTGCCCAACCCTTCCAGCGTATTCGAAATACGCGCCATTTGCGGAATACCCTCATCAATCACCGGATAGGCTTCTCCCTCCGGCGGCGGGCCGAAGTTTGCGCTGTTTGCGCTGTTTGCTAGACCTCCCTCTCCGCCGCCCTTCCAGACGTTGTCGAGATCAATCGCCGCCAAACCGGTGACCAGATTGCGGCTAATGACTGCTTCCGCCCCTTCCCAAATTGGCGTGCGGGCATCCACTTCAATGATGACGCGTACAGTTTGCGCTTGACTCGGTAGGATATTGTAATCAACCACCTTGCCCACTTTAATGCCTTGCATGCGCACATCGCTATTCAGTTGCAGCCCTTCCAATGACTGTGCTTTGAAGTAGATGCTAAAGCGCTGTATTTCTGGTTTATTGCTGCCGGTCAGCCAATACAAGCCGCCCGCCATAAATAAAATTAAGGTTAAAACCGCAAAGCCGACCCAGGCATAACGTGCATCTGATTCCATGTTGTTTATCTCCTTGCCGAGTGGGCGGAAAAATAAGCCCGTATCCATGCGTGATCAATGTCGGCCACTTCCCGCACCGGCCCATCCGCGATTACCGTACCGGCATGCAGCACGATGACCCGGTCCACCATGTCCCATAGCGTATCCAGATCATGTGTCGCCATTAAGGCAGTAAGGCCAAGGCTGTCGCATAGAACGCGCAGCAGATGATCGAATTCGCGCGCGCTGATCGGGTCCAGGCCGGAAGTGGGTTCATCGAGAAATAATAGCTCGGGTTCCAAGGCTAGGGCACGGGCCAGCGCCGCACGCTTTTTCATGCCACCGGACAGGGCTCTCGGCAGTTTATTCGCCGCCTCGGCGGGCAGTCCCACTAACTGAATTTTCATCGCCACCAGTTCATTGCGCAGTTTGACGGGTAATTGCGTATGTTCAATGAGCGGCGCGGCGACATTTTCCGCCACGCTGAGTGAAGAAAACAGCGCGCCTTCTTGAAATAACACGCCATAGCGGCTGCGAACCTGGCTTAAGTTTTGGCAAGATAGATCGCTAATGTCTTGGCCGAATAATTTAACGCGGCCTTGGTTGGGTCGGCTTAAACCAATGCACTGGCGTAGCAAGACGCTTTTACCGGTGCCGCTGCCGCCAATGAGGGCAACGACTTCGCCGCGCCCGATAGAAAAATCAACACCGCGATGCACCCACTGGTTACCGATGTAACTATGGATGTCTTCAACCTGCAGAACAGGTTCCACACGCACAGGTTCCACGCTCACAGACCCACCTCGGGGAAGGCAATGGCAAACAGTGCATTGATTAAAATAACCGCAACCAGGCTTTGCACGACGGTTTTGGTGGTGAATTCGCCGACACTGCGCGCATCGCGACTAACGGCAAAGCCATTCCGGCACGCAATCAGGGCAATGGCGGCTGCAAATACCGGTGTTTTAGCGAGGCCAAACCAGACCATCTCAAGCGGCAGCACCGCTTTCATTCGCTCAAAAAAAGTGTAATAGGTGATATCCAATTGCGCGTTGGCCACCACCGCAGCGCCCAATACGCCCATGACATCGCCCACAAAGGTCAATAAAGGCATGGCAATGACAATAGCGAGTAAGCGCGGCAATACCAGTACATGAATAGGGGAGAGGCCGAGTGTGGCAATGGCGTCGATTTCTTCGGTGACTTTCATGGCACCAATTTGCGCCGTGAAAGCGGCGCCAGAGCGGCCGGCGATCAAAATGGCGGTGAGCAACGGTGCTAATTCGCGGCTAATGGCCATGGTCACGCCATCCACCAGAAAGATGTTGGCCCCTAATTTTTGCACTTGAATCCCGAGCAAAAAGGCAAACACCACGCCGATTAAAAACGTCATCAGCATAACGATGGGGACGGCGTTCAGGCCGGCCGCTTCCAGTTGTGCGGTGCATTCGCGCAGACGCAGCAAGCGCGGCCGCCGCAACACAGCCCCGATGCCGCTGACCAGGCGACCGAAAAAAGCAAATTGATCCAGCAGCGTCAACTGCCAGTCGGCTACGCTGTTTTTAAGCCGCTGATTCAGTGAGGATGAAAAAGAAAAAGGGGCGGCGGTGGCGCGATCTTGCTTGCGCGTATCGATTCGATCCGCGATGAGATGAATTAAGGTATTTTGGTGGGCGTTGAAGTGGCTTAATTCCACGTTAGGCCAGGAAACCCCTTGCGCGCGTAACCGGTTTACCACCAGCATCACACCGGCACTGTCCATTTCGCTCAGTTCACTGGCATCAATTTTAACGGCTTGACCCGAAGCAATAAGCCTGTCTTGTAACGTATCCTGCAACAACTGATCCAGCCATGCCAGATGCTCAAGACACCAGCGCCCACGCGGCTTGAGGACGCAGCCGTCAGGCGTTTGCGTACATTCTAGGCTGGGGCGTGTGGGTTGCATGAGTGCAAAAGTGATAATTCTACAAAAGTGCTAATTGCTGCAGCAGTTTGTCGTGTATGCCGCCAAACCCCCCATTGCTCATCACCAAAATATGGTCGCCGGGGCGTGTTTCACGCACAATCTGCGCAATCAGCGTGCTTAAATCGTCTTGTGTACTGACCTTATCACCTAAGGGAGACATGGCGGAAGCCACATCCCAATCCATGCCGCCGTTGTAACAGAACACGCGGTCTGCTTGCTGCAGGCTAGCCGGCAACAAGGCTTTCATCACGCCGAGTTTCATAGTGTTAGAGCGTGGTTCCAGCACCGCCAAAATGCGCGCCGCCGGCCCGACGCGGCTGCGTAAACCAGCCAGCGTGGTGGCAATGGCGGTGGGGTGATGAGCAAAGTCATCGTATAGTGTGATTTTATTTAGGCCATGACCGATTTCACCACGGATTTCCATGCGGCGTTTGACGTTAATAAAGCGACTTAGCGCCGCCAAACCATGTGCAATGGGAACGCCGACATGGCGTGCCGCGGCCAAAGCGGCTAAGGCATTCAAGCGGTTGTGCTCGCCCTGTAATGGCCAAGTAACTTGGCCCTGCAATTGATCATTCAGCAGGATGTCGAAGGTATCGGTAGAGGAGGGGGGCGCAGTGGTTAAGTCGGTTGCTAAGTCGGTTGCTAAGTCGGTTGCACTGGCTGCCGCCGTGTTGACGGCTTGCCAGCCTGACGCAGTTCCGTTTGCACCATCTGCGTGCTTTTCACGACTGCCAGCAAAATACTCCAGTGGGCTCCAGCAGCCACGGGCCAGCACCCGCATAATATTGGCATCCGCGCCATTGGCAACAATCAAGCCATTCGCC
This sequence comes from uncultured Thiobacillus sp., assembly GCA_964462255.1. GTDB lineage: Bacteria > Pseudomonadota > Gammaproteobacteria > Burkholderiales > Thiobacillaceae > PFJX01. Next base: position 5,487 of record CAYWXO010000004.1, on the reverse strand, counting down.
GGCACCGTGCGCACCAGGTGATGAAATTGCGTTTCAATGGCCGCGAGATCCGGGAAAATATCGGCATGATCATATTCGAGATTATTCAGTAGGGCGGTGCGCGGGTGGTAATGGACAAATTTGGAGCGCTTATCGAAAAAAGCGGTGTCGTATTCATCCGCTTCAATCACAAAAAACGGGCTGTCGGTCAGGCGCGCCGAGACGCCGAAATTCATCGGAATGCCGCCGATCAGATAACCGGGATTCAAGCCGGCATCTTGCAGAATCCAGGCCAGCATGGAAGCGGTTGTGGTTTTGCCATGCGTACCGGCCACCGCCAGTACCCATTTATCGTGCAGCACGTTTTCAAATAACCACTGCGGGCCGGAAATATACGGCAGGCCACGGTTGAGAATCTCCTCCATTAACGCGTGCTTGCCGCGCGTCACCACATTGCCGATCACAAAAATATCCGGTTGCAAGTCGAGTTGTTCTACACCAAAACCTTCGCTTAACTGGATGCCTTGCGCCGCCAGTTGCGTGCTCATCGGCGGGTAAACATGCGCATCACAGCCGGTTACGCGGTGGCCGGCCTGCTGCGCGAGAACGGCAATGCCGCCCATAAAAGTACCGCAAATACCCAGAATATGAATGTGCATATTAGTGAAAAAGAAAAGAAGTCAAAACGATTATGCGGGATTAAAAAAGCGACAGGCGGCTAGTCAAACAGATCGTCAATATCCATCTGGCTGATGGCTGCCTCAGGGTGAATTTGCGGGCCAGACAGCTTGTCAGATTTGTCTTCGTCATCCAGCAATAAATGCGCCAAATTGGATTCCATTTTTTCGATGGTCAGCGTTAATTTATTGATCACCTGACCGACCAAATCCTGAAAGGCTTGCGCTTGAATAATTTCGGTAACATTGCTGAGTGCAATAGCATGTTGTGTATCGAGTTCTTGCAAGAAGGCAATCGCTTGTGGTGAACGCAATTTTTTCAGCAATTCGCGTGCGGTATTCTGCTGGGCATGCAGGCTATCGCTGATCGATTCGGCTGCGCGTAGCGTCTGGCTGGCAGATTGCTCGGTCAAGGTGGCGATGTAGTGCAGGCGATCGCGCGCATTGGTGATGATGGCGGATTGCGGCACCTGTTCGTTGCCAATTTCACGCAAGGTGGCTCGAAGTTCGCTCACGATATCAACGATGTCGTGGCGTAGCGTATTTGCATTGTTCAAGGTCAACCTCCAAAAGCAAAAAAGGGCCTGATTTTAAGGCCGATGACCTCAATTGTTCTAAGTCAAAATTAGGGAAAAGATGGATAAAACAGGGTAAAGCGCTACTTAGCGATAAATGACGAATACTTTTTACCAGTTAGGCGTCTCTAGTGCAGCCGGCGCTAACGGCGCGGGGGTCGGTAGCCAGGCACCACTGGCCGCATACACCGCCAACGCGGCAATCCCCAAGGCAATGAGAAATGCAAACAGGCCGCCACCTTGCGCAGATTGGCGTTCGGCGTGCGCTGCCCCTTCTTGCCAGCCGGTCAGCATGGGTTTAATCAGCTTGTCTTTTTTAACGTGTGTGTAAAACAGAATGGCGGCAATGTGCAAGACCACCAAGCCGATCAGCAGGTTGACGGACAGCTTGTGCCAGCCGGTTAACTGGTTGCTGAGATCTTTGCTGACCCAGTCAGATAGCGGCCCGCTGAAGGCGATGTCATCATTGGCGAACAGGCCGCTGGCTACCTGCAGTGCTATCAAACCCAGTAAGGCAAAAACGGATAAAGCGCCGAGCGGATTGTGGCCGGGGCGCTGCCATTCACCGCGCAAATAAAGACGAATTTGGCCGGGCGTGGGCAAAAACTGCGCGAAACGCGCATAGGTGGAACCGATAAATCCCCAGACCAAGCGAAAGACGAGCAAGCCGACGATGGCCAGACCAAAACGGGCGTGCCAGTCGATCAGGTTGCCGCCAATTTGTCCGCTCACCACCGCTGCCAGCACGCAAACTGCCAGCAGCCAGTGAAACAAACGAGTGGGTAGATCCCATAGGTAAAAGCGTTGAGCGGACATGCAAGGAATTCTCCGTTTGAGTGATACTAAAGCCCCCACCCGACACAGCGATGGCTACCGAGGATGATTAATTCTCATCCTTACGATATTTGTCGTGGCAGCCTTTGCAGGTTTGACCTAGCTTGCCAAACTGAGCTTTCACCGCCGCTGCATTGCCGCTAGCCGCAACTTTAGCCATTTGATTGGCTTCTTTGTTGAAGTCGCCGGCGACTTTGCCGACGCCTTCTCGGTCGGTAAACAGGTCTTCTTTAACGCGGGTTGCCTTCCAGCCGCTGCCGGTTTCGGTGCCGGGCAGATAGAGCGCGCCCATGCCTGAATTGGCAATCGCCTGAATGGCATTCGCGGCCCTGATGACCTCGTCCTTGTTATAAGCGCCGTCAACATTGGCTTTAATGCGCGACATATTCCACGCCATAAACGCATAGCCGGACTGACGCCATTTAATGGCATCTTCCGATTTAACCTGCGCCGAAGCGGGGCTGATGAGTGCAAAAGTGAGTAGGGCAAGCAAGAGTTTTGATGTCATTTGAGATATCTCCGTGGTGGTTAAAAAAAGGGTAGAACGGCAGGGATTATAAATCTTCTCTCATGGTTTCAGTGCCGCCTTTAAATACTTGCCGGTGTGGCTGGCTTTATTTTTCGCCACGGCTTCCGGCGTGCCTTCAGCGATGATGCGGCCGCCGCCTTCGCCGCCTTCCGGCCCTAGGTCAATCACCCAGTCTGCGGTTTTAACCACATCCAGATTATGTTCGATCACCACGACGGTATTGCCGTTGCCGACCAAGCGATGCAGCACGTTCAGCAGCATGTCGATATCGTGGAAGTGCAGGCCGGTGGTCGGTTCGTCCAAGATATACAGCGTGCGGCCGGTGTCGCGTTTGGACAGTTCCAACGCCAGCTTTACCCGTTGTGCTTCGCCGCCAGACAGCGTCGTCGCCGCCTGACCCAAACGGATATAGGACAAACCGACATCGATCAGCGTCTTTAATTTGCGCGCCACGCTCGGCACCGCATTGAAAAAAACATGCGCATCTTCCACCGTCAACTGCAAGATATCGTGGATGTTTTTACCCTTGTATTGCACTTCCAGTGTTTCACGGTTGTAGCGCTGACCGTGGCACACATCGCACGGCACATAAATATCCGGCAGAAAGTGCATTTCAACTTTGATCATGCCGTCGCCCTGGCACGCCTCGCAGCGGCCGCCCTTGACGTTGAAGGAAAAGCGGCCGGGTTCATAGCCACGTTCACGCGCCTGCACGCTACCGGCAAAAAGTTCGCGGATCGGCGTGAATAATCCTGTGTAGGTGGCCGGGTTGGAGCGAGGCGTGCGGCCGATCGGCGCTTGATCGACATTGACCACTTTATCGAAAAACTCAATGCCTTCAATCGCGCTAAATGGCGCGATTTCATGCGCTGCGCCATTCAATTGATTCGCGGTAATGGCGTACAGCGTATCGTTGATTAATGTTGATTTGCCGGAGCCAGAAACACCGGTAATACAAACGAAAATACCGGTCGGCAAGGTCAGCGTCACGTTTTTCAGGTTATTGCCACTGGCACCGATCAATTTCAGCACGCGGCCATCGCGCGCGCTCCGGCGACTGGCCGGCATTGCAATCTTCTTCGCACCGGAAAGATATTGCCCGGTGAGCGAATTGGGGTTGGCGAGAATGTCGGCCAGCACGCCTTCTGCAACAATTTCGCCGCCGTGTTCGCCGGCCCCCGGCCCCATATCCACAATGTAATCGGCGTGGCGAATGGCATCTTCGTCGTGCTCCACCACCAGCACAGAATTACCCAGATCGCGTAGGTGTTTCAATGTGCCGAGCAAGCGGTCGTTGTCGCGCTGATGCAGGCCAATCGATGGCTCATCCAGCACGTACATAACACCAGTGAGGCCGGAACCAATTTGTGATGCCAGCCGAATACGCTGCGCTTCGCCGCCGGAAAGCGTGTCAGCCGAACGATCCAGGCTAAGGTAATCGAGCCCGACATCGTTGAGAAAAGTCAGCCGCGCGCTGATTTCACGCACAATTTTGTCCGCCACTTGCGCACGATTGCCAACCAGTTGCAGGTTGGCAAAAAAATTCAGGGTTTGCCGGATCGGTAAGCGGGATAAGTCGTGCAGTGTATTGCCGCCAATGAGGACATTGCGCGCCTCAATGCGCAGCCTGGAGCCGCCGCATTCCGGGCAGGGCTTGCTGGCGATGAATTTGGCCAGCTCTTCGCGGATCACTTGCGATTCACTTTCTTTGTAGCGCCGTTCCAGGCTGTGCAGCACGCCGTCGAAGGGATGTTTGCGGGTGACTTTACGCCCCGCATCACCCAGGTAAAGAAATGGAATTTCTTCTTGACCACTGCCGTATAAAACGACGTGTTGAATAGCGGGCGATAGATCGTGCCACGGGCTATCTAGGTCAAAACCATAGTGCATGGCCAGCGATTCCAGCATACGGAAGAAGAAGGCATTGCGCCGATCCCAGCCTTTGACGGCCCCGTTGGCGAGCGAAAGCTGTGGCGCGGCAATAACCCGTTTCGGATCGAAGAAGGTGATTTGACCGAGGCCATCACACTTAGGGCACGCGCCCATTGGGTTATTGAAAGAAAACAGGCGCGGTTCCAGTTCGGGCAGGGCGTAATCACACACCGGGCAGGCGAATTTGGCCGAAAACAGCAGCTCGCGGCCGCTGTCCATTTCCACCGCCAGCGCTTTGCCATTGGCATGGCGCAGCGCGGTTTCAAAGCTTTCCGCCAGCCGTTGCTTCATATCCGGCCGTGTTTTCAGGCGATCAACCACCGCTTCGACGGTATGTTTCTGGTTTTTTGACAGGGTCGGCAAGCTGTCGATGTCGTGGACTGCGCCATCAATGCGCAGACGCACAAAACCTTGCGCCCGTAACTCATCAAAAAGATTAAGTTGTTCACCTTTTCGCTCAACAATGAGCGGGGCCAAAATCATCAACTTGGTGTCTTCTGGCAATTGCAGCACGCTGTCCACCATTTGCGACACGGTTTGCGCCGCCAGCTCAATGTGATGGTGCGGACAACGCGGCGTGCCAGCGCGCGCAAACAACAGGCGCAGGTAATCGTGAATTTCCGTCACCGTGCCGACGGTGGAACGCGGGTTGTGCGAGGTGGCTTTTTGCTCGATGGAAATGGCCGGCGAGAGCCCTTCAATTAGATCAACGTCCGGCTTTTCCATGAGTTGTAAAAATTGACGTGCATAAGACGACAGCGACTCGACATAGCGCCGCTGCCCCTCGGCGTAGAGCGTGTCGAACGCCAGTGAAGACTTGCCAGAACCCGATAAACCCGTAATGACAACCAGCTTATGCGCGGGTAAATCAACATTGACGTTTTTTAGATTATGGGTGCGCGCGCCGCGAACACGAATCATGGGGGCTAGGCTGCGAGTTTCATTATTCATTACGGTATTT
>CAYWXO010000003.1:38478-48285 GCA_964462255.1 uncultured Thiobacillus sp. | reverse complement strand
GGCCACCATCAACAGGCGCTGGCAGGCTTGGATAAATTGCATGCACAGCGCGATGCGTTGCTGGCGCAGTTGAACCGTTTGTTGCCGAGCGTCGAAATTTTGGGGTGAACGGATTGATGCGTTTTATGTTGATTTTGCTCGCTTGTGTTGCTTACCCATGCGCTTGAATACCATTCCTTATCGCCCGGATAGTGCGGATTTATTCAATCGCATTGCGGCGGAGCCTTGGGCGGTGTTTCTCGATAGTGGTCAGCCGCGCATTAGCTCGGGTCGCTTTGATATTTTGACCGCGCGGCCTTTTCTGACTTTGCAGACGCGTGGTGGGCTGACCGAGATTGAGCAGGCCGGTCAGGTTAGCGCTTCAAACGAGGATCCCTTTGCGTTGCTGCGCCATTATTTAGCGGTGGAGTCGGTGGCGTCGAAGGAGGTGAATGCGTTGCCGTTTTCCATTCCCTTTATCGGCGGGGCAATTGGATTTTTTGCTTATGATTTGGCGCGTCGCATTGAGTTTTTGCCCGCGCGGCAGGCGGGTGCAGCGTCGGCTGACCTAGACATGGCGATAGGCCTCTATGACTGGGCGGTGGTGGTGGACCATGCACAAAAATTGAGCTGGCTGGTGAGTGCAGAACGCGATGCGCGCACCTTGGCGATGTGGGATGAATTGCTGGCATTGTTTGGCGATTTATCGCTGCAGAAAGAGCAACCGTCGGCACCGGTGCCGTTTCAGGTGGGTGAGGTGAGCTGTAGTGGGTCGTTCGAGACTTATCGCAGCGCTTTTGCGCAAGTTCAGCGTTTTATTCAGGCGGGCGATTGTTATCAAGTCAATTTGGCGCAGCGCTTTGCTGCGCCAGTGTCGGGCGATCATTGGCTTGGTTATCAGCTGTTGCGTCGGCTTAACCCGGCACCGTATGCGGCTTTTTTGAATGTGCCGGGCAGCTGTGTTTTATCGTCCTCACCTGAACGATTTTTATCGCTTCGGGCCGGGCAGGTTGAAACCAAGCCGATCAAGGGGACGTGCCCACGGACAACAGAGGCTAAAGCGGATGCCGCATTGGCTCGGGCGCTAAGTCAGAGCGAGAAGGATCGCGCTGAAAACGTGATGATTGTTGATCTTCTCCGCAACGATTTGGGTAAGGTTTGCGTGCCGGGTTCGGTGGCAGTGCCGCATTTGTTTGCCATCGAAAGTTTTGCCACCGTGCATCATTTGGTTAGCACCGTAACGGGCCAATTGGCCGCCGGCGTTGATGCAGTGGGCTTGTTGCGTGCGTGCTTTCCGGGGGGGTCGATTACTGGAGCGCCCAAGCTGCGCGCGATGCAAATTATTGATGAGCTGGAGCCACAGCGTCGCGGGGTTTATTGCGGTGCAATCGGTTGGTTGGGCTTTAACGGCGATATGGATAGCAACATTGCCATCCGCACGCTGGTGAGCGTTAACGGCCAACTGCAATTCTGGGCGGGCGGCGGTATCGTGGCGGATTCGCAGGTGGCGGCAGAATATCGCGAATGTTTTGATAAGGCCGAAGCCATGCTGCGTTTGCTGCGCGAGTGTGGGGGTAAATTCGCAGGGGGTGATTTTGTGGGGGGCGATTTTACTGAGCACGGTTAAAAGTGCTCTGCAAATTATCCAGTAAATCACGCTTTTTTCAGCGAAATTAGGCGAAAATTCCGTGCTAGCCGCCGTGTTGCTTGTGGGAAAAAACGATAACCCAGCAAGCGAAACTGAGCAATTGAAACCGAGACGCTTTAACCGGGAAGGAATGAGCACATTCATGTTTGCAGGGACAATATTTTGGCTTCACCGACTGACATAAAATCATGAAGCATCCGTTTGTATTGTCGAACAGCTTGCGTTTGAATGGGTTCGGAAAGCACGGGCGGCTGAGTATCCGACGTGGATTGCAATGTGGTTTGTCATTGTTGCTATTGGCGGGGTGTAGCACGCCGCCAAAATTAGGCACTCAGTTGAACACGCAGTCTGCACAGTCAGATAAGCCCTTGTCGGCGGCTGCGTCTGCTGAGATTCGCGCTGAGTCGTTGGCGAAATCCGCCTTCAATTTAAATCGTGCGCCTGGGGCTGCGCTGTTGCCGCAGGCTGCACCGAATGCCTCGCTTGTGGATTGGTGGCGTTATTTTGGCAACAGCGAACTGGAAGGTTTGATTGACCGCGGCCTGTCCAATAATCCGGATATGCGTATCGCGCTGAATCGTCTGGTTCAGGCTAAGGCGCGGGTTGATCAAGTCGGCGGCGGGCGAATGCCGGTGATTGGCGATCCCTTGGCGGTGCCGGTGCCTGAGTTGGCGACCATGGCAACCACGGCGACCATGCCGCCGGCTGACGAAATGCCGCTGCAAATTGATATCCGTGCTGATTGGCGCTTGGATCTTCGCTTAAATCCCTCCTTGGTTTCACCCGTAGCGCCCCCCGCAACCCCGCGCGGACAAACTGCTTTGGCAGATTCTGCCCATTTTCAATTGTGGCGGGCTATTTACGAGCGGGAGAACGTTCAGCGTAACTTGGCGGCGGCCATTGCCGCGCTTTATGTTGAATCTTTATCGATTAATGATCGTTTGAAAATCGCATTGCAAGCGGAAGAAGGGCTTAGCGCAATGCTTGCCGCCGTTGAGCAGCGCGTCAAAACGGGAGTGGCTGCCGAATCTGAATTTGAGCAGCATAAGGCAGCCATTTTTTCGCTGCGTGCGTGGATTCCTGTGCTGGAGCAGCAGCGTTTGGAGACGATTAATTCGCTCGCCACGCTGGTGGGCACAGCCGCCAGCGATATCAATCTTTCTGATGCGGGCATGGATTCGTTGATCATTCCCGCCGTGGTGTCCGGATTGCACTCAACCTTGCTGTTACGTCGGCCGGATATTCTGGTGGCGGAGGCGCAGTTGCGCGCCGCCGATGCCGATATTGCCGTGGCAAGGGCACGAATTTTGCCGCCGATGGATTTAGCGAAGCATTTTGACCAACGGGGTCGCGCGCAGCCAAGGTATCCATCAACCGATACCTCGCCGCAAGTGGTGCTGGCGTATCCGCTTGATAGTCTGACGGCCGGCATTTTTGACGCCGCGCAAAGAATGAAGGACCCCGTGTTTTCGCAGTCTGTTTACGAGGAAATGGTAGAAAGTTATGTGCAGGTTGTGCATCAAGCCATGCGAGAGGTAGAAACTGCCTTGGCGTTAATTAAAACCTTGAATCGGCAACTGCAGGCACAACAGGAAACGATAGGCGCTGCCCAGCGTGCATGGGAGATCAACGGCAAGGCTTATGCCAAAGGCGGTATTGATCATTTCGCCCTGTTAGACAGTCAGCGTAGCTATCAGCGTTATTTAAATGAATACCAGCTAACACGCATGCAGTTTTACCGCAGTTATATCAGCCTGTTTCATGCGTTGGGTGGCGGTGTGAAGCCGGGTGAAACGCTTGCTGTAACAAACCGGGTGCCGGCGCAACCGCTTGCTGCTGACGCCGAGAAACCGGCGTTCGCTTATGAGGGGATACTGATTAGCGAAGGTAGGGGAGCCAACGCTGCGGCTGCCAATGCTGCGGTTGCCAACGCTGAATCCGCCAACGCCGAGTTCTTTTGGCAGGTGGAATTAGCCGGCTTGTATCATCGATCAACGATTGCCGCGGTGTGGCGTGATTTGCGTGCGCGTTATCCAAACGACATGCAAAAACGCGTGTTGCGCTCACGCTTGAGCGGTGGGATTGATCTGGCGGCGGAGGGCATGCAATCTTGGCATCGGGTTTTTGTCGCCAAATTTGCCACGCCGCAGGCGGCGGAGGAATTTTGTCAGGCATTAAAGGCCAGTCAACAGCGCTGTCGGGTGGTGTCTTCGCGTTTTGATGATCCATTGCCGGTTAAAAGTCCGTCCAAGGCCGCGCCACGCTTGTCATCGCCTGCCGCCGACAAGGCAGAATTGGCTCGCCTTCCTGCTGCGGCGTTGGCGTCTGCTGAAGTCAATGTTGCTAAAGCCGATGTTGCTGAAACTGATGTCGCCAAAGTTAATAAGATTGATGGCGTGCAAACCAGCGCTTTGCCGGAACCGTCAGAAATCGTCATTCAGTCTGCGTCAACGGTTGAAATTCCAGTTGAACGCGCAGTTGAAATCGCTGATGAACCCCCTATTGAAATCATGGCCGAGCCGGTTAGCGCGGTGGGTGTGCCGCCCGCCCCACCGGCTTTCGGTTTTGCCATGCAGTTTGGTGCTTATGCCAATAAGAAAAATGCCGAGCGGGCAAGTGCAGCGCTGAAAAGTAAAGGGCTGGAAACTTACGTGACGCAGATACGCGATCGGCATGATCAGCTTCGTTATGCCGTGCGGGCCGGCTATTTTGCCCAGCGGCAAGAGGGAAGAGCCAAGATCCTCAGCCTGGATCGCAAGGAACGCAGTCAAGTATTATTAGTGCCTGTTGTCGCCGAATCGACTGTGCAATGAATATGCGTTCTTTGCCACAATTTGTCCGTTTTGGCCGGCGATTGAGCGCAGATTTGGTGTTGTTTCTTCCTATAATGCCGTCGATTCATTGTAGAAATATTTAAACCCCCAGAGTATTCAAACCCCAGAGTATTCAAACTCGTTAAGGAGCTTTAATTGCAAATCGGTAAAGATACAGTTGTCGCGTTGACCTATCGCCTAACCACATTAGAGGGTAAGTTGCTAGAGGAGGCGCTGATGGAGTCTCCTGCGGTTTATCTTCAAGGGGGCTATGATGGGATTTTTCCGCGCGTAGAAGCGGCGCTTGAAGGTCAGTTTGAGGGAGCGGAACTGGATTTGGTGCTGGAACCCGAAGACGCGTTTGGTGATTATGATGCCGAATTGGTGCGGATTGAATCTGTTGATGCTTTCCCCGGGGAGGTGAAGATCGGCATGCAACTTGAAGGCGTCAGCGAAGATGGCGAGCATGTCATGCTTTATACCGTGACGGATATTGCTGATGGCAAGGTGGTGGTCGATGGAAACCATCCTCTGGCTGGACAGAGTTTACGTTTACAGTGCCTGGTGCAATCAGTACGTGCCGCCTCAGCGGAAGAAATTGAACATGGCCATGTACACGGCCCGCACGGTCACGCACATTGATTTTGCGTTGATTTTGCGTTGATTTTGCCTTCTCCTTGTACCCAGCGCAGTGACCGGCGTGGAAATTTCACGCCGGTTGCCTATTTTTCACCTAGTTAACCCAATCCCAACATGAAGCAGACCTTTCTCGACTTCGAACAGCCTATTGCCGAACTAGAGGCTAAGATTGAGGAGTTGTCCGTTGTTCAGGGCGATCCTGCCTTCGATATTTCTGAAGAAGTTGAACGTTTGCGCAAGAAAAGCGCAGCGCTGACCAAGCAGATTTATGGAAAATTGAATGCGTGGCAAATCTCTCAAGTGGCCCGCCATCCACAACGTCCCTATACCCTAGATTATGTGAATGGTTTGTTTAGCGAATTTGAAGAGTTGCATGGCGATCGGGCCTTTGCCGATGACCCCGCAATCGTCGGGGGAATGGCCCGCTTTCAAGGCGAGCCGGTGATGGTGATCGGCCAACAGAAAGGGCGCGATACCAAGGAACGCCAGTATCGTAATTTCGGCATGCCACGGCCGGAAGGCTACCGTAAGGCTTTGCGCCTGATGCGTTTGGCGGAAAAATTCCGTATTCCGGTGTTCACGTTTATTGATACGCCTGGCGCGTACCCCGGCATTGATGCGGAAGAGCGCGGCCAGTCGGAAGCGATTGCACGTAACTTGTATGTGATGGCCGAGTTGAAAACCCCCGTTATTTGCACCGTGATTGGTGAAGGCGGCTCGGGCGGCGCATTGGCTATTGGGGTGGGGGATGCCCTGATCATGCTGCAATATTCCACTTATTCGGTCATTTCCCCTGAGGGGTGTGCTTCTATTTTGTGGAAGAGCGCTGAAAAAGCTTCCGTGGCGGCTGAAGCACTGGGTATTACGGCACCTAAATTGAAAACACTCGGTTTGATTGACCATGTGGTGCCTGAGCCATTAGGCGGCGCGCATCGTGCGCCGGAAGCGATGATGGAGTCGTTACGCAAAACTTTGTCCGAGACGCTGATCAGTATTCGCGAACGGCCGCTTAATGCCCTGCTCAACGCGCGTTATGCCCGGCTTATGGGATACGGCAAGTTTAAAGAAGTGCGCGTTTGATTTTTGTTTGATTTTTCTTGCCCCCCGCACGGCGCATGAGCGTGACGCAAAAGAAAGCGGGCGCGCCGGGGGGGGATCCCGTTTGCGATAGTGTCGAGGCGAGTCTCAGACATTACGTCAAAGCCGGGCATCGCCTGACCGTTGGTTACTCGGGGGGCCTGGATTCCACTGTTTTGTTGCATGTGTTGGCCGGGTTGCGCGCGGCACTGGGTTTTTCGCTTTCTGCGCTGCATGTTCACCATGGTTTATCCCCCCACGCAGACGCTTGGGCGTTGCATTGTGCGGCGGTGTGTCGCAGCTTGGCGGTGCCATTGCAGATTGAGTACGTCGAAGTACAGCGCAAGGGCGAAGGACTAGAAGCGGCCGCTCGTGCTGCGCGTTACCGGGTTTATACCCAGCTGGCGACTGATTTTCTGCTGTTGGCGCAGCATCGCGATGATCAGGCCGAAACGGTGTTGTTGCAGCTGTTACGGGGGGCCAGTTTGAAGGGCTTGGCGGCGATGCCTGCTGCGCGCGCATTGGTAGGTTCAAACGTGGGTTCAATCATTTTATTGCGACCGTTGCTCACGGTGACACGGGCAGAAATGGCCAGTTGGGCGCAGCAACACGCGCTGCGCTGGGTTGAAGACGAAAGTAATACCGATATTGCCTTAGCACGTAATGCTTTACGGCATGGGGTATTGCCCAGTTTGAGCGCGCGTTTCCCGCATGCTGTCAGCGTGTTGGCGAAAAGTGCCGCGCAGTTTGCCGAGGTCGCCAGCTTGTTGGATGCGTTAGCGGCACAGGATGCACAAGGAGCCCTGTCGGCAGCGGGATTGTCGGTCAGCGTGCTATCCGCCTTGCCGGAAGCGCGGGCACGCAATGTGCTGCGTTATTTTTTAGCGCAAGCTGGGGGGGAAATTCACGGGGTAGAAATTCAATACGCCACCTTATGCGAAGCATTACGACAAGTGCTGTTTGCCCGCCATGATGCGCAAGTACGCGTTGATTTTGGTGCGGTGTCGCTGCGCCGCTATCGGCAAATTATTCGCCTCGTTCCGATTCAATCTGCCGAAAAAATTACCAATAAAGCCGCCGTGAAAGTCAGTGAGAAAGCCAACGATTCATCCCGCCTTGTTTGGCGGGGGGAATCGTCCGTGGCGTTGAAGACAGGCGGCGTTTTGCGATTTCAGCCGGTCATTGGGGCGGGCGTGCGGTTGTCAGATGGGCAGATCAGCATTCGGCAGCGTGTCGGCGGTGAGCGTATCCAGTTGCTGCCTGAACGGCCGCGCCGAACCTTGAAAAATCTGTTGCAAGAAGCCGGCATTGCGCCCTGGCAGCGGGCATTGTTACCGCTGGTTTATGTGAATGAATGCTTGGTTTGGGTGGCCGCCATAGGGGCTGATTGCGCTTTCCTTGCGCAACCGGGCGAACCCGGTTGGCTAATTGACTGGCAGGAAAACTAACCGCAATTATCGGGTCGGGTAGGGCAGGGTAACGAGCGCTTTGTAACCCAGCTTGCGCATTTCCGCCTGCGCCTTTTCCGCTTCTTTACGACTGTTGAAGGGGCCGATCTGGACGCGGGTTTCCAAATGCGCGCGGATGCCGGCTTTGTTGAGTTTTTCAATCAATTCTTTGGCTGCTTCGGTGTCGTTAAACACCCCCAATTGCACAACATAATTTTTGCCCAGCATCTGTTTGGGCGGAAAACTTGGCGCGATGGGCGTGGCGACGCCAGGCAGCGGCATGCTGGCCGTGGCGGGGATTTCCGCAGTCGGTAGGGGTGATGATGGAAAGGCGGGTTGCTGCCTAGGGGGTGTTTGTGGTGGCGGTAATGGCTTGGCAGTGGGTTTAGGGGCGATTTGGGGGGCGCTCTCGCGGATGGGCGTCGGGCCGCTGGCCTTTTTTTCGTCGCTGATCGGTGGGCGAATGCTAACGGGAGGCTTTTCTGCTTTTGGTGTTGGGGTTTCAGTGATTTTTTTGGCAGGGATTTTTTCTTCTGCTGCCGGGGTTGGCATATTTTCTTCGCTGGCCGGAGCGGTTTCATTCTCTGTTGGCAGCTCGCCGAGTTCAGCTTGGGGTGCGGGCTCAGTCGGTGCCGGCGAGATCGGTGTCGGTGATATTGGCGCAGGTAAGATCGGCGCAGGCGAGATTTGTACAGGTGACCCAGCCGTTTCGGCTTTAATGTTTCCCGTTTGATCCAGCCACCAGAGACCGCCCAACGCAGCCGCCGTGATGACACCAGCCACGGCTAAACGCAGCAACGCCTTTTTTTTGACGCTATCGTTGAGGCTTTCGTTGCCGCCTACGTTGCTGCTCTCGCTGCTACCTTCGTTGACTTTATTGGCATCATTTTTGGCAGATCGCCTGGTTTCATTTTTGGTCAGTGCATTTTGTTCTGGCATTCGGGGCTCCTGATAGCACGCTGGATCGGTGCATCGCCTTTATTTTAGGGGCGTTTCGTGGTAACTTGCGCGCGCTTTTTCTGCGCAATTCTTCTTTCCTTCTTTTTTATTCCCTCACCTTTTTCGGAGAAATACACATGGCTGTTGAACGCACGCTGTCCATCATCAAACCTGACGCTGTCGCTAAAAACGTGATTGGCCAGATTTATACCCGTTTTGAATCCAGTGGACTCAAAATCATTGCCTCACGCATGGCGCATTTGTCGCGTGCCGAAGCCGAAGGTTTTTATGCGGTACACAAAGGGCGTCCCTTCTTTAATGATCTGGTTGAATTCATGACCTCAGGCCCAGTCATGATTCAAGCACTGGAAGGCGAGAACGCCATTGCGAAAAATCGTGAATTGATGGGTGCTACCGATCCGAAAAAAGCCGATGCTGGCACGATCCGCGCTGATTTTGCGACCAGCATTGACGCAAACGCCGTGCATGGTTCTGATGCGCCTGAAACGGCTGCCGTTGAAATCGCTTATTTTTTCCCCGCTAGCCAGATTTTTTCTCGCTAAGTTGTCGCGCAATTAACATGGCTATGGTGTGTTCTTGAAGTGAACCGAGTCAATCTTCTCGATTTTGACTTGCCCGGCCTGATTGCTTTCTTTGCAAGCATCGGCGAAAAACCGTTTCGTGCGCGTCAGTTGCTGCAATGGCTGCATCAACGCGGTGCCGACGATTTCGAGCAGATGACTGATCTAGCCAAGTCATTGCGTAGTCGTTTGCCTGAGGTGGCGGAAATTCGGCCACCGGTTCTCGGGCATGAACAACGTTCCAGCGATGGAACGCGCAAGTGGTTGTTGGAAGTGGGCCCCAACAATCGTGTTGAAACGGTGTTTATTCCGGAAGACGATCGCGCTACTTTGTGCGTCTCAACACAAGTGGGATGCGCGCTGGATTGCGCGTTTTGCTCTACCGGTAAACAAGGTTTTAACCGTAATCTGTCCGCGGCTGAAATTATCGGTCAATTGTGGTGGGCAAATCGAGCCTTAGCGAATCACGCTACGCCGCACGCCTTTGATAGCAAAGGTGAGCGCATCATTTCCAATGTTGTTTTGATGGGCATGGGCGAGCCGCTATTAAATTTTGAAAATACGGTGACGGCGGTGTCTTTGATGCTGGATGATCATGCTTATGGCTTATCACGTCGCCGTGTCACGATTTCTACTTCCGGTATTGTGCCGGCAATGGATCGTTTGCGCGAAAGACTGCCGGT
>CAYWXO010000003.1:0-38468 GCA_964462255.1 uncultured Thiobacillus sp. | reverse complement strand
GCACGCGCCAAACGATGCTCTGCGCGATCAGTTAGTGCCGGTGAATCGTAAATATCCGTTGCAAGAATTGATGGCCGCTTGCAAACGTTATGTGATGGACGGGCCGCGTGATTTCATCACGTTTGAATATGTCATGCTGGAAGGCATTAATGACCAGCCGCAGCATGTCGATCAGTTATTGCATTTAACGCGCGATATTGCCTGCAAATTTAACCTGATTCCATTTAATCCTTTTCCTGAATCTGGCTTTAAGCGTTCCCCCGCTGAGCGGGTGCGTCAATTTGCCGCGCAGTTGATGGCGGCTGGCAAAGTGACGACCACTCGCAAAACGCGCGGTGAGGATATTGATGCCGCCTGCGGGCAATTGGCCGGTCAGGTGGAGGATAAATCGAAACGAACCCAGCAAACGATTTTACGGCGCATGGAGTGGGCGGCATGAGGTTAAGTATGGGGTTGAGTGTGGGGTTTGGTGCAAGGCAACGGCTGTGTCTGTTTTTGTCGCCTTTACTGATTGTGTTGGCGGGTTGTGCGAGCAATCAGCCAACCGGCGGCGGTGCGCGATCGGCAGAAGAGAATTTGAGTGCGCGCTTGCACACTGAGTTAGGGGCTGGCTATTTCGCGCGCGGGCAACATGCCGTCGCCTTACAAGAATTACGTATCGCCTTGGCCGCAAACGCGGCTTATGCGCCGGCTTACAGCATTTTGGGTTTGGTTCATGCCGATTTGCGCGAAGACCTGCAGGCAGAGGCGCATTTCAAACGCTCGCTCGAACTGTCGCCGAACTATTCTGAGGCACACAATAATTTTGGCTTGTTCTTGTGCCGGCGTGGACGCGCTGAGGAAGCGCTGCTACGGTTTGAATCTGCGTTGAGTAATCCGCTTTATGAAACGCCAGAAAAGGCATTGGCCAATGCTGGCAGTTGCACTTTGGAGACCGGTGATTTGAATCGGGCAGAACTTTATTTCATTCGCGCATTGAAGCGGGTACCCAATCAATCGGCTGCCTTGCTGGGCATGGCGGAAGTGCATCAACGTTTAGGGCGATGGCTGGCTGCGCGCAGTGTGTTGCGCCAGTTTAGTGGGCAGTTTTCTGAGTTGGGCAATATGGGACCACAAGCTTTGTGGTTGGGCGTTCGCGCTGAGCGACAACTGGGGGATCGGGAAGCCGAGGCCAATTATGGGTCGTTGTTACGTCGCCGCTATCCGGAATCAATGCAAGCACAATGGTTGATTTCAGGGCAATACGATCAAACAGGGAGTTTGTTATGAGTCAAGTATTTCAAGCTGGCTATGGGGCCAGACTTAAAACCGCGCGTGAAGCCAAGTCGATGAGTTTGGCTGATGTGGCCAGCAAGCTTAAACTGAGTGCGCGTCAAGTTGAGGCGATTGAGGCAGAAGATCTCGGTCATTTGCCGGATGAAGTGTTTGTGCGCGGATTTGTGCGTAACTACGCGCGCTTGCTGCGCCTGCCGCCGGATAGTCTGCTGGCACAGATCGAATCTCAAGTTGTGGCGTCGGAAGTCATTACCGCGCCGAGCGCCGGCTTGGAAGTGGATTCGAATAACCTGCGCCGTTGGCTGGTCTATCCGTTGTTGATCTTGGTGGTTTTCATGGTTTTGGTTGCCGGTTTGTATCACTGGCTGCGTCAAGGCGAAGATACATTGCTTACCACGCCACCCGAGGCAAGCATCCCCGGGGTTTCCCTGTCTGATGAGCTGGCCACGCCTGCTCCTGAAGGCAGCGCACCGCTGGTGGACTCCGCCAATGCGACGATTACTCCGCTTGTGCTGCCTGGCTTGGAAACCACGCCGCCGGTGGCTGTGATGCCTGCAACACCTGTCATACCTGCAACGCCCCCCGCTGTCGCGCCCGTCATGGTAAAGCCAGCGCCGGTGCCAGCGCCAACGCAACCTCCATCCTCGTCTCTGCCTGCCGCGCCGCTATCAACTCCGTCCGCAGCGGTTTCACCCCGCTCTGCTCCACCCGTTTCCGTAGCGCAAAAACCCGCTGCACCGGTCGCCGCGCCCATTTCGGCAAATACTGAGATGAATAAAGTCAAAACAGGCCCGCGCAGCATGCGTTTTGAACCTTCGCAAGATGCTTGGATTCAAGTGGTGGATGCCCAGGGTAATCGTTTTTCCAAGCTGGTTCATGCGGGTGCAGTGGAGTCATTTGCCGGTGAGCCGCCTTTCCGTTTGGTGGTGGGCGAAGCGGCGCAGGTCAAATTGACCTACAACGGGCATCGGGTGGATTTACAGCCCTTTATTGGCCAGAAAGTGGCGCGTTTGACTTTGGAATGAATGGAATTTCAGCATGAGCCAGAATAATTCAATTGTGCGTCGTCCAACGCATCGTGTGCTTGTTGGGCATGTTCCGGTGGGCGGCGGCGCGGCGGTGGTAGTGCAGTCGATGACCAATACCGACACGGCCGATATCGCCGGCACCGTTGCGCAGGTGCATGCGTTGTGGCAGGCGGGGTCTGAGTTGGTGCGCTTGACGGTGAATACCGAAGAGGCTGCACGTGCAGTTCCAGACATAAGGGAGAAGCTGGATGCGCTAGGCTGCTCAGTGCCGTTGATTGGTGATTTCCATTTCAATGGTCATCGGCTGATTAAGGCGGTGCCGGAGTGTGCTGAAGCGCTTGCCAAATTGCGCATTAATCCGGGTAATGTTGGCCGCGGCGCGAAAAAGGATGAGCAATTTGCCACCTTGATTGAGGCTGCCGCGCGTTATGGCAAGGCCGTGCGGATTGGTGTCAATTGGGGCAGTCTCGATCAGGAATTGCTGGCGCGCATGATGGATGAAAACGCCAAACGGCCGAAACCGCATGCTCCCGAAATGGTGATGCGCAATGCCTTGATTACGTCGGCGCTTGATTCGGCCAAGCGGGCGGAAGAGCTCGGTTTAAATCATGATCGCATCGTCTTGTCCTGCAAATTGTCCGGCGTGCAGGATTTGGTTGCGGTGTATCGCGATCTGGCTTCGCGCAGCAATTACGCCCTGCATTTAGGCTTGACCGAAGCCGGCATGGGCAGCAAGGGAATTGTGGCTTCCTCGGCCGCATTGGCCTTGTTGTTGCAGGAAGGTATTGGCGACACTATCCGTGTTTCGCTTACCCCTCAGCCGGGTGAATCACGTACGACGGAAGTGCAAGTTGCCCAGGAAGTTTTGCAGGTGATGGGGATTCGCTCCTTCACGCCGCTGGTGACGGCTTGCCCGGGCTGTGGCCGCACCACCAGCACGGTGTTTCAGGAGCTGGCGCAGAATATTCAACATTGGTTACGCAGCCAAATGCCGATTTGGCGTGGGCAATATCCGGGTGTAGAAAAAATGAATGTGGCGGTGATGGGCTGCGTGGTCAATGGCCCGGGTGAAAGTAAGCACGCCAATGTCGGCATCAGCTTGCCGGGCACCGGTGAAGTGCCGGTGGCACCGGTTTATGTCGATGGCGCGAAAACGGTGACATTGAAAGGTGACAAGATCGCTGAAGAATTCCAGTGCATCGTGGAAGAGTACGTTAAACGCAGCTATGGCAACACAAGGGCAACCCCCGCTATGGCAACCCGGTTTGACGGGATAAAGAACGGTTGAACACCCTTTAATCAAAAAATTAACATCAAAAATTAACATCGAAGATTTACTTTAAAAATTGAAAACTCAATCTGTAACTCAATTACGTGCAGTGCGCGGGATGAATGATTTATTGCCCACGGATGCGCCGTTGTGGGCTTTTTTCGAGCAGCACATTCGCGATTGGCTGCAAAGTTATGGCTATCGGGAAATGCGCACGCCCATTCTTGAACATACCGGTTTATTCAAGCGCGCCATTGGCGAAGTGACCGATATTGTCGAGAAAGAGATGTACACCTTTGTCGATGCGCTGAATGGCGAATCGATGACTTTGCGGCCGGAAGGCACTGCCAGTTGTGTGCGGGCGGCGATTGAACACAATATGTTGTTTGATGGCGGCAAGCGGCTTTGGTACGCCGGGCCGATGTTCCGGCATGAGCGGCCACAAAAGGGACGTTATCGCCAGTTTCACCAGGTCGGCGTTGAAGCGCTGGGCTATGCCGGCCCGGATCTGGATATCGAACATCTGTTGATGACGGCGCGCTTGTGGAAAAAACTGGGTTTGGCCGAATTCGTCCGGCTGGAAATCAATTCGCTGGGCGGCCCTGAAGCGCGGGCAAACCATCGGCAGAAATTAATCGCCTACTTTGCCGCCCATATCGACCTGCTCGATGCTGATTCGCAACGGCGTTTGCACACCAACCCATTACGCATTCTGGATTCGAAAAATCCCGCCATGCAGGCTATGGTCGAAGGCGCACCGCGCTTGATGGATGAATTGGATGAGGTGGCGCTGGCGCATTTCGCGGCGGTAAAACAAGGGTTGGACGATGCCGGCATCGTCTATCACGTCAATCCGCGTTTGGTGCGTGGACTCGATTATTACAACTACACCGTTTTCGAATGGGTGACCGATAAATTAGGCGCACAAGGTACGGTGTGCGCCGGTGGCCGTTACGATGGTTTGGTGGCGCAATTGGGCGGCAAAGCAGCGCCGGCCTGTGGTTTTGCCATGGGCGTTGAGCGTTTGCTGGTGATGATGAGTGAGGCGAATCTGGTGCCTGCACCGGATGTGCCCGATGTTTATTTGGTTAATGTCGGCGAGACTGCCGCGCGTTATGCCTTGTACGCGGCGGAAACGTTGCGCGATGCCGGTTTGAATGTGATTTTGCATGCCGGCGGCGGCAGTTTTAAAGCGCAAATGAAGAAGGCCGATGCCAGTCTGGCGCGTTTTGCCGTATTGGTGGGGGAAGATGAAGTCGCGGCGCAGCAGGTGACGGTGAAGCCATTACGGGTAGTAGAACATGGTGTAGTGCAATGTGAACAACAGCGTTTGGCATTAATAGATGCCATCGAATTTTTGAAAGGATAAACAATGGCACTCGATCTTGAAGAGCAAGAACAGGTAGATGATGCGAAAGCGTGGTGGAATCAGCACGGCAGTAAAGTGATCTGGGGGGTGACGTTATTTCTGTTGGCGGCGGCCGGTTGGCGTGGTTGGGATACCTGGACGCACAATCAAGCGGCGGAAGCCTCTATGGCGTTTGATAAGGCTGTGCAGGCAGCCAGCATGAATGATCAAAAATCCGCCAAAGCAGCGGCGGCGCAGGTGATGGAGAATCAGCCGCGCAGTGCTTACGCTGCACCGGCCGCCTGGCTGGCTGGGCGCATCAACTACGATGCCGGCGACATCAAGAGCGCGCGTGCGCAATATGAATTTGCCCTGGAACATGCGCGCGATGACGGGGTGCAACAACTGGCCCGTTTGCGTTTAGCGGCTTTGCATTTTGAAGAAAAGAATTTGCCAGAAGCCAGGAAGATGCTGGAAGGTGAATTTGATGCTGCGTTTCAAGGCTTGGTCGCGCAACTTAAAGGCGATGTGTTAGTCGCGGAAGGCAAAACCGAAGAGGCGCGCAGTGCCTATAAATTGGCGCTGGAAAAGTTGGGCGACAAGAGTTCCTTGAAGCCGCTGGTTGAAATTCGGCTGGATGGCCTGGGAGGCTGATGTGGTGAAAAATGCCTCGCTTGCCTGCTTGTTGGCTTTGTCTTTATCAGGCTGTAGCTGGTTTGCTGCCGATACACCCTTGGTTAAACCGGCTGAGTTACCTGACTTTAAAGCCAGTGCAACCCTGACCAAATCCTGGGAGGCCAATGTCGGCGTTGGTGCGCCATTTGCCTTTTCGCCGGATACCGATGGCGAGGCAGTTTATGCGGCTGGGCGTGAGGGCAAAGTCGTCAAGCTGGATTTGGCCAGCGGCCGCGAGCTTTGGCGGATTGATGCCGGCCAGGCACTGTCAGCCGGTGTTGGCGTGGGCGATGGCCTCGTTTTGGTTGGAACCGCGAAAGGTCAGTTGCTGGCCTTCAAGAGCGCGGATGGTGCGGCGGCCTGGCAAGCAAAATTGAGCGCGGAGATTCTGACGCCGCCAGTGGTGGCCGCCGGCGTTGTTGCCGTGCGGAGCAATGATGGCAAGGTGTTTTTGCTGGAGAGTGCCACTGGCAAGCAACGTTGGAGTTACACCCGAATATTGCCAGCGTTGACCTTGCGTGAGCAGGGACATTTGTTGCTGGCAAGTAAGTCGTTATTCGTCGGTCATGCCGGCGGTAAATTGACTGCTTTGGCACTCAACAATGGTGCGCCCATGTGGGAGGCTAACGTAGCCTTACCGCGCGGCGCGACTGAGCTGGAACGTATCGCCGATGTGGTTGGCCCGTTGGCTGTCGATGAACAAACGGTTTGTGCGGCCGCTTTTCAGGGGCGGGTGGGTTGTTTTGATCCCATCACCGGTAATGCGCGCTGGGTGCGTGATTACTCGGCCTTGCGCGGCGTTGCGATGGATGAACATCATGTTTATACCGCCGATGAAAACGGCAATATTGCGGCGTTTGACAAGCGACGCGGCAGCAATCCGTGGAAGCAAGATAAATTGCGTGATCGCAAGCTGTCCAGCCCGGTTGCCGTGGCCGAACGTTTTATCGCGTTAGGCGATTATCAAGGCCAGATTCACCTGATTGATGTGGAGAATGGTGGCTTTGCCGCGCGCAGCGCTACCGATGGCAGCCCAATCAATAGCGTGATGTTGTCATTGAAATCGGGTTTGATCGTACAAACTGCGAACGGTGGCATTTATGCGCTGAAGATTGAGTAGTCTGTTTTTAATTTTTATCCTTTTATAGTTAACCTGTCCTTTAGATGAAACCCACTATCGTCCTGGTCGGCCGGCCCAATGTCGGCAAATCCACGTTGTTCAATCGTCTGACCAAGACGCGCGACGCTCTCGTACATGATCTGCCAGGGTTGACCCGCGATCGCCACTATGGCCATGGCCGCATGGGCAGCAAACCTTATTTGGTGGTTGATACCGGCGGATTTGAGCCGGTGGCTGAAAGCGGAATTTTGGCGGAAATGGCCAAGCAGACTTTGCAGGCCGTCGCCGAAGGTGATGCGGTGATTTTTCTAGTGGATGGCCGTGCGGGTATCACGCCGCAAGACGTCATCATTGCTGAGAAATTACGGCGTACTGGCCGGCCTATCATGTTGGCGGTCAACAAAACGGAAGGCATGAATTCCGGTGTGGTGACGGCTGAGTTTCATGAGCTGGGCCTTGGCCAGCCGGTCGCCGTCTCTGGCGCGCATGGCGAAGGCGTGCGCGAGATGATTGAATGGGTGATGGAGCCGTTCCCGGATGCCAGCGATGAGGTGGAAGATCAGCATCCTAAAATTGCTATTGTTGGGCGGCCCAACGTCGGTAAATCCACTTTGGTCAATACCTTTGTTGGCGAGGAGCGGGTGATTGCTTTTGATCAGCCGGGCACGACGCGTGATTCGATTTATGTCAATTTTGAGCGTAATGGCAAGCCTTACACCTTGATTGATACAGCCGGCGTGCGACGGAAAGGGCGGGTGACGGAGGTTATCGAAAAGTTTTCCGTCATCAAGACCTTGCAGGCAATTGAAGATGCCAACGTAGTGGTGTTAGTGCTGGATGCGCAGCAGGAGATTTCTGATCAGGATGCACATTTGGCCGGCTTTGTGCTGGAAGCGGGGCGCGCTTTGGTGGTTGCGGTGAATAAATGGGATGGCATGGCCAGTTATGACCGTGAACAAATCAAACGGGATTTAACCCGGCGCATGGAATTTCTCTCCTTCGCGCGCTTTCACTTTATCTCAGCGTTGCGCGCACAAGGTATTACTGAAGTATTGAAGTC
Source organism: uncultured Thiobacillus sp. (assembly GCA_964462255.1). Classification (GTDB taxonomy): domain Bacteria; phylum Pseudomonadota; class Gammaproteobacteria; order Burkholderiales; family Thiobacillaceae; genus PFJX01. The sequence goes on along the minus strand of CAYWXO010000003.1, from coordinate 30,692 downwards.
GGTGGATGAAGCGTATGCGGCGGCCATGGCCAAACTGGCGACGCCGCGTTTAACGCGCGTGTTGATGGATGCGGTTGCCCAACATACGCCGCCTAAATCTGGCTTGTTTCGACCGAAACCTAAATATGCCCATCAAGGGGGTAGCAATCCGCCGGTCATCATCATTCACGGAAATCATTTGGAAGGGGTGTCAAATAGCTATAAACGCTATCTGGAGAATATTTTCCGCACCACGTTTAATTTGCAAGGCACGCCTTTGCGGGTTGAATTCAAGGCCGGCCATAACCCGTTTGAAGCCCGCGACGTTAAATCGATTACGCCGCGGCAAGAACGGAGCGCGCAGCGTGATAAGAAGCGGCAACCGGCTTATAGAACCAAGCGCTGAAGAACCAGGCGCTGAACAGAACCAAGCGCTGAAGAAGCTTTGTTCAGTTGTTTGGTCGTTCAGTAGCGGAGCAGCCTAAAAGTCCAAACACCCAAGCCGGTCATCGCCAGTGAACCAAGCAGATGGGCGGCGCTGGCGGTGATGGCCCAGCCGAGTTGATTGCGGCTGATCAGGGTAAAAATTTCAGCGGAAAAAGTGGAGAAGGTGGTTAGCCCACCGAGCAAGCCGGTAACGAGAAATAAGCGCCATTCCGCTGGCAGGCCGGGCGAATGCGCAAAAAAGGCCATGGCCAAACCGATTAAATAGCCGCCGAGCAAGTTGGCCGCCAGCGTGCCGTAGGGCAGGGTAGGGAATATCGGATTGAGCCAAAGCCCTAGCCCCCAGCGCAGCCATGCACCGAGTGCAGCGCCGCAACCGATGGCCAGAAATGCCGTCAGCATGCCCTTAGAGCCAAATCATTAACCCAGTTTCGAACGGATGAGTCAGCAGTGCGTGGTGGGGATAAATTCGAATGCGATAGCGCAATTTTCCGCACAGCTCCGGCGTTAATTCTAAGTGATACTGACAGGCTGATTTATCGACTTGCTCGCCGATTTGCTCCCCCACTGGCTGCATTTGCACGGCTTGCACCTCTTTGTCTTGCCCCTGTTTAGAGGCGTGGCCTATCAACACTTCAACGCGGACATCTTCGGGCAATAAACCATTCAGATTGACTGCGATTTTTAGTTCGATGCTTTCGCCGTAGGTAATGCGTTTCAGGGGTTCCTCAACACGATGTAAGGTTACGCCCCCCCAGGCATGGCGTATTTTAGTTTTCCAGGTGGCGAGACTTTGCGCGGCGGCAAAATTGCTCTCTGAGTAGCGCCGCCATTGCCGCGAGGCGGGGCCATAAAACTTGTTGACGTATTCAGCCACCATGCGAGTGGAGTTGAAGCGCGGCAGCAAGGTGCTTATTGAGCGCTTGGCCATGGTGACCCACTCGTTGGAAAAACCGAGTTCATGCCGGCGGTAATACATTGGAATGACTTGATCCTGCAATAATTCATACAGGGTTTGGCTGTCTTCGCGGTTGCGGCGAGCATCGTCGTAGTTATCGGGTGCTGGCTTAATGGCCCAGCCGTTGCTGCCATCGTAGCCTTCATCCCACCAGCCATCGGTGACGGAAAGATTGAGCACGCCGTTCATGGCCGCTTTCATGCCGGAAGTGCCGGAAGCTTCCAGCGGATAAATCGGATTATTGAGCCAGACATCGCAACCGGACACCAGCCGGCGGGCAAAGCCGAGATCGTAGCCTTCAACCATGAGCAACTTGCCTTCGAATTCCGGCCAGCGCGAAATTTCGTGGATGCGGCGGATCAGTTCCTGGCCTGGTTTGTCGGCCGGATGCGCTTTGCCGGCGAAGATGAACAACACCGGCCGGTCGGCATCGTTGATGATTTGACGCATCCAGTCCATGTTTTCGAACATCAAGGTGGCGCGTTTGTAGGTGGCAAAGCGGCGCGCAAAACCGATGGTCAACACATTCGGATCAAGCGGATTGGCGTATTTCAGCATGCGCTCCAAGTGCGCTTCTGCGCCATGATTGCGTAGGTGCTGTTGTGTAATTCGGTGGTGCAGGCTATGCAACATCTGCGTCTTCAAGGCTTGATGCACTGACCAGAAATGATGATTGGGAATGGCATCAATTTTTTGCCAGAATTCGGTATCGGCCAAGCGGCGGCGCCATTCATAGCCCAATTTGTTATCGAACAGATCTTGCCATTCCTGTGCAAGGAAAGTGGAAACATGCACGCCGTTGGTGATGAAATTCATCGGCGAATCTTCTGACGAAAGCTGCGGCCACATGTCAGCAAGTATGTGTGATGAAACTTGACCATGAATACGCGAGACGCCGTTATGGTGGCGTGAGCCATGCAGGGCAAGTTTGGTCATATTGAAGTCCTGACCTTGCACGGCACCGCCTAGATGCATGAATTCTTCCCGGCTAACGCCTAAGTCTGCACAGCAGTTTGAGAAGTAATGCCAGACCATTTCTTCGCCGAAATGATCGTGGCCGGCGGGAACCGGCGTGTGCGTGGTGAACACGGTATTGGCCGCCACCGCTTCTAAAGCCGCATGGTAAGGCAGGCCGTCTTTGACCTTATGGCGTATCCGTTCTAGCACCAGAAAAGCGGCATGGCCTTCATTGATGTGATAAACAGTTGGTTTAACACCTAATTCTTGTAATGCACGCATGCCGCCAATGCCCAGGACAATTTCCTGTTGAATACGGGTATGTTCATCACCGCCATACAATTGATGGGTGATGTAGCGATCTTCCGCACTATTGCTGGGTAAATCGGTATCCAGCAAACAGAGGCGAACGTGGCCGATGCGCGCTTCCCAAACTTTTACAGCTAACACGCGGCCGGGCAGTTCGATCTGGATGTGGATTTCACTGCCTTCTTCGTTCATCGCTGGATGGACTGGCAGGTCGTCGAAATCGGAATCGGTATAGTGCGCGATCTGATTGCCGTCGTTGTCGATATGCTGGAAGAAATAGCCCTGGCGATACAACAAGCCAACCGCAATGAACGGTAAGCGCATATCTGAGGCTGACTTGCAATGGTCGCCGGCGAGAATGCCGAGTCCACCGGAATAGACCGGGAAGCTTTCGTGAAAACCGAATTCAGCGCAGAAATAAGCGATCAGATCACCCGGATGAAGCTGCAAGGACATATCGCGGCGTAACGGTTCGCTCATGTAGGTATCGAACGCGGATAACACCCGGTTATAACTGCCGAGGAAAATATGGTCTTCGGCCGCTTCAGTCAGCCGTTCTTCGTCCACCCGTTTCAAAAAGGCTTTTGGGTTGTGGTTGACTGCATCCCATAGACCGGGATGCAAACGGGCAAACAATGTGCGGCTGGGGCGATCCCACGCGTACCAAAGATTGTCGGCCAATTCGGTTAGGCGCGACAGGCGGCGTGGAATACGGGGATTGACTTCAACAACAAACGAGGTACCAGGTTTCATGCGGGTGTCCCTTTTAGTGTTATTAGGCGGGATAGCTGAATCGATTCTACGCGCCCAGCTACCCCCTATGGGTAATGCGTTATACGACGGTACGTTATACGACGGTACGTTATGCGTTGAGATTAATAAAATGCGTACGGTAATACTTGAGTTCTTCGATAGATTCGAGAATGTCGGCCAGCGCGGTGTGGCTGTTGGCTTTTTTAAAGCCTTCTTTCAAGCCCGGTCGCCAGCGAGCCGCAAGTTCTTTCAGGGTGGAAACATCCAGATTGCGGTAGTGGAAATAGGCTTCCAGTTCTGGCATGGCGCGCGCCATAAAGCGACGATCTTGACAGATGGAATTGCCGCACATGGGGGATGCACCGGCCGGAACGTGTTGTTTCATGAAATCCAGCATCTGTTGGCTGACTTCAACGGCGCTGAGGTGGGACGCTTTGACTTTGTCGATCAGGCCGGATTTGCCATGTGTGCCCTTGTTCCAGTTATCCATCGCGTCGAGGATTGCATCGGTTTGATGCACCACCAGAACGGGGCTTTCCGCCACCAGATTGAGATCCTTATCGGTGACGATCATGGCGATTTCAAGGACGACATCGCTGTCGGGATTCAGGCCAGACATTTCCATATCGACCCAAACAAGGTGTGTGTTGATTTGCGGCATTGAGTAGTGGCCGAAGCGGCGTAAATTAGGGGCGGCCGATTGTGGCATAATCCGGCACCTAACGTCATCCTGCATCATTAAAGAGTAACGCTAATGTCTTCATTTCAAAGCATTTTTTTAGCTGCATTCTGTATCTCATTCGGTTTGAAACTGTGGTTGCTGCTGCGCCAGATGCGTCATGTTTGGCTGCATCGTGACGCGCCGCCGTTGGCTTTTGCCAACAATATCAGCCTTGAAGAGCATCAAAAAGCCGCGTCCTACACCTTGGCCAAGGCGCGCATGGGCCTGCTTGGTCTGCTGCTGGAGGGCGCTTTATTGTTGGCTTTTACCCTCGGCGGTGGTTTGCAATGGTTGCATGACAGCGTGGCGACATTTATTGCCCAACCGTTATTGGCTGGGGTGGCGCTGCTGCTTGGGCTGACTTTGTTGAGCGGCTTGGTCGAGTTGCCGCTCAATTTTTATCGTCAATTTCGGGTTGAAAGTCGTTTTGGTTTTAATCGGCAGACTCCGGCCGGTTTTTTTGCTGATTTGTTGAAACAGACTTTGATCGGCCTTGCTTTGGGCGGGCCGTTGATTTTGCTGGTGCTCTGGTTGATGGGCGTGATGGGCGCAAACTGGTGGCTGTGGGTTTGGGCGGTGTGGATGGGCTTTAATTTGCTGGTTTTGACGGTTTATCCCACCGTTATTGCGCCGTTGTTCAACAAGTTTGTGCCGCTGACGGACGAGAATCTGAAACAGCGCATTGAGACGTTGTTGGCGCGCGCCGGCTTTCAGTCCAGTGGTGTTTTCGTGATGGATGGCTCGCGCCGTTCCAGCCATGGCAATGCCTATTTCACCGGCTTGGGCAAGAACAAGCGCATTGTGTTTTTTGATACGTTGTTGACGCAGCTGACACCTGAGCAGATTGAGGCCGTTTTGGCGCATGAATTGGGGCATTTCAAACGTCGCCATATTGTTAAACGCATCGGGCTGATGTTTGTGTTGAGTCTGGTAATGCTGGCTTTGTTGGCAATGTTGAAAGAAGCGAGCTGGTTTTATCAGGGCTTAGGTGTGGTTAGTGCAACGGATGCCACGGCGTTGGCTTTGTTCTTCTTGGCCTTGCCGGTGTTCTTGTTTCCGCTGTCGCCGTTGATGAGCGTCTATTCGCGGCAACATGAATTTGAAGCGGATGCTTTCGCGGCCGAACTGACGCAGCCGGGGCATTTAGTTTCTGCATTGGTTCGCTTGTATCGCGACAATGCCGCCACCTTGACGCCCGATCCGATTTATTCGCTGTTTTACGATAGTCATCCGAAAGCGGCAGAACGGATTGCGAAGTTGGAGTCTTACCGCAAATCAGACGGCCCAATGCAACCGGTGCAAGCTTGATTTTTTCCCCATATTTTTTTCCATTTTTTCCCATAAACTGATTAACGCTAATTCTGAAGGAACGTTTTATGACTGATACTTTTTGTGATCTCTCCAAAGGCAAATGCAAACCGTGTGAAGGTGGCATTCCGCCGTTGACTACCGATGAAATCAGCGCTTTGCTGCCGAAATTGGCAGCAGAGTGGCAAGTGGCAGACGGCAAATTGCGGCGTGATTTCAAATTTGCCGACCATTACATCACCATGACTTTTGTGAATGCGGTGGCTTGGGTTTCGCATCAACAAGGCCATCATCCAGATTTGGCAGTCGGTTATAACACCTGCCGTATCGAGTATATTACGCACGCCATTAACGGGCTTTCTGAATCTGATTTTATTTGCGCCGCCAAGATAGACGCCTTGTTTGCTTTGTAGGCCGAGCAGCATGAAAGCGGCGGCGTTGTGAAAAACGGGCGTGTGGTCGCCGCCCATGGGCGGCATTTTCGGGTCGAAGCGGGCGCGGATATTTTTGAATGCGTCACGCGGGGCCGTAAAAATGGCATTGTGTGTGGGGATCGGGTGACGTTCAATCTTACCCACGCCGACAGTGGCATTATCGAAACCATTGCGCCGCGCACGAATCTGCTTTACCGCTCGGATGAATTTCGCAGCAAATTGATTGCCGCCAATCTGGATCAAGCCGTGGTGGTGGTCGCGGCAGTGCCGTATTTCCGGGAGGAATTATTGATTCGTTGTCTGGTTGCTTGCGAAAGTGCTGCCATTCCGGTTTTGATCGTGCTGAACAAGTCGGATTTACCCGAAACCGCACAATTGGCGCGTCACCTGGAGCATTATGCCAAGCTGGATTATCCACAAATTACGGTATCGGCACGCGGTGATTTGCGCGAACTAAAACGACATTTATCCGGCAAAACCAGTGTTTTAGTCGGTGCTTCTGGTGTGGGTAAAAGTACTTTGCTGAATGCCATTGCCCCCGCAGCGCAGGCGGCTACGGGTGAAATCTCCTACGCGCTGGATGCCGGCAAACATACCACCACACAAGCGCGCCTCTATCATCTGCCGGATGAAGGTGAATTAGTGGGGGGCGATTTGATAGATTCACCCGGTATGCAAGAATTTGGCTTGCAGCATCTTACCGCCGAGGTATTAATGCAATCTTTCCCGGAAATACATCAGCGGATGGGGCAGTGCCGCTTTTATAACTGTCGTCATTTGAAAGAGCCTGGCTGTGCGGTGCAGGCCGCGGTGCAGGCCGGTGATATGTTGGCTAACCGTTTCCGCATTTATCAGGCGTTGATGGGAGATGTTGCGAGGGGGGCCGTTGCGTGAGTGCTCTAGCGCGTAATTGGCCGCAGCCGCCGTCAATATCTTGACCGGCTGAGTTGCGCAGACGGGTCAAGATGCCGCATTGGTGCAGGCGGCCGGCCATTTCAGCTGCGCGGCTGGCGCTGGGGCGGCTAAAGCCGAGTCCTTCGTTGCTGTTGTAGGGAATAAAATTCATCATGGCGTACTTGCCGGTCAGCAGCTTGATGATGCCGTTCAGTTCTTCGTCGCTGTCGTTGATGCCGGCGAGCAGTGTCCACTGATATTGAATGGGGTAGCCGGTTTTACGCGCATAGTCCTCACCCAGTTCAACCAGTTCCTCAGGGGTTATGTCTTGCGCTTTCGGTAGCAGTTTTGCGCGTAGATCCGCGCGGCTGCTGTGCAGTGACAAGGCGAGGGCAGGTTTGACGATGCCAGCGGGCAGGCGTGCAAAGATGCGCCGATCGCCGACGCTGGAAAAGACGAGATTCTTATGGCCGATTGCGCCACTGCTGCCGAGCAGCTCAATAGCTTCCATTACGTTTTCAAGATTATGTGCGGGTTCGCCCATGCCCATGAAGACGACACGGCTGACTTTACGCAGTGAGCGCGCTAGCACGACTTGCGCGACAATTTCTGCACTGCTGAGCTGGCGGATCAGGCCGCTTTGGCCGGTCATGCAGAACACGCAGCGCACTGCGCAGCCTACTTGCGTGGACACACAGACGCCATCACGTGGCAGCAGCACGCTTTCTACTGTTTGACCATCAGCTAGAGCGACCAGCAAGCGGGCTGAACCATCTTCAGCGGCATGAGTAGATTGCAGCCGAACCAGCCCGTGTAATTGTTGCATTAAATCAGGTAGTGCATTACGCAGTGCGAGCGGTAGAAAATCTTCGGCGCGGCGGTGGCGGGTATCCAGTGAGCGAATTTGCGTCCATGCACGCAAGATGCGCTGCTCATGGCAGGGCTTTGCCCCCAGTTCACGCAGGCGCTGGCGGAAGGTTTCCAGGGACATGTATTGCAAAACGTGCAGGCTTGGTGTCGTGGGCCGCTTCACGCGCTGCGGTGATTAATCAAGGTGATGATTTTACGGTCTTCTTTTTGAATATGGGTGATGAACCAGTCGCGTAAAAATTGCGCAACTTCATGCCCAATGACCAGTGGGTTATTCTTTAGATCATCGCGAAAACTTTGTAGCCGACTCTGGAAAAAATGATGCATGCGACGGTGTTGCTCCAGTAGGGGGTAGTGATAGCTTTCCATCATGCGCTCTTCCTCGCGGAAGTGAATATTGGCATAGCAATGCAGCGCGCTCATGGCTTTGTTGACGGCGAAAATGCCTTCGGAATGGATGACGGAATCTTCCAGACGGGCAATCAGTTGCAGCAGATAGCGGTGATGTTCGTCAATGCTGTCTATGCCGACGGAATAATTGTCATCCCAGAGCGTGTTTGCGCTTTGACTGCCTTCTATCTGAGGAAGATTGAGGACTTCGTGCGGGTCGATCGTTTCGTCTGAAAATAGGGTTTTTATGCGGATGATTTCATCGAAGCCAGATTCGAAGGCGATGACCATGGCAGGGTCAAAATGGCTACCGGACATTTCATTAATGTAAGCGCGCGCTTTATCAATTTCCCAGCCTTCTTTGTACGGGCGACGCATGGTAAGGGCATCGAATACATCGGCGATGGCGCAAATGCGGCCGAACAGCGGAATGGCTTCGCCGGCCAGACTATGCGGATATCCGGTGCCATCAAAACGCTCGTGGTGGCTGAGGGCAATGGTGCGTGCGGTGTCAATTAATGCGCCGCCGCCCTTCAAAATGGCCGCGCCGATCACCGTATGCTGCTTCATATGGTCGAATTCTTCTTTGGTCAGCGGTCCGGGTTTGAGCAGGATTTCGTCGCGAATGCCGATTTTGCCGACATCGTGCAACGGGGCCGCTTGTTGCAGCAGGTTTTGTTGCTCGGCGGAAACGCCCGCCCATTTGGCGATAATTGCTGCATAGTGCGCCATACGTACGGTATGGGCACCGGTTTCCGTGTCGCGGTGTTCTGCCGCCAAGCTGAGTCGATTCAATACTTCGGCTTGACTGTCGAGCAGTTCGAGCTGGCGAGCAATGATCTTGTCTTCCGCTTGGCGGCGAACGATGAGGCTGGCCATGGCATCGGCAAAATCTTCCAGGAGCTCTTGTTCGCCTACGGCAGGTTGATGTTGATGCTGGGTGTAGATATTAAGGACACCAATGAGCTCTTGGCCATCTTTCAGCGGCAAAATGTAGTGGCCATGCTGACACATGCCGTCATATTTTATTTCATGGCGATGGTCCACGCAGTTGGTAAAGAGTGTTTTGCCGGAAAGCATTACGCGACCACACAGGCATTGCCCCGGCCGTAACGAGGCGCAAAGTTGATGCAATGGTTCGGCGAGATCCTTCTGGGCAACAAGGATCAGGTCGTTACGGGTGTTCTTTAGAAAGACTGCGCCTTCAAAACGAATCTTTAGCCAAGGAATCTGGCGCAGAGATTCCAGTGCGAGTTCAAGTTGGCGACTTAACGACAGGGGGAGAACATTGTTGGTTAACAGCGATTTGACGGCGGTGCGACATTCCGTCATGCGTTGATAAAGAATTTTGTAATCGGAATGGTCATTCACCGCTTCATCCGGGGTGTTGTCGCCCCTTTGGGTGGATGTGTCTTGCATCGTCATTAATCGACTCCTCGAATATTCTGCCAAGATTATCCTTGAATTTGGTCAAATGCTGCATCGAATTGATTTTTTTATAAGGTGTTTGGTAAATAAGAAATTAATAATATTCTTTATGACTGATTGGGTGGTGAGAAACTGAGTTCGGTAACAGCCAGCGAAGCAAGGTACGGAACAAAATATCTGGATCAACCGGTTTCGCAATATGGTCATTCATGCCGACGGCGATGCAGGTATTGCGATCTTCATCAAAGGCATTGGCTGTCATGGCAAGAATAGGCGTAGCGGTATATTCCGGTAATGCGCGGATGTGACGAACGCTCTCAACGCCGTCCATAATAGGCATTTGCATATCCATTAAAATTAAGTCGTATTGATGGCAACAGGCCATGTTGAGCGCAATGAGCCCATTTTCTGCAATATCAACCCTGAGGCCAACGCCAGTGAGCAGATCAAGGGCAATTTCCTGATTGACCAGATTATCTTCAGCGACCAGGACATGACCGCCATGTTGACGCAGCGCTGCTTCGATTTCGTCAGCAGAATGAGGCACGTTTTGGGGCACGTTTTGGGGTGCCTCCTGGGGCGCATCTTCAGCGGCAAGGTCCGACAGTATTAAGGAATTTTCCACTCTGCCAAAAGGAAGTTCTACCCAAAAATTACTTCCTTCGCCGTAAGTGCTTTCTATGCCTACTGTGCCGCCCATCGATTCGGCCAAGCGGCGCGAGATGGCCAAACCCAAGCCAGTGCCACCGAATTTGTGGCTGATAGACGCATCCGCCTGTTCAAAGGCATTAAATAATCGCTGGCATTGTTCAGGGGTTAAGCCGGGTCCATTATCAATTACTTCAAAGCGAACCACGACAATATTATTATTGTTTTCTGCTGCGTTATTCGGCAACTTGATGCGCAAAACAATGCGGCCGCGCTCGGTAAATTTGACGGCGTTACTGAAAAAATTGAGCAGGATTTGTTCCAGTCGCATGGCGTCGCCATGCAAATGCTGCGGCAGTTTGGGCGCTTGCGGGAGTTCAACAATCAGCGGCAAGGCTTTGGCTTCAGCCTTGTCGCGAATTAAATCCAGTGTGTTATTGAGGGTGTGGCGAACATCAAAATCGGCCAGTTCAAGCTGTAATTTGCCGGCTTCAATTTTGGAGAGATCGAGGATGTCGTTGATGAGGTTGAGCAAATGGTGCGCTGCATTAGATACTTTTCTTAAGTGATTGCGTTGTATTGAGTCTTCGGTATTGCGCAACATCAAGTGGGTAAGGCCAATGATTGCGTTCATCGGGGTGCGAATTTCATGGCTCATGTTGGCGAGAAATTTGCTCTTGCTGCGATTAGCCTCCTCGGCGGCGGTGCGCGCAGCCGCTAACTCAACACGATCCGCTTCAATGCGAGCGAGATGTTTGCGGTTATTGATGATGCCGCTGACCCGGATAAAAAGTTCATCCGCAATAACCGGTTTTATGATGTAGTCTGAAATGCCGAGATTAAACAGTTCGATGCGGCGCGTTGAATCATCAAATGCCGTGATCGCCAAGACGGGAATATCGCCTTTTTGATCGGTGCAGCGCCGAATCTTGTTGACCAGTTCAATGCCGTTCATACCCCCATTAAGCACGATGTCAGTCAGAACAATGTCGTAGTCTTGTTGATTGAAAGCACTAAGCGCTTCTTCCGCGCAACAAAAAGCATCAACGCTTAGACCGTGTTCTTCCAGCATCGCCTTGATGAGTTGCCGTTGTGCTTTAGAGTCCTCAATGTAGAGCATGCGTCCTTCAATGCGATCATGTACAAAGGTGAAGCGTTTAATGAAAGCGATTAATTGATCAATGTCGCGCTTACAAAATATATCGGTAACCCCGGAAGGTAAGGCACGGGTCAGTTCGGCCTGATTTTCTACCGAGGTCAGCAAGGCGAATGGAATTTGTGCATAACCGGGTAAAGCCCGTATTTGCCGGCAGAGGGCAATGCCTTCCATGTCGCGCAGATAAAAGGCAGAACAAATGAATTTGACCGGCAGTTCTTGCAGTAGCGTGAGTGCTTCCGCTGCGCTGTTGCAGACTAGAATCTGATGGCGGTCACCGGCGAGCAACTGAACGAAGAGGGTTTGGAAAATTTTACTGTCATCGACAAGCAAGATGCGGGTCATTGTGTTTTTAACGGAATTTTCTTTAGTGGATGGCATGAGTAAATAAACTTGTTTTTAGGGTAATCGCTTGGCTACCCAGTGCAATAGTTTCTGTGCTAATTCGGGCGGATCAATCGGCTTGGCAATGTGGTCATTCATGCCAGCGGACAGGCAGTCTTCACGGTCGCTGGCTAAGGCATTGGCCGTCATGGCGATGATGGGCAATGTGGCAAATTGCGGCATCTCGCGGATTAATTGCGTAGCGGTTATTCCATCCATCACTGGCATTTGCATATCCATCAGAACGATATCGAAAGGGAATTTTTGCAGCATTTTAAGTGCGATTGCGCCGTTTTCTGCAATGACCGCTTCAATATTGAGTTCGCGTAATAATTCACAGGCCACCTCTTGATTAATCTCGTTGTCCTCCACCAGCAAAACGCGGGCATTGTCCAAATGCAGGGTTGGCGTGTGTGATAAATCAGTGTTTGTTTCTAGGGCATCTTCAATGTTTTCAGAGCGATAACCAAGGCGGACAGTAAACCAGAACGTCGCGCCGTTATCGGGGCTGCTATCTACGCCAATCTCACCTTGCATCAGTTCGGTCAGGCGTTTGGAAATGGCCAGCCCCAAGCCGGTGCCGCCATATTTTCGGCTGGTTGAGCGGCTACCTTGTTGAAAACTTTGGAACAATCTGCCGCGCTGTTCTTCATCGATACCTATGCCGGTATCGCGAACAGAAAAGTGGAGAATGACTTCGTTTGCCTGTATTTGCACCACTTTGACGCACAGTGCAACTTCGCCTTGCGCAGTAAATTTAACCGCATTATTGGCAAAGTTGATTAAAACCTGGCCAATGCGCAGTGGGTCGCCGATCAGGTTGCGCGGTACTTGTTCATCAATGGAAAGGTAAAACTTGAGCCCTTTGGCGAGGCAACGTTCGGCAATTAAATCGGTGACATGATCAAACACTGCCTTCAGTTTGAAATCAACCTGTTCAATGTCTAGTTTGCCCGCCTCAATTTTGGAGAAGTCGAGAATGTCGTTGATGATGCCGAGCAAATGTTGGCTTGAGGTCTCAATTTTGCCGAGAAAGTCCTGTTTACGCACCGCGTTGTCGGTTTTCAGCGCCAAGTAAGTCATGCCAATAATGGCATTGAGCGGCGTGCGAATTTCATGGCTCATGTTAGCGAGAAAACTGGTCTTGGTATTGGCGGCCTCTTCCGCCATTAATTGGGCTTTTTTGATGATTTCTACGGCGGCATGTTCGTTGCTGATATCCTCAATCGTGCCGACAAATCCTAGGGAAGGATTGTGTTTATTCAGGGGTTTGGCTGTCATGCGGCCCCAGAAGGTGCTGCCATCACGGCGAACCAGCAGTTGCTCGGCACGGAAGACGCCAGATTGCGACATTTGCTGCAGTGTGTCATGGCCTATCCGGCTGAAGGTCGTTTCACTTTGATACCAGTTGCGCGTTGGCTGGTTAATCATTTCGCCGGGGGCGTAACCAAAAAGCTCTTCCATGCGGCGATTGCATTGCAGAATGATACGGTTGTTTATATGCGCGATGCCGCTGCTGGCGGTGTCAAATATGGCTTGTTGTTTTTCGTTGTTTTTGCGTAGGGCATCTGTAGTTGTAATCAGTGATTGGGTGATGTCCGCCAAGGCTGATGTGCGTTCGGCCACTAGCGTTTCCAGATGCTGACGGTAGCGTTCCAGTTCGCGTTCTGTTTGCTTCTGTTCGGTGATGTCGGCGTAGTGGGTATGTAGCAGGATTTTGTTGTTTTGCTGGATGGCGGTCAGTTGAACATGGGCTACAAAAAATTCGTTATTGGCGCGTAAATGAATCCATTCAAAATCATGGCTGCCTTGCGCTATGGCGATGTTGATGAGCGCTTCCGCCTTTTGCGCTGAAGCCATGCCATCTGGCTGGAATTGTGGGGATATTTCAATGGGACTCCGACCCATTATCTGCTTGGGATCTTGCATGCCCAGCATGTTAAGCGCCGCTTTGTTGGCGGCAATAAAAACCCCGTCTTCGATCAGCATCAAGGCTTGTCGGCTTTCTTCAAACAAAATGCGGAAACGGTCTTCGCTTTCGCGCAATTGCTCGCTTTGGTGTAGAACTTTTTGGCGTAGGGCTATGTGGCGCATCCTGTAAAGCCAGATTAGCCCCGCCGCCGCCAAGGTTGTTAGTGCAATTCCGAAATAAAGTAAGTAAGGAAAATTCTTGGTTGGTGCGGGTGGTAGCGCTGGCTCATCCGCGTGAGCACCCGCGGATGAAAATAACAAAAACGAAAATAACAAAAATACAAGAAACAAAAATACAAGAAACAAAAATGCGGTGGCTGGCGATGCAGTAGGTGTGAAAAAACCAGAGGTATATTTATGATTGAACATGATGATTCTTCATGGCGTGTTGCAGTGTTTGTAAGGCTTCATCAAAGGCAAAGTCGTCAATCTGTTGCGCCAGTCGTTTGGCGTCCTTGCCGAAGGCGGTTTGGAAGAGGGTTTCATGGTCACGATAGAGCAAGCCGGAAGCCATGTCGCAGATATTGAGCAGTGCTTCCAGTTGTACTGTCAGGGGGTGTAGGGTTGCCCAATCCACTGCACTTTCGGCTTTGTTGTCAATCTGTTCATGCGGGTGGTTTGGAATGTGTAATACCGTGGCGAGCGCGTTGGATAAGCGTTCAAATTCAAGGGTGACCAAGCTGGCTTCGGCGTTTAATGTACTGAGTGATGATGGTGGGGGGCCCGCTGGAGTGCGTGTTGCTGCGTTGATGGCTTGTTCCAGGGCCGCGGCCTTGCTGTTGAGAATGTGGGCACCCAAAGTGGCCGCCACCCCTTTTATGGTATGAGCGGCGCGTTTGGCAGTCATGACATCTTCTGTCTCAAGGGCTTGTTGTAAGGTATCAACGTCGGTATTGTCGATAAATTTTTGCAACATGCGTACATAAAGATCAAGGCGGCCATGGCAGGATCTTAGGCCGGCAGCGCTATCCAAGCCGGCTATGACGGCAAGCTGATGTTGCAGTAACTCTTTTTTTACAGCGGGGGCGGGTAGGGAAGCAGGATCAGGGCTGGAACCAGGGCCTGAGCCTGTGCCAACCGTAGAGCCAACCGCAGGTTTGCCATCCGCTTTGTTGAGCCATTTTAGTAGAGTAGCGTAGAGTGTTTCCGGGTCCACAGGTTTGGCGATATGATCATTCATGCCGGCGGCGATACAGATCTCACGATCTTCATCAAAGGCATTTGCGGTCATCGCTAAAATGGGGGTGTCGCTATAGCTGGGCAGCGAGCGGATTAAGCGGGTTGCTGCGATGCCATCAAGCACGGGCATTTGCATATCCATCAGAATGAGGTCGTAGTTGCGCCGCTGTTCAATGGATTGACGGGCTTTATCAACGGCAATTTGTCCATCATCGGCAATATCCACGGTCAGCCCAACACCGGTTAATAACTCTAGCGCAACTTCCTGATTAATGGGATTGTCTTCCGCCATCAAAACATAGCCGCCGCCTTGCCCGCGCAAACGGGATTCCGCTTCGCCAGCATTCATCGACGGGGTGTTGATGTGCTGGCCCTTCAGTACATCTTGCAGCGCATCAAATAACCGGGTTGGGCCGATCGGCTTATGCAGGACTTCGAAATAGCCGGCAGCCTGCAATATCTCTGGTGATAGTGATTCAGCGTAAGCGGTAATAAGGATGCGGGCAGGCTGACGGGAGAGGGGCATTTGTGCCAGTCTTCTACCGACTTCGATGCCTTCCATGTTCGGCATTTGCCAATCAATAAAGAGCAAGTCGTATGGATTTCCGGCTGCGTCAGCGGCGCTGATTTGTGCCAACGCGTTGACGCCATCGTCGGCGCTGCTGACTTTCAGTCCCAGCATTTCCAGCATATCCAGCATGGATTCACGTGCTTCGGGTAAATCATCGACCACTAAAACGCGTAAACCGCGGGTATCAATATAATTCGGACAGTGCGGAGTAGGGTACTTCTGCGCAAAGTGCAGCGGGACTTCAAACCAGAAGGTGCTGCCATGGCCAAGCTCACTTTCGACGCCGATTTTACCGCCCATCAGTTCAACCAAACGACGAGAAATGGCTAGGCCCAGACCGGTGCCGCCATATTTGCGCGTGGTGGAGCTATCCGCTTGTTCAAACGGCTGGAATAAGCGCCCTTTTTGCTCTGCTGTCAGGCCGATGCCACTATCACTGACTTCGCATCGAATGGTCATGCCGGTGTCTTCAGCTGTGACCGGCCAAACGCGGAGAACGATGCGGCCCTGCTCAGTAAACTTAATGGCGTTACCGGCAAAATTAAGCAGAATTTGTCCGACCCGCAGGCCATCACCATGTAATACCGCGGGGATTGAACGTAGATCAACGACGATTTCGATGCCTTTAGCTTCGGCTTTGTCGCGGATGATACTGACCACATTGTCGAGCACCCGCTCAATTTCAAAGTCGGTGTCATCCAGTTGCAGTTTGCCGGCTTCGATTTTAGACAAGTCAAGAATGTCATTGATGATGTTGAGTAAATGGTGGGCAGCCGCCGAGATTTTGTTCAGTTGTTCGCGTTGGCGCGATTCATTGCTACTGCGTTTGAGTAGATGCGTCAGCCCGATAATGGCGTTCATTGGCGTGCGTATTTCATGGCTCATGTTGGCGAGAAATTCGCTCTTGCTGCGATTGGCCGCTTCGGCCGCTTCTTTCGCTTCCAGCAGGGCAATTTCAGCCTGTTTTCTTGCCGTAATGTCCTGGAATGAAACAACGGCACCCATCACTTCGCCATGCCGTGTTAACGGGGCACTGTTGTAGAACACAGGGAACGGCGTGCCATCGGCTCTAAACATGACTTCCTGATCACAGAACACCGGTTGGTTGTTGAACATGGATTGATATATAAGGCATTCGTGCTCGGGATAGTGCGTGCCATCAGGGTGGTTGTAATGGGTTAATTTGTGGCTATGCAAGCCAATTAGAGCGGAGGGTTTGGCATAGCCCAACATGCGTAAAGCTGCGGTATTGGCAAAGGTAAAGGTGCCGTCAAGATTGATGCCGAAGATGCCCTCAGAGGTGGATTCAAGCAGTAAACGGAGTTCTTCTTCAGTGCGCGCCAAGGTTTCGGTTGCGCGTGTTTGGTGGGTAATGTCGCGTGCTTGAATGAGGAAACCGGCCAGGCGGCCATCGGCTTCGCGCAGGATGCTGCGCGTGAAGGACATGGTGCGGTGGACACCATCGGCGGAAATGGCAGGGCGTTCTTCTACCACTAAATCTCTGCCGCTGGCGAGTTGCTCAATTTCCTCCGCACGAATTTTGGCGGCTAATTCGGGCTTGAATACGTCTTCTGCTGTTTTGCCATGAAAATCTTGCCAGCCATTCTTGCCGCTGGCTTTGATGTAGGTTTGGCTGACGGATTTGAATCGATGGTTGTGATCCTTCAAAACGATGATGTCGGGCGTGCTGTCGAGTACCCGCTTAAAGTCGCGGCTGACCTCTTCGGCGCGTTGTTTGGCGGCAAGAAATTCAGCCGTGCGATTTTCTACTTCTTGTGCAAGTTGTGCGTGGTAAGCTTCCAGCTTATTTTGTAAGTGTTTTTTCTCGGTAATATCTTGTTTAATCGCGAGGTAATGCGTAATTTGGCCATTGGCTTGCCGCACCGGCGCAATATGTGCGAACTCAATATATTCACTGCCATCTTTCCGTTTGTTTATTAATTCACCCTGCCAAGGCTGGCCACTTTGTAGGGTTTCCCACATTTCATTGTATGTTGAGAGCGGTGTTTTGCCGGATTTAAGCACGCGTGGATTAAGGCCAAGTGCTTCGGTGCGGCTGTAACCGGTGTTGCGGACGAATGCCTGGTTGACATATTCAATTTGCGCATTCAAGTTGGTAATGACTATGCTGTCTGGGCTTTGATCAACGGCGAGCGAGAGTTTGAGTATTTCGGCGAGGGCCATTTTTTCTGCGCTGATATCGCGCCAAATGGTCACCAGATAATCGCGGCCATTTTGACGAATTGGCCGGATGCTGAGCCGGACGTCTATCAGTTTGCCCTCTTTGCAGCGATGTTGCGTATCAAAATGCGTGCTGCCTTGTTGCTGAATATTGGCCGCTATTGTGGCAATTTCGTCCGCTGACAGTTCTGTTTGAATGTCGGCAACGGTGAGGGCGAGTTTTTCTTCGCGCGTATAGCCAAGCAGGCGACAGCTTGCCGAGTTGACGGCAATAAAACGCTGGGTTTGTACATCGGTTAATTCAATGGCATCTGGGGCCTCATCAAATATGGCGTACATCAGTGCGTTGGTGTCGCGCTCTGCTGTGACAGCACGGTGGCGTTCAATTACATTGCCTAATTGCGTAGTAATGGCGTTGAGCAGTGTTTTTTCTTGTTCTAGAAACGCGCTGTGGCTATTGGGGAGTGCGGCGGGACAAGAAGCAGTAGCGTGAGTCGTGGCATAAGAAATAGAGAGCGTGACGGTCAGCCCATTCATGCAAGTAAAACTGGCAGAGATGTGTTCGCCATCGCGCTGCTGGCCAAAATGACGGTCACCGTAGGTGAGATAGGCGCTAGCGAGGTCTGGGTAGTGCATGGCGGCAGGTAAACGCGCAACCACCGCGGCAAGCATTGTATCTAGGTCAAGATCAGCGGTATCTGACAGTCGATAAATATCATAAAGACAGGACAATTCCTTCATGCGCTCATTGAGGTCGTTTTTGGCGGTTTTACCTTCAATTAGACTGGCGCGGAATGCAAGTGTCGCTGCGGCCATATCGCGCAGCATTCCGGTTTTCTCCTGGCTTATTTTTTCTACTTCATCCAATGATTCTGGCGCGATATTGCCATTGGCGAGCGCGGTGAGCGTATGGCTGAGGTGACTCAAGCGTTGGTTTGTTGAGCGTGTGCTTTGAAACCAAAGTCGAAGGGGGCCTATGCCGATTAAGGTACCGATTAAGGCACCCATGATGCCGCTTTGCAGGACAGGATTTTCAAATTGAGAGGCGAACAATGCGAACAGCGCGATAATTAAAAAGAAGATTAATAAATATCGCGGTGTTTTAATTTTACTGAATTTCATCATGGGATTGGGTTCTCTACGCGCTCAGACCGCATTTTTATTGGGTTAATGTGTTGTATATCCAAGTTGTTATAAATTATTCGCTTTCAGGATCAACAAACTGAATGGCGATATCGGCGAATTGCGTTTTGCAGGCCAGGAAGGCATCGACGACATCGGGGTCAAAATGTTTGCCGCGCCCTTCAAGGATAATTTCGGTGGTTTGCGCCAGCGTCATCGGTGGTTTGTAAACGCGCCGGCTCATGAGCGCGTCGAACACATCGGCGAGTGCCATCAAGCGGGCAGAAACGGGGATGCTGTCACCAGCCAGCCCTGCCGGATAGCCGCTGCCATCCCATTTTTCGTGGTGGCTGAGGGAGATTTCTCTGGCCACGGCCAAGAAGGCAAAGGCCCCGGCCGCTTGTTCAGCCATCAGGTCATCTGCACCGGCCAATGCTTGCGTCATCGCTTTTTCAATGGCGTCTGCGCCGATGGTGGGATGGGCTTTCATGATTTCAAACTCTTCCACGGTGAGGCGGCCGGGTTTAAGCAGGATGGCGTCAGGAATGCCGACCTTGCCAATGTCGTGCAAAGGCGCGGCTTTAATGATCATATTCATCCGATTACCTTCAAGTGCTTCCTTGAAGCGTGCGTGACTGGCGAGGTGCTTAGCCAGTAACTCAACATAATTCTGTGTACGTACAATGTGCTGACCGGTTTCATTATCCCGTGCCTCGCCCAAACAGGCCATGGCCCGCACACTCAGGTCTTGTATTAATAATGTTTCGCGCATGCGACGCGCGACTTCCGATTCGAGCCATTCGTTATCTCTGGCCAGCTGGTCGCGTGCTTGCTTAAGCTCAACGTGTGTTTTGACGCGCGCTAACACAATAGCGGGTTTTATCGGTTTGGTGATGTAGTCAACTGCACCTAGTTCAAGGCCGAACTTTTCATCATCGCTGGAGTCCATGGCGGTGACAAAAATGACGGGAATTCCTGCCGTGCGCGGCTCGCTGCGTAATCGTCGCAGGACCTCGTAGCCGTCCATTTTCGGCATCATGACATCAAGCAGAATTAAGTCGGGGTAAGGTGCGGTAGCCACCGCATGTAGCGCGCGCTCGCCAGAATTGGCCGCGCGTATGCGATAAAAAGGCAGCAGCAGTTCACCTATTATCGATAAATTTTGCGGGGTATCATCGACGATTAAAATCGTAGGGGTAAAAGATGATTCTGTAGTTGCCGTGTGGGAAGCGTTCGAGGTCATAGGTTCGAGGTTATAGTCATAAGGGCGGGCTGACGTTGGACGCAATAGTGAAGGTCGATTCTAACGGAAATGCATTGTTCAGTTACATGCGATAGTTGCATTTGCGACGCGGTTTCCGTGAAGTACACCCGCTACCTTTGGTGAAACGTTATCTCATGTTGCATCATCTGGTTTCGCTCGGTACGATCAAACGCAGTGGAAGAACAGACCCGCAACAGATCTGTAACAGACAAGCTTCTGCAATATGATAGGGCTTTTGGCTGCATTTGTGGTTACAAAGTTGTAAAAAATGGAAGTCAAAATTTGTTTTCAGCGCGCAATTGCGCAACAATTGCGTAACAATGATCATGCCTTATATGAGCGTGATTATTGAATACTTTACAAGGAATTTAATGCAGGACCATTACGCAAAACTGGGTGTTTCACCGGGTGCTAGTCTTGATTTGATCAAAGCGGCTTATCGAAAAAAAGCGACGCAATATCACCCGGACAAAAATCCTTCGCACGACGCTGCTGCGCGTTTCCGCGAGATTCAAGAGGCCTACGAAACGTTGTCTGATGCGGATCGACGGTCGGCATACGATGATTATCGCAAGCGCAGTTTGATTGAAGATCCGCTGCCGGTTGCATGGGATCTAGCAGGTAAATACATTAAAGAGGTTCTTAATTGAAAAAATCGCGTTACTTTGCTGAGTTGTTTAACAGTTACAGCGATGAAATTGATGATTTGCTCTCCGATTCTGAGGGCAAAACGGTGTTGCAAAAGCGTTTGAATGACAAACGTCGCGCTGTTGAAGCTATTTTGCCGATGATTGATTTTAGTCCAGAGATGGTGGCGGTCATGTTTTACGGCGCATTCGGCTTTAAGTCGGTCGAGCTTATGCAGCGCACCGTGCTGGCCGAACCGGGGCGGGCTGGCTTTCCCAAATGGGAGGAAGTCAAACCGGTATTGACCATTGCCAGTTGGGCAGAGGTGCTCATTGTTGCTACGCTGAAAGTCCGTGGTGGCGATGTTTTCCTGGTGAAAACCGCGGCACTGGAGTTTTTGCGCAGCAAAGACAGCGGCCCTGCCGCATCGGATACTCAGGAGCGGCAGGAGCGTGGTCGTGAGCGAGAGGCTAATCGTGACGATGATGACGAGGGCGAGGAAGATTTGGCGGAAGCCGGCGCAGATTGGTTGGCCGAGCAAGGCTTCGATACGTTGGATCGTTGATCACACTTCGTAGAAGTGTCCCTGTAATAATCCCTAGATCAATCCCTGGAAAAATTCGTAGCAAAGAGCAAAGGAAAGAGCATGCACCCGGTTGTTTTGAAATCTTCACAGCTCATACTGGCCGGCGATATCGTCGGCGCAGAGCGTTCTTTAGCCGCTATTGCAGATGATGAGGGCGATCATGCATTAGTCAGCGTCCTGGATGAAATGCAGCCCAAAGATTTATTGGCGGTCATGCGCGAGTTTGATTCCTCGCGTGAATCGGTGGTTAATATGCTGGTTACACCGGAGCAGTTTGCCCGTTCAATTGTGCTGGAGCGCAAGTACGGTGAGCGCACCAGTGAGCGGTTGCGTGCCATGATGAATGCGGTAATTTATCGTGATTCAGAAATGGCCGTTGAATACATTGAGGCGATAGCTGAGATAGAGGGCGGTAGTCAGACGTTGGCTGATTATTTTGAAGATCGCTATGACGAGGTGTTCAGCTTTGCCACCACGGGCAGTTTCACTCCGCAATATGAGGTCGATTCCGGCGCTAAAACCCATAACACCTGGTTGATGGAAAAGATTGAGGAAGTGGATCATGGCCTTTGCTTCGGCAATTCGATTGAAAATGCCAAGCCATTACTATCACGTACGGAGGTTGCTGATGGTGACTGGATGGAAACCGCTTGGTTATTGCGCTACGAATTCAATGATGCCTTTGAGGAAGTGATGGTCATGTTACGTGATCGCGTGCAAAAGCATTTGGAAGAAACCAATGCATCGCCTGTCCCCGCCACCGGTTCATCGTTAGGTGATGAAGTGAGTGACGAGGAAGAATTAGCCATTTAAGGGAGCCAACGGATGGCCCGTGCCGCTACCGCACTCGCGACGTTTGATAGTCGCCCGTTTTTTGATAAAGCCCTTCGTTATGGTGTTGATCAGGGCATTATTTTCCCTGAGCAATTGGGCAGTATTCAGTCTGATTTTGCCAAGGGCATCGTTCAGATTGCGCATTATTTCGGCACGGCACATTTGCGGCCCGAGCTTGAGCTGGCTCTGCGTCGCATGGTGAATCTGGTCAGCCTTTATTTGGAAGATTATTCCGCTAGCGATTTAAATAAGGCGGCGTATGCCTTGCGTGACAAGCGCTTATTGGCGCATTCCAAAGCCGGTTCAGACATGCTAAAGCGATTACATGCGCTACCAGAAAATACCGTGCTGGTGTCAAACCATGTTTCAGCTGAAAGTCAGCGTGCTTATCTGGATGAGAAAACGGCTGTCAATAAAATCGAGCTGACCGAATATCAATCTTTATTGGCTAAGGGCTTGAAAAATCAGAGTTTGATTAACTTTGCCTATTGGTTGGCCAAGAAAATGGGCGTGGCGCGGGAAGATGTCGATGACGCTGATTCGTTGATTCGCAGTGCGATGCTGGTCATTTATGTCGATAAAGCCGCGTTTCAGATGCCGACGCGGACTGAATTTGTGCGTTTGGTGAAAGCGGCAAAGTCACAAAAAATGAAAGCCGCGCTGTCTCATGCTGATGAAAAATCACGCTTGCAGGCTTTTATGGCGGATGCTCCCGCAGAGATGCAGCCGATTGCGCAGCGTTTAATGATGCTTTTTGTGGAAAAGGATTTGCCGCAGATTCGAGATGCCGCCTATAGCGCAGATAAATTGTTGCACGGCAATGGTGATTCTGGCCGCAGTTACTTTGTTCTTGAAAACCTGGATGAAGATGTACGCGAATATGAGCGTTTAGTGGCCAAGGAATGGAATAGAGTCACGCGGGGGAATGCGGATGATCCTAATGTATTGGCGAGTGTGTTTCTCTGTGTGGCGACCGGGATGGCACCGAAAGATGCGCTTCTGTTAAAGGAGGCGAAGCTGATCGTGCAGCGTTTTCGCGCTGCAGGTTTTGATACGCAAGCGGTGAACGAATTTATTGACCACCACGCGCCGGAAGCTTTGCGCAGTGATTTGCGTCGCTTTTGGCAAGAAGATTTGCTGCATGAAGCACAAGAGCAGTTGGCTGATACGGATCCGAATTGGCCGGATAGTCACATGGAGCGTGCTATTGAGTATCTACGCAAAACCTGCCATGCCAAGTGGAAGGGGCGCAACTGATTATGCATGGCCAAGAAAGGCAATCCAGGCCGGTAGGCTGATGAGAAAGAGCAAGCTGCTCCAGCTTGCGGTGAGGGCGGCGGCACGCACATCCAGCTTGAAGCGGTCGGCAAAACTGGCGGCCATCAGCATGGTTGGCATGCCCACTTCAATGATGGCGGCGGTTTGTGCCGGCCGCAATTCGCCGAACATGCCGCGCGCAAAAATGAAGACCAGAAAGGGGGCAATCAGCAATTTCACCATGACGGCGACGAGTATTGGCCGTGTTGGTTTTAGCGCACCCCATGGAATGGAAAGCCCGAGGGTAAACAACATAATCGGAATGGTGGCTTGCCCCATGAACTTAGCCGCTTTAATTAACGGCGTGACTTCCAGTCCGCCTAGGTTAACAGCAAAACCCAGTAGAAAACCCCATGTCGGCGGCAAGGAAAGCAAGGTGCGCAGCAGGCTTTGGCCTTGGCCGCCGTCATGCCCCAATCGTGTTGCGATCCAGACGCCAAAAGTCCATAGCAGTGGGGTTGAGGCCAACACATCGGCGAAGGCGGCATAGCTGCCGCCAATGTCGCCGTAGAGAAACGTCAGGGTGGGATAGCCCATGAATAACACGTTGCCGAACGTGCCGCCCAGTAGTATGGCGGCACGGGTTTCCCGGCTAAGGCCGATACCTATGCGGCTGTGCCAAAGAATGGGGTAAAGGATGGCGAAACTGAAGCCGATGCCAGCAACCATTAGCAGGGGGACGGTCAACATCTCGCGGCTGATCTCCGCTTGTGCCGATAGCGCGAAGAGTAGCGGCGGCGCGAACACATCGACCACCATTCGATTCAGGTTGACGCGTAAGGTAGCAGCGGGGAATTGCGGACGATAGCGCACCCATAAGCCGCCAGCAGCGACTAGCAGGGCAATCGGCAACCAAACTTGAAGCAGGAGTTGTAAGAGAAAATCAGGGTTCATGCGTGCTGCATGCGGATGGATTTATTGCCAGGGAAACTTAAACCATGGGGTATAGGTTTGTTCCTTGATTGGCGGTGGCATTAATTTTTCTTTTAGTTTTTCTTTCAGATTTTTCTTTAAATCAATTTCGAGTTGGTTAATCAGGTTATCGAAGTAGAAATTGCTTTCTTTTTTCAGTCTTACCAACAAAATTTCCAGCTTGAAGGCCAGATCGGGCGGGAGGTTGACTTCTTCATCCTTGAAGGAGGCGATGACGGTTTCCTTCATGTATTGAAACAGCAACGTAAGCTCTTCTTCCGTGAAGTAGCTGGCGAGCGAGCGGCCAAGGTCAGAAAGCGTTGGCGCGGGAACAACTTGCGGTGGCGTTGGCGTGGGCGGCGAGGCAGATTCGGCGGGCGGCACCACAGGTGGCAACGTCACAGGTGGCAACGTCACAGGCGGCACCACAGGCGGCAACGTCATGGGGGGTAGCACGACAGCCGGCACGTTGACCGGAACCTCGTCAACTTTTACGGGCGGTAAGGCCGGCGCATTTTGGTTGGCCTCTAAGCTAGGTTGAACGCTGCCATTGCCATTGCCATTGCCGTTGCCGTTGCCATTGGCCGGTTTCGTGCTGGTTTGTGAAGGGGCCTCGACCTGTGGCTGGGCGTGCGCCGGCAAGGCGAGGCTGAATAAAAGCAAGGGCAGGGGCAGTCGAGGCGGCAAGAATTTCATGGTGTTCACAAGGTTTTCACAATAGCGTCAGAAGTTCGATGGTAACAAGTCAATCTTGTTTTTGCTCAAGTTAAAGAAAAAAACATATTCGTCGCGCTCGGCAATTAATGATTATGTTTCAAAGCTTTTGCCAAGGGTAAAGGCGCTAGTAGCGCACGTAAATCGGATTCGCCAAATTTGCTCAATACGGTGGCATCTTCGCCCAACACGCCGGCGGCCAGCTCGGCTTTCCGTTCTTGCATGGCGAGAATTTTTTCTTCGATACTGCCCGCCACCACCAGTTTATAGACAAAGACTTTATTTTTTTGGCCAATACGATGGGCGCGGTCGGTGGCTTGATTTTCAGCCGCCGGATTCCACCAAGGGTCGTAGTGAATGACGGTATCGGCTGCCGTTAAGTTTAGGCCGACGCCGCCCGCTTTCAAGCTGATCAGGAAGATGGGCACCTGTTTTTCCTGGAAGCGTTGGATGACCGATTCGCGATCTTGTGTGTTGCCGGTAAGCATGACGTAGCCGAGGCTGAGCTTGACCAGTTCTCGTTCAATCAGGTCAAGCATGGAAGTGAATTGCGAAAAAACCAGGATACGGCGGCCTTCGTTGACCAGTTCCGGCAGCATGTCCATCAATTGATCCAGTTTGGCGCGCTCTTTAACCTGTTTTGCCCCGTCCAATTTGACTAAGCGTGGGTCGCAGCACACCTGCCGTAATTTCAACAGTGCGTCGAGAATTACAATATGGCTGCGGGCAAAGCCCTTGCTGGCGATGGTTTCGCGCACCTTGTCATCCATGGCGCTGCGCACGGCTTCGTAAAAATCGCGCTGCGATCCTTCCAGTTCAACGGTGCGGATAATGATGGTTTTGGCGGGTAATTCTTTCGCAACATCTTCTTTGCGGCGGCGCAGGATGAAGGGCCGCACGCGCGCGGCGAGTAAATCGCGCCGGCCGGTGTCACCATTTTTTTCGATGGGATTGCGCCAGGTTCGGTTGAACGATTTCAAATCGGCAAGAAAGCCGGGCAGCAGAAAATCAAATTGCGCCCAAAGTTCGCCGAGATGATTTTCCAGTGGCGTGCCGGTCAGGCAGAGGCGGTGACGAGCGCGCAGTTTGCGTACTACCATAGCTGCATGGCTGGTTACATTCTTGACGGTTTGTGCTTCATCCAGCACCAGTAAATGATATTCGCGGCTAGCAAGTTCTGTTTCGTCACGCCAGAGTAAGGGGTAGGTGGTTAAGACTAGGTCGCTCTGATCGATTTCGTTGAAGCGTTCAGCGCGATCCGGGCCATGCAGTGACAACACGCGCAGGGACGGTGCAAAACGCTCAGCTTCCCGCTTCCAGTTGAAGATGAGTGAGGTGGGCAGCACGATCAAACAGGGGCGATCCATGCGGCCGGCTTCTTTTTCTAGCAGTAAATGCGCCAAACATTGCGCCGTTTTACCTAAGCCCATGTCGTCAGCTAGGATGCCGGCGAGGCCATGTTCACGCAGGTATTGTAGCCAAGCCAAACCTTCAAGTTGATACGGGCGTAGGGTCAGTGAAAAGCCGACGGGGGGCGTTGCCGGCTGGATGCCCTCGCTGTGTAACAGACTGTTGGCGAGTTTTTTAACCGCCTCAGCGCCTTTGAATTGCCAGCGTGAGCTGTCCAGCAACGCCGCCAGCCGCGCAGCATCCAGTGTTGAAAAGCGAAATGAGCAGCCCGGCAGAGTGTCAAACAGATCAATCAGCGTTAGCGCCAGCGGCTTGACGCGGCCGGCCGGCACGCGCATCAGGGCACCGCTGGGCGTGGCCAGCGTGACCGGTGCATCATCAGGGATTTCTCTGACAATGCGCGGGTCTAGCCAGCGATTATCACTGCGGAACAGATCGTATAGTAAAGGAGCGAGTGCTAAGCGTTCTCCTTGTACCATAATGCCCATGGTCAGGTTGAACC
This sequence comes from uncultured Thiobacillus sp., assembly GCA_964462255.1. Lineage (GTDB taxonomy): Bacteria > Pseudomonadota > Gammaproteobacteria > Burkholderiales > Thiobacillaceae > PFJX01. The sequence continues at coordinate 3,869 of CAYWXO010000003.1, read as the reverse complement.
AGCCATTGGCATCTTCACTGATTTCTGCATCCCATTCGTCCACTTCCAGCAGGAGGTGACGGAAGCCGGCCGGAATATGGATGTGCCAACCGGCGGCGCGCAGTTTGGGCAATTCATCACTCATGAACGGGTACCAGTGTTCAACACTTTGCAGGCCGTAGATGAAGTTGGGCCGTGGCTTGGTGGCAAATAGCGCATGCGGCGGCACCAGGCTGAAGCCGATATCGGTCAGTACTTGCTGATACTGCTGTTCTGCTTGCAAGTGGCGCTTGACCTGGACGGTTTCACCGCTGGCCAGCGTGACGTATTCCTGCGCGGCATGGGGGTCGATGCTGACTTGATCGTATTCAAAAGAAACAACCAGGTAATCGAAGTTGCGGGTAGAGAGCGAATAATCGCCAAAAAAATTGATATCCAGTAAATTTAGGGTATCCAGTGCAATAACGGGAATCGGATTGACGTCGATAATGCGCAGATCAGGCGGTATGGGGGTGGGTAATTGCGGGGCTAGTTCGGCCAATGCGCCGGCAATTAGGGGCACTTCCGCCGGGTTAAGCGATGGCATGGCCAATAAATGCGCGGTTTGGAGGACGGGAAAGTCGATGCGTAGCGGGCCGATTTCGCGGCGCTGACTATCCAAATACCAAAATTCTTCCAACAGCATGGAGGTCAAAATGGGCGGTTCCGCTTGTAACTCCGGCCTGACATTGCCGCCGCTACCAGTATTTTGTCCGGCTTGATCATTACGCCAATGGATGCTGCCGGTGCGTGCTTCGCCAGATTGATAGCTGTGAAAAGCCTCGGTTTTATACATTAAGCGACCACTTTTTAGCATGTATTGCAGGGTATCTTCACCGATGCGTCCACGCAGGGGATATTCAACGCTATAGCGGGCTTTTATGCGGTGCAACCACAGCAGACGCAGAATGACTAAATCTTCTTCGCTGGCAAAACGTGGCGGTTTGACCAACGCCGTTTCAACCTGATTCCATTCCGCCAGTTTGCCTAAAGGCAGATTATTTTCATCGACGCGGGCTTTGACAATGCGCACTGACCAGTTGAGGGCGTGTTCGTCGCCGGTGTACAACTCATAAAACAAGGCCTCGTTGTAAGCACTCTTTTTACCGCCGGTTTGTAATGCAGGTTTATGGATGGATTCGCGAAAACCTTGCAGCCATTCCAGGACATCGGGCCGCACTTTCGGGTGCGATTTGCCTTGATTCAGCAGTTGCAAAACCACCGCAGCCGCATGTTTACACATCCAGCCAACGGGACAACTACAGCCACACACCGCTCGTGGTTTGCCTTGCTTATCTAAATCTAGGCCAATGGCGACACGGTAGGGAAAGGGGCCGCTACCTTGCACGCTGGCGGTGATGCGCGGCGGCGCAACTTCGAGGTGACTGACTGCATCGCGGTAATCGGCCGCTTTTTCTATTTCTGCTGCGCCAAACCAGCGCGTAACGTCGTCAAGAGTGAATTCGGGCAAGCGGGACATGGTCTTTTGTGTGATCAAAAATGGATCACGACATGCAATCCAAGCGCGCGATTCTATCGCGTTGAGTGGCGGTTGGCTGTGTTTTCCTGCCTTATTTTCCCTTTATTCGCCGCATATTCGCATGATTTCAATGCCAACCAAGGCGCAAATCAGCAGTTGGCAAAGTTCTTGCTTAATAACGTGGGCGATCTGGTTTGCGCGTAGTCATTATCGGGATTATCTATGTATCGATTCGTGTTGGGCTTGATTGGCCGCTTGAGTGTCAGTCGCAAATTGATGTTGATTTATGCGCTTGATTTGTCGGCGGTGATTTTCGTTTCTACGATATTAATCAATGAGAAGTTTATTGCGATTGATTTTGCCCGCAAGGAAATCGTGGGAAACAATTACATTGCTGCTGTGCGGGAAGCGACGCTGGCGGCGTGGGATGCCAACGATGCGGGGGCAGCGGCGGGTGCAATCATGGCTGCGGAAGCCCGTTACGGTCAGGAACGTGGCGATCTGGATAGCGCAGAATTGGCGCGCACCCTAGCGGATCAGCTCCGCTTATCGCATGCTGGCGGCACGGCCGACCCTGTCAACCCAGCCCCGGCTTTACAGGCGTTAATCACGCGCATTGGTAATCAATCTAATTTAATTCTTGACCCTGATTTAGATAGTTATTACACCATGTCCATCGTGGTCCTGCGTTTCCCTGAGTTGCTAGACCTGATTGGCCGCATACCGCAGAAAGCGCATGAAGCGTATGCCGCAAGGCAATCGCATCATCCTGCGCTGGCGCGTTTGCAAACGGAATATTTGATTCTGGAAGGCCGCCTGGATGCCATTGTCAGCGGGATCAATGCCGATTACGTCGAAGGTTTAGCCGCCGGAACGCCGGAACTGCGCGCGGTGCTGGAGCCTTCGCGCCATAGTTTGCTGGCGGTTATCGACCAGCTCCGCGCCAGTTCACGCCAGCTCGCCATTGAGCAGAAGCAAGCAGCCGACGTGCCTGATCTAGATCAAATTGCCCGTGCATCACGTTTACAACTGGCAAAGTCTTGGCTGATTGCCGGCACTGCGCTTAATGGATTGTTGGAGTCTCGTATTGCAACTTTGTTTGAGCGCATGTGGTTGCATTTGAGTACGGCCATGGCCTTGCTACTGGTCATTCTCTCGGTGGTTTATTTTGTTGCTAGCCAAATCTCCAAACCGATTCGTCGTCTCGCCGAAGTGGCCGATAACGTGCGTAATACCGGCAACTATTCCTTGCGGGCGGTATGGCATTCGGGGGATGAAATTGGTCGGTTGATTTCGGCGTTTAATGACATGCTGCTGCAGCTTGATCGCAGCCGTCAGATTGAACAGGAGTTGGCGGCAAAGACGCGGGCTGCCGAAGCCCAGCGCGATTTGCTCGATGCCGTGCCGATTCCTTTGATGGTGACTGTTACGCCACACCATGATGTATTGCATACCAATGTTCAGGGAAAAGCTTGGCTTGATGGCGGGCTGACCGACCCTTGGCTGAAAGGCTTGCAGCCAGATGCGCGGGCACGCTTTTTTCAGATGCTGTCTGATACCGGTGCTGCGCATGAGTTTGAAGCGCTCTGGCATGGCGCTAATGGTTATGAATGGACGCTGATCTCCGCTCAGTGTTTACGTTATCAAGATAAAGATGCTGTTCTGACTACGTTTACCCCCATCGGCCGCCTTAAACACATGGAACAACGGCTTGAGCTATGGGCGAAAGTTTTTGAAGCTTCCTCTGAAAGTATCATGATTACGAATGCTGATTGGCAAGTTGTGACAGTCAATCATGCTTTCTGCCGTTCTACCGCCTATGAATTAAGCGAAATTATTGGAGAATCAATTGAAGTTCTCTGCTCTGATCACCACCCAGAGGGCTTTTATAGCGATATTAGGCAGGCTACGCGGATTAGAGGTATTTGGCAGGGTGAAATGTGGATTCAACGACGCACGGGCGAGTCGTTTCCTGTTTGGGCGGTGTTCAATGCGGTGCGCGACGAAGACGCCAATATCACTCATGTCATTGTCACCTCGTTTGACATCAGCGAACGCAAGGCCAATGAGCAACGCATTACCCATCTGGCGCAGCATGATGTGTTGACGGATTTGCCTAATCGCGCCCTCTGCGTTGAGCGCTTACACATGGCTTTGCAGCAAGCCGAACGTCTGGGTGTTTTGGTGGCGGTGTTGTTCATTGATCTTGATCGATTCAAAAATATTAACGACTTACTCGGCCACCATATAGGCGACGGCCTGCTGCGGTCAGTTTCGCATCGTCTGTTGGAGGCGGTGCGGGCCGGCGATACAGTGAGTCGTATGGGCGGCGATGAGTTTGTGGTTATTCTGAATGGGGTGGCTGACGTTG
>CAYWXO010000002.1:0-49017 GCA_964462255.1 uncultured Thiobacillus sp. | reverse complement strand
TATCGACAGTGGCCAAAAAACCAAACTTCTCGAAAATATCCCGCACGTTTTGCGAAAAGCCATTGATCATGGCCTCCAGATTGGCACGAACGTCATGACCATCAGGCGTTTGTGCCACGCCGGGCAGCGTGAAACACGAAATATTGAAGAATGCATAACCGCTGACCGGTGTCAGCATCTTGTTCAGATCGTAGCCTTTGTCCTTGATGGCGGCGTATTTTGCCCGCACCGCCTCTGAGGTGGGCTGCAACACGCAGTCCAGGCGGCGCAGGATGGTGAATGGCAGGATGACTTTGCGGTATTCGTTCTCTTTGAAAGCCCCGCGCAGCAGTTCGGCGTTTTTCCAGATCAGGTCGGCAAGTTTGCTCATGAGTTGCTTGTTTCAAATAGGTCGCCACTGGTGGCCATCAGTGGTTTGGGTTCAGTCTTCTTTTTGGGCCGATCCACCTTGGTGTGTGCCGCCAGCTCAAGCAGGGTTTCAACCTGGCCTGCTGCACCCTTGTGGTACAGGCGCGAATCTTCCATCAACTTTTCCAGCATGGATCGGGCGGTATCGGACTCGATTGGATTAGGTTGGCTCACGTCTTTCCTTTGATATTGTTTTAGCCCGCAATCGTAAGACCGTTTTTGGGAGATTGACCCGCTTGCCGCGACGGAAAACTCAATAAGGTAGCCAGGACGATGAATTTTTAGCATGCAGCTATGATACTTGCCCTCTTTATCTGTTTCATCACCCTAAATTGCCAAGATTTCACGGTCAGAAGACACCAAACAGCTCATGGTGAGTCAGGATCAAGATGACTAGCGCAGGCCGTCCTACGGCGCTGGAAAACATCTCGCTGCGGATGATGTCCACTTCCCAGAAGGGAATGTAGTAATTAATACGATCTAGGTAAGCCGAGTCATGGAATTTGTCCAGCAGTGTGGGTAAGTAGCGGAGCGAAATCCGGGATTGATAGCGGGGATTGCATGGAGTTTCACCACGTAGATCGGGTTACGCCCGCTGGGCTAACCCGACCTACCACGCTCTGCATGAGAGCAAATTTGCCTTGCCAGTCTGTTTGCCCATGGCATCTCTCCGCTTTGTTACAGGATAATGACAGTTTTATTACAGTCAACCTGCCGGAGAACCGAACGTGGATCTGAAACACCTCACTGAAATTGAGCGTGCAACCCAACGGGGTCGTGCAGATTTTTTTCGCTTCGGCATGGCCTTGCTGTTCATTGTTGGTGTCATGTTGTACGCAGCGTTAAGCAGCCAAGGGCAGATCAGCCTCGTCCTCGTCGTCGCCGCCATGATTGGCGCTTACATGGCCATGAACATTGGTGCCAACGATGTCGCCAACAATGTCGGCCCGGCGGTTGGTTCAAAGGCGTTGACCTTAGGTAGTGCGTTAGTGATTGCTGCCATTTTTGAAGCGGCCGGCGCACTTATCGCCGGCGGCGAAGTGGTAGCCACCATCCGCAGCGGCATCATTAAGCCTGACAGCATTGCCGACCCACAAACATTCGTTTGGGTGATGATGGCCGCCCTGCTGGCCGGCGCTCTCTGGTTAAACATCGCCACCGCATTTGGCGCACCCGTCTCAACCACCCACTCCATTGTCGGTGCGGTGCTGGGGTCCGGCATTGCCGCCAGCGGCTTTGAAGCCGCCAACTGGGGACACTTGGGCAACATCGCAGCCAGTTGGATTATTTCGCCTTTATTGGGCGGGTTATTTGCCGCCGCCTTTCTCTATCTGGTTAAACGGGTCATCACTTATCAACAAGATATGGCGACTGCTGCCGGTCAAAAAGTGCCACTACTGGTGGCATTTATGACATGGGTGTTCACCACTTACCTCATTCTGAAAGGCCTCGGCAAAATATGGAAAGTGGATTTTTTTGATGCCGTGCTAATGGGGTTTGCCTTCGCTGTTCTGATTTTCTTCATTGTCAAACCCTTCATCGCGGCGCGCAGCCGCAGCATCAATAACGACAAAATGGGCGTCAACCAACTCTTTACCGTGCCGCTCATTTTCGCCGCCGCCCTCCTCAGTTTTGCGCACGGCTCGAATGACGTTGCCAATGCGGTCGGCCCGCTCGCCGCGATTGTTGACGTGGTCAATTCCAACGGGCACCTAGTCAGCAAAAACGCGCCGATTCCCCTGTGGGTGATGATGGTTGGTGCACTGGGCATTGTTGTGGGCCTTGCGCTGTTTGGGCCGCGCGTCATACGCACCGTCGGCTCCGAAATCACTGAGCTGGATCAAATGCGCGCCTATTGCATCGCCATGTCGGCAACCATTACCGTTATCGTGGCCAGCCAATTTGGCTTGCCAATCAGCTCAACGCACGTTGCGGTTGGCGGCGTCTTTGGCGTTGGTTTTCTGCGCGAATATTTGAAGAAAAATTATTCACGCATGATGTCAGATATCAAAACGCATCATCCAGAAGGCGACCAAGAAGCCATTGATGCCTTTATGGCGCGCTTTGGCAAGGCTACCATCGAAGAAAAAGGCCTCATGCTGGCCTCGTTAAAACACAGCGCGAAAAATCAACTTGATCCCGCCCATTTCTCCAAAATGGAGCGCAAGGAACTCCGCAAGGTTTATCGGGAAGAATTGGTTAAGCGCTCACAAGTTTTGCGAATCGCCGCCGCCTGGATCATCACCGTGCCCGCTTCTGCGGTCATGGCTGGGTTGTTGTTCTATCTGATCCGCGGCATGATGATGCCATGACCCATATAACCAATACACCGTGCCCGCCAGTGCAGAGCCCCCCAGCGCAATGCCCCCTCTGCCCACCCCTAGTGGATAGAGAAGATCACCTCTGGCAAGACGATTTCTGCCGCGTAATCTGGGTGGCCGATGCGCATTACCCCGGCTTCTGCCGCGTCATACTCAACGCGCACTGCAAGGAAATGTCTGACTTGGCGCCGGCGCAGCGTCACCGTTTAATGAATGTGGTTTTTGCCGTCGAAGCCGCAATTCGTGAAGTCGTCCGGCCCGACAAAATCAACCTCGCCAGCCTGGGCAATGTCGTGCCGCACCTGCATTGGCATGTCATTCCGCGCTGGCAAAATGATGTCAATTTCCCGGATGCCATTTGGGCGGCCGCACGTCGATCTGATGCTAATCATCCCTTGGCACCCACTTCAGATCTGAAGCAACACCTACAAGCCCATATACAAACCCACCTACAAACCCACATAGAAGCGTTAACTTCAACCTTCGCCGCCTGAGCTCACCGGTTCAATCACCCGCTCCAGCGGGAAAATCGCTGTAAATGTGCTGCCTTTACCCAAGGTGCTTTCAATGCGCAAACGCGCTTGATGGCGTTGCAAAATATGTTTAACGATGGCCAAACCCAAGCCGGTGCCGCCGCTGGCGCGCGAACGGCCCCGATCAACGCGGTAAAACCGTTCGGTTAGACGCGGAATATGCCGTGCCTCAATGCCTTCGCCGCTGTCCTGCACCGAAAAATAAGACTCACCATTCGGCAAAGTGCCCCACTTAAGGTCGATCTGGCCGCCAGCCGGCGTATAACGCACCGCATTGGTCACCAAATTCGCAAACGCGCTATACAACTCCTGGCCATTACCAATCAAGCGCGCCTGATTTTCGCAGCGCAGGTGAATGGCATGTTTCCCCTGACTCAGCGTTTCTGCCTCATCGACCAAACGGCGCAGCAGCGTCTCCACTATTACCGTTTCATCTTGCGCATCGGGTTCGCTTTCCAGGCGTGCCAACGTCAGCAAGTCATTAACCAGACGGCTAATACGATCAGATTGCTCTAATAGCAAGGGAATATGCTGGCGAAATTGCACCACATCCGGCGTTGTCATCTCTTCAAACGCTTCCAGGAAGCCGACAATCACCGTAATTGGCGTGCGTAATTCGTGCGAGACATTGGCAATGAAATCACGCCGCATCGCTTCCAGGCGAGAAAACTCGGTCATATCGTGCGCAATCAGCATTTTTTGCTGATGCGACAACGCAATCCGTTGCAGGGCCAAAGTTTTATCGCGCCCCGCCAATTCAAGGATCAAGGTTTGCGCCTCATCCTCGCGCTGCAACCACTCCAAAAAACGCGAGTTACGCAGCAAATAAAAGATGAATTGACCCAAATCCCGTTGCGGCGAAAGTCCCAGCAAATGCTCGGCCGCGTTGTTCAGCCACAGCATCCGATTGGTATCGTCGAGAATGATGACCGCATCGGGTAAATGCCGCGTCGCTTCCAGCACCTGCGCAAAATCGGCCGCCTTTTTCTGCTGCTCCCCCTGCCGGCTTTGCGACAATTTTTCTAGCCGATAAATCACCTCACCCCAGAAGCCGGTGGGTTGCCAGCCATTGGGTTGCCAGCCCGTGGGTTGCCAGCCCGTAGGCCGCGACGACGCTACGCTGGAGTGATTGAGCCAGCGGTAAAATCTGGACAACTGCAGCAGGTGATAGACCAAAACCAGCATCAGCCCGCTGGCAATGGCCGCCCAAGGCGATACCAGCGATGTCTCATCCAGCAACAGAAAGGCCAGCCCGCTCAAGCCCAGCAAAAACAAAACCAGTCGCAGCCAAAGTGAAAACATGAAAGGAGCGTTGCTTTAATTTTCAGACAAACGATAACCCGACCCGCGCACGGTCTGAATCAATTGATCGTGCCCAGTCAGCTCTAACACCGAACGCAAACGTCGAATATGCACATCCACCGTCCGCTCCTCAACAAATACATGATCGCCCCATACTTGATCCAACAACTGTGAACGTGAATACACGCGTTCCGGGTGGGTCATAAAAAAATGCAGTAAACGAAATTCAGTCGGGCCCAGTTCAAGCGCGGTCAACGTACCTTTCAAATCGCCATGCACCCGATGCGCAATCGGATCTAGCTTAAGCCCTTTAATTTCAACCACATCCTCAGTCATTTGCGGCGCGCGCCGGCGCAATACCGCTTTGATGCGTGCCATCAATTCGCGCGGCGAAAACGGCTTGGTGATGTAATCGTCCGCCCCCATATCGAGGCCTTGCACTTTGTCGCGCTCATCAGAACGCGCCGTCAACATAATGACCGGGATGTATTTATGGCGGTTATCGCTGCGAATACGCCGCACAAAATCAATACCCGACATACCAGGCAACATCCAATCCAACAAAATCAGATCAGGCATCGCACCGCGCAATAAATGCAATCCTTCTTCGGCATCCGATGCCACAACAACTTCGTGGCCATGCTGACTCAAGGTAAATTTGAGCAGCTCTTGAATGCCCGCTTCATCTTCAACAACAAGAATGGTGGCCGTCATGCACACCTCCTAATATGCGCTGCATTGCATTGCATGGTATGACGCTTTCATGACGCTTTCGTGACAGGGCAGCAGCAGAATTTGCCTGCTTTATATAATCGGCGTCTTGGGCACGCGCGCATCCAGAATCGGCTTGAATTCACGACCAAAGCAGGTGAAATAGCGAGAAAACCCCTCGTAATATTCCAGGCGTAGCGCTTGTATGGCGACAATTGCGCCTTCCAGGACAAGAATCAGGATATTGCCAAACACGAGCGCGATGATCTGGCCGGCTTGCCCCATTTCCGCACTCAAGGTAGTAATGGCCATGGCAAGTGCAACATGACTAATGGAAAATGCGGCTAACCGCATAAACGACACCGTGTTGACGAAATCGTTGAACACCGTTTCCAAGCTGTCCATCAGACCGAGAAAGAAACGCCCCGGCCAGGGCTCGCGCAGTTGCATGCAATGCTGAAGCAGGATGAGAACAAAACCAATCAGCGCCACAGCCAAAGCCAAACCAGCCCCCGCCTTAGCCTGATACCCGAGATAAAGCGCCATCACGCCGCCCAAATAAAGCAACAAACCGGCAACACCACCGGCATCCAACAAGGCTGCGCGCCAATGACGCGCCACCAAACGGTTGTACAGCATGATCAATTGCGTACTCACCAAAAAACCCACGCCCCACCATAACGCCATGGCCAGCATCCGCTCCGGATCCGATAAAGGCGCAATCCACAGCGGCTGCAGCACATGTTCCAGTCCAAAAACGCTGCCATACAACCAGCCAAATCCACTGGCCGAACCACCGGCCGCCAGCATAATGGGCCGAAATCGTCGCGCTTCGCCGCGCAAAAACAAGGCCGCCAGCCCAATCATCAAGCCATGCCCAACATCGCCAAACATCATGCCGAACATGACAATAAACGAGATGCTGAAAAACAAGGTCGGATCAAAATCGCCATAACAGGGCACGCCATAACCGCGCACTAATTCAGCAAAAGGCCCCATCCAAACGGGATAGCGTCGCGCGGAGGGGACCGACTCGCGTTCACCCGGCTGCGGCGGCCGCGTTTCCAGATGATATTTGCCCGTTAACGTGGCCAGATGCCGCTGCAGCCGCGGCAGATTGCGCTGTGGAATCCAACCGCGGATCAATAATTGGCCACTTGCTTCGGTCACCGTGTCGTCCACCAAATGCGCATAGGGCTCAGCCAGTTCGATCATTTTTACCGCGTGCGCCAGGGGGTCTTTGATGTGCGCAAAAGTATGTTGGTGCGCTTGCGCCAAGTCAGCGACGCCTTGGCTAATTCGCGTTGCTAACGCATCCAGATTGGCTTCGATTTCTTGCGGCCGCCCGGAAAACTCCGCCGGCAACTGAATTTCATGCCAGCCATGCTGCAGCAATAAACGCTGTGACACGGTGCATTGCAATTGCGGACAGATCACCACCAAATAAGCACGGCCCGCTTGGCGGCCGAATATTTCCACGATGCCGCCGACATGCGCCAATTGCGCAGTCAAATCCGCTAGATCGCTTTCCGCCACCGACCCAACCAAGGTTTGCAGAAATTTCTTCGGGCGCGCCAACACCTTCAAATCGACATCCAGTGTTTTGAACGGCGCTAATTCATTCAACAAATCCGCTTCGTGGCGCTGTTCGCGCTCAAACTGCTCATGCTTGGCCCGGCAGGCATCGGTAACCTGCAGCAATTCATCTAACCAAACATTAACTTCTTCTAGTTGCGCGAGCGTCGGCGGCTCGCTTGGCTGGGCGGCAGCAGCAGGCAACGTTTGATAGTGCGCCGCCAAATGATTAAGTTTGGCCCGCGCCTGTTCTGTCACTTCCTGGTAAAGCTGACCGGCAAAATTAGCAGCGCTGTAATGGCTCAACACGCTCCGCTCGGGCGTAAACACACCAAACTTTGCCAACAGGTAGGCCGCACGCGGCGCTTCCTCCGCATCAACTTCCAACGCCACATGCAGCATTTTCTGGCTCATGATTTACTGTTGTTACTTTGAAAGATAGACACCTGAAGACTTGTACCCAAAAATTGGCAGAAGAACAACGCAGCACACGCTGCATTCTCTTCTTCCAGCCAAACAAAAAACCCCGCTAGGCGGGGTTTTTTGTCCAACAATTTTTTGCTCAACAACTACAGCACAAGCAAACAAAAAGTTTAGTGGTCTTGCGCACCGCCGGCACCGCGTGGGTAACGGATGCTTTCCACCAAATGCTTGATATGCTCCGGACAGGGTGCCGTCATCTTCATGACAATAAAGGCCACCGCAAAGTTTATCAGCATACCAATCACGCCGATTCCCTCAGGTGAAATACCCATGAACCACTGCGAATCAGGCACTTTTTCCATGCCCAGCAACACGTCGCGCTTGAAGTAAACAATATAGGCCAGCGTGAAAATGAGGCCAGAAAGCATGCCGTAAATTGCGCCGGCACGATTCATTGATTTACTAAAGATACCCATCAAGATGGTGGGGAATAAGGACGCGCACGCCAAACCAAAAGCGAACGCAACCACCTGCGCCACAAAGCCGGGTGGGTTATAGCCCAAATAACCCGCAATCAGCACGGCACCCGCGGCGGCGATACGACCCGCCATTAACTCGCCCTTTTCAGAAATATTCTTGGCAAAAATCCCCTTCATCAAGTCATGCGAGATAGCAGAGGAAATAACCAACAACAAGCCAGCGGCGGTGGACAGCGCAGCCGCGATACCACCGGCCGCAATCAGTGCAATCACCCAATTAGGCAATCCAGCAATTTCCGGGTTCGCCAACACCATGATGTCGTTATCCACATTACCGACAAAAGCACCCGCCTTCATTGAGCCTAACTCGTTGCCTTTCCAACCGGCGGCTTCAGCTTTCTCAAGGAATGCCTCGTTCTTGCTCTTGTCGTTGTAATACTGAATACGACCGTCGCCGTTTTTATCTTCCCAAGCAATCAAGCCGGTTTTTTCCCAGCGCTTCATCCAGTCAGGTCGTGTTTCACCTTGAATAGAAGATTCAGCCGCGAACAAATCACCGCCGGTTGCCACAGAGGTATTGACCGTTGCATGCAAGTTGTAACGTGCCATGGCACCGACCGCAGGCGCTGTTGTGTACAGAATAGCGATGAAGACCAAGGCCCAGCCGGCAGAAATACGCGCATCATGCACTTTCGGCACGGTAAAGAAACGCACGATCACATGCGGCAAACCCGCGGTACCCGCCATCAACGCCAACGTAATACAGAACACGTCGATCATCGTCTTGCTACCGGTGGTGTACGCCGAGAAGCCCAGATCCGTCACCACTTGATTCAGCTTGGACAGGAAGGAGACTTCGCCCAACGATCCGCCCAAACCTAACTGGGGAAACGGTGTGCCGGCAATATTCAACGAGATGAAAACCGCAGGAATGGTGTAAGCAAAAATAAGCACCATGTATTGCGCGACCTGGGTATAGGTAATGCCCTTCATGCCGCCCAAAACCGAGTAAAAGAAAACCAAGGCCATACCGATAATCAAGCCGGTGGTAATTTCCACTTCCAGGAAACGTGAGAACACAATACCGACGCCACGCATCTGGCCGGCAACGTAAGTGAATGAAATGAAGATCAAACAGATCACGGCGACGATGCGCGCGGTCTGCGAGTAGTAACGATCGCCGATGAACTCAGGTACGGTAAATTTACCGAACTTGCGCAGGTACGGTGCCAGCAGCACGGCCAGCAGCACATAGCCGCCCGTCCATCCCATCAGGTAAACCGAGCCGCCATACCCCAGGAAGGCAATCAAACCGGCCATAGAAATGAATGAAGCGGCAGACATCCAATCCGCCGCCGTTGCCATTCCGTTGACAACCGGATGAACGCCACCGCCAGCGACATAGAATTCTTTGGTAGAACCCGCACGCGCCCAGATGGCAATTCCAATATATAGGGCAAAAGAAAGCCCTACGACAATGTAAGTTAGTGTAGTCAGATCCATGGTTATCTCCTCAGGCCGACTTATTCTTCGTGGACGTCGTGTTCGCGATCAATCTTATCCATGCGCTTGGCATACCAAAAGATCAATCCAACAAAAACGAAAATGGAACCTTGTTGCGCGAACCAGAATCCGAGCGGATATCCACCAAGATTTACGCTGTCCAGGGCGTCTCTAAAAAGGATGCCCGCGCCGAATGAAACAATGAACCAGATGGCCATCGTCAACATCAGCAACCGGAGTGTGGCGCTCCAGTAGGCTTTTGGGTCAAAGCTAGGTTTAGTCATTTGAATGTCTCCAAAGGTGAGTGTTAAAAACTGCAATCTGCTCAGGAAAAGGGCCCTCAGCAGATCACAGCGACCAGCAGTATATCGGCACGTGCGCAAGCTGACACTTACTCACGTCCCTTTCTTTCTGCGTGCTCTGCACGCGCAACCAAGACTCTTAACAAGAAGTAGTAGCTCCAGAGCACAATTCCCGTCAAACCTGTCCAAATAACAAAGGAAAGGCCGACTACAAGCACCGAGATGCCAACCGATAGCAAAATGCCGGCGCTAATCAGATTGACGCTCAACACCCAAGCGGCCCATCGTTCGCCACCCGGCAAAGAGCGTCCGCGCCAATCGGCAACAAAGCGCATGTCCTTCCGTACCGCAATCTTCCAGGCGCGATAAAACATGCCGCCCGCCATTAAAAACAACCCCAAAAATAACAACCGCGCTAACCAGACAAACCAAATTTCCATCAATCGTCATCGGCTGCTTATCGGCAAAACGCGAACCGACGCCTGAACATAAAAGGGCGTGCAACATAACAGAGTTGGGCACTTGTCGAAATTGCTAGTCTTCGATTTTTTCCACTTTAAGTTATACGACGCACCTCTATCCCGCGCGCCAATGACCCACACCGCACGCTAGAATCTGCCCAACCGCAGTTGTTGTGGTCCTTTTTATTGCCTTTCTTGCGTGCATAACCTTAATTAAAACAGTGATACTACGCCGCTTAAAACTCAGCTTCTCTTGGAAAGTACTAGCGGCCTATGCACTAGGCAGCATAATGCTGGACATACTCAGCAACCCAGAAACGGTGTTACCCCTAGCCTTTGCGCCCTGGACCCCGCCGCCCGGTTTAACACTGGCTTTTTTATTACTCTATGGCCTGCATTACGCCCCCCTGCTGGTGGCCATTACTTTTCTGGTTGGCCTGCCACTTTACGGCTTACCGAGTGATTGGATAGCGGCATTATGGGCCGCTGCTTTGTTGATGCTGGGCCTGTGTGCGCTCGCGGCTTGGCTGCTGCGCGGATTACGCATCAGCCCACGTTTGACTTCGCAACGCGATCTATTCTGGTTTCTGGTTGTCGCCATCGTTGCCGCCTGGCTAGATGCCAGCGTGCATGTCTTCTCGCGCAGCCCTGAAGCCGCGCCCGATGCCTGGGCCTGGATGGCGGATCTGGTTAATTTCTGGGTCGGCGCGCTCATTCGCATGCTGGTGATCAGCCCACTGATCTTGGTGTATGCCGACACCGATTGGCGCGGCTTACGCGACTGGCGGCCAAACCAGGAAATGCTGCTGCAAGTCATCGCCATCGGCATCGCGTTATGGATTATTTTCGGGCTCAAATACACCGATGAATTCAAATTTTTCTATTTGTTATTTCTGCCCATGATCTGGATTGTGATGCAGCATGGTCTGCACGGTGCCACCTTAGCGCTAGCAGCTTCACACGTCGGGATCAACATCATTCTGGAATGGCTGGGTTCTCACGCGATTACCGTGGTCGAATTCCAGATGTTAATGCTTGGACTGGCAGTAACCATGTTGTTTCTTGGCATGACCGTTTCCGTCCGCCGCGCCACGGAAGAACGCTTACATCAGCGCGAAGCGGAATTGAACCAGGCCATGCGGCTGGCGGCGGCCGGCGAAATGGCGCAGGCGATTGCGCATGAATTGAATCAGCCGCTGTCTGCAGTCGCCAATTACGCGCGTGCCAGCCGCTCAATGCTGGCGGATCCGGAACGACATGGTGCGTTGCTGGCCGACACCCTGGAAAAAATTGATCGGGAAGCCAACCGCGCTGGCCAAGTGATGCGCCGCTTGCGTGAATTTTTTCGCGGTGGCGGTCTGCGCATGGAGACTTTTTCGCTCGCCCTGTTAATTGAGGAAAACTTGTCCTACGTTAAGCGGCGGGCCGATCGACAAAACATTGTTTTCAAACTTAGCGTGGACGATACGCTGCCGGCGGTGCATGCCGACCGCGTCCAAATCGGCACGGTAATCCATAACCTGCTGGGCAACGCCATTGACGCGCTCAAAAACGTCAAAGTTGAAGTGCGCGAAATTGATATTGTGGCCGAGCGCTACTCACCCGACATGATTCGATTTTGTGTCACCGATAACGGAGTCGGTGTCAGCAGCGAAATGGCCGAGCGTGTTTTCGAATCTTTTGCCACCAGCAAACCCGAAGGCATGGGGCTCGGATTAGTCATTAGCCGCACGCTGGTGGAAGCACACGGCGGCGCATTGCGCATGGAAAATACGCAGCCCGCTCAATTTTGTTTCACCCTTCCTATTGCAGGCCCGAAAAAAACATGACTGACCCTATTGTGACCATTGTTGATGATGATGAAGCCGTGCGTGATTCGCTCGCACTCTTGCTGAATTTTCGCGGCTATCGAACGCGTGCTTATGCCAGCGCCGAGGCTTTTTTGCAGGCATGGCGGCCAGATTTACGCGGTTGCTTGCTGCTCGATTTACGCATGGGCGGCATGGATGGCCTTGCCTTGCAACAAACCCTCATTCAACGAAATTGCACGTTATCCATCGTGTTTTTGACCGGCCATGGCGATTTGGCAGATGCGCGCGCCGCCTTGAAAAGTGGTGCCGTCGATTTCCTGGAAAAACCTTACGAAGAATCTGCCTTACTTAAAGCGATCGCTGAGGCAATTGATCGCGATACGCGGGAATTTGCGGCGCAAACCCACTTTGCGGAAATTTCGGCCCGCGTCGAACGCTTATCCGAGCGCGAGCGGCAAGTGATGGCGTTAGTGACCGCTGGCAAGCCGAATCGGGAAATTGCCGTTGATCTTGGTATCAGCCCGCGCACAGTGGAAGTATTCAAGGCGCGCATGATGGAAAAAATGCAGGCGCGGAGCGTGCCAGAACTGGTGCGCATGGCCATGGAGTTAGGTAATAGTTACTAACAAATACCAGCTACTACGCGAGTATTCGTTGAATGTTATTCCACACAGTCGAGCAGTGCCAATGCCACATCGGCCATCAGCGCCATTTCAGCCTCTTCAATGACATAAGGCGGCATGAAATATACCGTCTGGCCGATCGGGCGAACATAAACGCCTCGGCTTAACGCCTGCTGATGAAATCGAAGGCTGAAATCCGGCGCGCTGCTGACTACATCAAACGCCCAAATCATGCCGCTATTACGCATAAAGCGCACGCGCGGATGCGCGGCAACCGGCTGCAAATAGTGATTAAAGCGCGCCGCCTTGCTGCGATTCGTTAACAAAACCGCATCAGTTTCGAAAATATCCAACACGGCCAGCGCAGCGCTACAGGCTAGAGGATTGCCGGTGTAGGAGTGCGAATGCAAAAAAGCGCGTGCGCTGCTATCCGCATAAAAGGCAGCATAAATTTCATCGCGCGTCAGCACGCAAGATAACGGCAAATAGCCGCCGGTGATTCCTTTTGATAGGCACAAAAAATCAGGCCGCACGTTCGCCTGTTCATGCGCAAAAAAGGTGCCTGTGCGGCCAAAACCGACCGCTATTTCATCGGCAATCAAATGGACGGCGTATTGGTCGCACAACGCCCGCAAACGCGTTAAATAAATCGGGTGATACATGGCCATGCCCGCCGCGCCTTGCACCAACGGCTCAACAATAATGGCGGCTAGCTGCGAAGCACGTTCAGCAAAAAGTTGCTCTACCTGCGCAACGGCGCGCAAAGCGTAGGCCTCGGCGCTTTCGTCCTGCGCCGCCAAACGCCAATCCGGGCTCATCACCTGCTGCGATTGACGTAACAACGGCGCATAAATATCTTTAAACAACGCCACATCGGTAACCGAAAGCGCACCCAGCGTTTCGCCGTGATAGCCATTTTGCAAACTGACAAATTCTGTTTTATCGCTGCGTCCCTGATTGCGCCAATAATGAAAACTCATCTTGAGCGCAATCTCCGTCGCGCTGGCCCCATCTGACCCGTAAAACGCATGGGACAAGCCGCTCAACCGTGCCAGCCGTTCGGACAATTCCACCACCGGCGCGTGCGTACATCCCGCCAACATGACATGTTCAATCTGGCCCAATTGATGGATGATTGCCGCATTGATACGCGCGTTGGCATGGCCAAACAGATTGACCCACCACGAAGAAATCGCATCCAGATAGCGCCGGCCCTCGTAATCAATCAGCCAGGCACCTTCTCCGCGTGCGACCGGTAGCGGCGGCACCTTCTCCAACTGTTTCATTTGTGTACACGGATGCCAAACCGCGGCTCGTGTGCGTTCGAGCCAAGCCAAATTACGCATGCGAGGGAATAAAACTAGCGAAAGAAACTAACGAAAGAAGCCCTTGGAGAGCAGCTCCATAGTCAATAAGCGGTAATCGTGCGCACCGGCCGATTCGGACGAATAAGCAAAAATATCCATGCCGTGCGCCGGACTTTCTGACAGCGCCGGATCATCCGGAATCATCGTTTCACACAGATTCTTGCCATAGCGCTTCTGCAAGTTCGCCAGCGCTTCAGCGCATTGCGGCTTGTTTTGGTCATAACGCGTGAGCACCACCTTCCGTTCAATATGGCGCTTGAGCGGCCCTTCCAACACATTAAGGGCGAGGTCGAGTCGGTTGAGTCCTTGAATAGCGAGGAAATCAGCCGTCACCGGGATCAAAACACGATCAGACGCATATAAAGCATTTAAGGACAAGACGCCTAATGAGGGTGCGCAATCAATCAGAATAGGCGAATCATCGCCGGCAAAGGCGGTTGTTAATCCACGCTTCAAAAGCGCAGCAACACCGGATGTCGCGCCCAGTAACGCATCGACTTTCGAGAGATCAGGATGCCCCGGCAGTAACCGAATGTGATTCGGCAAGCGACGAATCAGACGCTCTAGCGGTATTTTGTCGCGAAAAAAGGCGGCGGTGGATACCTGCTTCTGGACATTTTTGATCCCGAATGCCTGACTGACATGCGCTTGGGGATCAAGATCAATCACCACCGGCTTACGTTCCAGCAGGGCGAGTGAGGCTGCCACGTTGAGCGCAGTGGTCGTCTTGCCAACGCCACCTTTTTGATTGAATACCGCGATAACTGCCATTGCTGTATTACTCCACCGTGACCGATTTAGCGAGATTGCGTGGCTGGTCAACATCGGTGCCCTTGAGAATGGCAACGTGATAGGCCAGCAATTGCAACGGGATACTGTAAACAATTGGCGCGGTACCTGGATAAATATCGGCTAGCGTCAGATTCTGAAAATGATCAAGCTCAATTTTTACCGTATGGTCGGAAAAGAGAAACAGCTCTCCGCCGCGCGCACGGACTTCCTGCAAATTCGACAACACTTTATCGAGCAATGGGTCATCCGGCAACGCACAAATCACCGGCATATCCGCATCAACCAAAGCCAGCGGCCCATGTTTTAATTCGCCAGCAGGATACGCTTCGGCGTGAATATAAGAAATTTCTTTCAGTTTCAATGCGCCTTCCAGCGCGATAGGATAAAACGGGCCGCGACCGAGAAACAAGGCGTGTTGCTTATCCGAAAAGGCTGCCGCCATTTGTTTGATCGCGTCGGACAAACTTAAAACGACTTCGACTTGCCGCGGCAAGGCATGTAACTCATTCACCAACCGCAGCTCTTCTTCCGGCGTCATGCCGCGCCGGCGTGCCAAGGCAATGGTCAACAAGCGCAGTGCCGTCAATTGCGTGGTAAACGCCTTGGTGGAGGCGACGCCAATTTCTGGCCCCGCGCGCGTCATCAACGCCACATCGGATTCGCGCGTCAACGACGATTCCGGCACATTGCAAATCGCCAGAGAACCAACGTAGCCGGCTTGTTTGGCAAACCGCAAGGCCGCTAAGGTATCAGCGGTTTCGCCCGACTGTGAAATGGAAAGAAACAAAGTATCGGGCGGCACCACGACCTTGCGATAGCGATATTCGCTGGCCACTTCGACGCTGCAGGGAATGCCAATTTCTTCCAGCCAATAGCGGGCAACCAGGCCGGCGTGATAGCTGGTGCCGCACGCGATAATGTGAACACCGCGCGTTTTGTCCAGCAAGGCTTTAGCCTCATGGCCAAAGCTTTCTTCCAGCAAACGACCGTTGTAGATGCGCCCTTCCAATGTCTCCGCGATAACCGAAGGTTGCTCGAAAATTTCCTTCAACATGTAATGCTGATACGGGCCTTTATCGGTAGTCGCCGCAGAAAGCTGGGACAAGCGTTCGGCGCGTTTGACGACTTGACCCTCCTTATCGAAAATCCGGATGCTGTTGCGCCGAATTTCAGCAACATCGCCCTCTTCCAGGAAAATAAAGCGCTGCGTCACCGGCAACAAGGCAAACACATCAGAGGCGACGAAATTTTCACCAATGCCCAGCCCAATCACCAATGGGCTGCCCGCGCGCGCAACCACCAAGCGATCCGAATCGCTCAGCGTGGAGACGGCAAGACCATAAGCACCAATCAAACGCGGGATGGCTTTTTGCACCAGCCGCAGCAAATCGGACTCTTGCTCCTGCAAATGCGCAATGAGATGGGCGATAACTTCGGTATCGGTCTCAGACGTGAACACATAGCCCTTCGCCTGCAATTCCGCCCGCAACTCGGCATGATTTTCTATGATGCCGTTATGCACAACCGCCACCGACGCGCCACTCATGTGGGGATGCGCATTACGTTCAGCCGGAATGCCGTGCGTTGCCCAGCGCGTATGCGCAATGCCCAGGTGACCACTGATCGGCTCTGTTTCCAGCGCTTGCCGCAACATGGCCACTTTGCCGACCGAACGTATGCGTCCGAGACTGCCATTTTCTTGATGCACCGCCAAGCCAGCAGAGTCATAGCCGCGATATTCCAGGCGTTGCAAACCTTCAATCAAGATGGGTACTACATTGCGCTCAGCAATTGCGCCAACAATGCCACACATAAACGCTCTCCAATTACTTCTTTTTGGTTGGACGCTGCCAACCGTTCAACGTCAGTTGCTTAGCGCGTGACAAGGTCAGTTGCCCCGGCGGTGCATCCTTGGTCAAGGTCGTTCCGGCCCCCAACGTCGCCCCTTTGCCGACCGTAACCGGGGCGATCAATTGGGTGTCCGAGCCGATAAAGACATCGTCTTCAATCACGGTTCTAAATTTATTGGCACCGTCATAATTACAGGTAATCGTGCCGGCCCCTATATTAACTTTGCGCCCAACCGTGGCATCACCAACATAAGACAAGTGATTGATCTTGGAATTAAAACCCACCTGGGCATTTTTTAATTCGACAAAATTACCGATATGCGTTTCTTCGGCCAATTCTGTGCCGGGTCGTAATCGCGCATAAGGGCCAATCACCGCCCGCGCACCAACGCGCGCCCCTTCCAAATGACAAAACGGCTTTAGCTGGACACCCGCGGCCAATTCAACATTTTTCAACACACAATTTGCCCCAATGTGAGCACCGTCACCCAGGACAACTTCACCCTCAAAAACAGCGTTGATGTCGATCAACACGTCGCGCCCACAGGTCAATTTGCCGCGGATATCGATTCTGGCGGGGTCAATCAACGTAACGCCCTCATCCATCAATTGCGCCGCCAGATTATGTTGATGTAATCGTTCAAGTTGCGCTAATTGCGCACGACTATTGATGCCAAGCACTTCCCATTCCGCCGCCGGATGACAAGGAATAACACGCTCACCCGCCGCGCTTGCCATGCCAATCACATCAGTGAGGTAATACTCGCCTTGCGCGTTATTATTATTGAGTCGATTCAGCCACTGGGCGAGTTTGCCGGCAGGCAAACATAGAATGCCGGTATTAACTTCTTTGATCGCTAACTCTTCGGGTGTTGCATCTTTTTGTTCAACAATGCGCTCAACTTGTCCACCCGCACCGCGCACAATGCGGCCATACCCGGTTGGATTCTCCAGATGAACGGTCAATAGAGCGATGGCACCTTGACTGGCAATCAAGGTCATTTGCTGCAAGGTTTCTGTGCGCGTTAGTGGCACATCGCCGTATAAGATCAAACAAAGCGCATCTGGATCTAGATAGGGAATGGCCTGCTGCACGGCATGGCCAGTACCAAGCTGGGGTTCTTGTTTAGCCCAAGCTAAATCGTTACGTGCAATCGCTTGCGGCAAGGTCTCGCCACCATGGCCATAAATCACACAAATCGACTTGGGGGCAAGTTGATCAGCCACCGCTAGCACGTGTGAAATAAGGGGTTTGCCAGCTAATGGGTGCAGCACTTTGGGCAATTCTGATTTCATCCGCGTGCCTTTACCTGCAGCAAGGATGACAACATTAAGGTCAGGATTCATGAGTTCGCACAAGGTTCATCTAGTCTGAAACGCCCGCAAGTATAAACAACCTGCACCCTTTTTTATGAAGCACGCTGAAAGAAAAACGGCAGCTTTGCGCTGCCGTTTTTCATGTCACCAAGCTTTGAAGCTGAGTTTTTTCTAAACTGAAATTCAACCCCGGGTTCGGCGTAGCTTGGAAATAGCGGAAAGCTGCGCCACCGCCTCTGCCAGCTCCACTTGCGCGCGGGCATAGTCCATAGAAGAAGTTTTGTTTTTCATCACCTCTTCCGCCAGACGTTTCGCTTCTTCGACGCGGGCCTCATCCAGATCCGCGCCGCGGACTGCCGTATCGGACAAAATGGTGATGACACCAGGTTGAACCTCAAGGATGCCACCCGATACATAAATCAAGTCTTCCTCGGCTTTATTTGGCGACTTGATCCGGACCGAACCGGGTTTAAGACGCGTCAACATCGGCGTATGGCGCGGATAAATTCCAACTTCACCCATTTCAGCAGGTGCAATCACAAACTCGGCTATGCCAGAAAATATTAACGCTTCTGTGCTGACGATATCGACGTGGAGAGTCATGGGCATGACATTACTTCCTTACTGAATGGTCTTTGCCTTTTCAACTGCTTCATCGACCGTACCCACCATGTAGAAGGCTTGCTCCGGCAAATGGTCATATTCCCCATTCACAATGGCCTTAAAGTTAGCAATTGTGTCTTTCAAAGAAACGTATTTGCCGGCTGCACCGGTAAATACCTCAGCAACGAAGAAGGGTTGTGACAAGAAACGTTGAATTTTACGTGCACGCGCTACAGCCAGTTTGTCTTCCGGTGACAATTCGTCCATACCCAGAATGGCAATGATGTCGCGCAATTCTTTGTAACGTTGCAAAGTGGCCTGAACTTGACGCGCAACGCCGTAATGCTCTTCACCAACGACCAAAGGATCAAGCTGACGTGAGGTCGAATCGAGCGGATCAACTGCTGGGTAAATACCCAATTCAGCAACTTGACGGCTCAACACCAAAGTAGCATCAAGGTGAGCGAAGGTTGTAGCAGGTGACGGGTCAGTCAAGTCATCTGCCGGCACATAAACAGCTTGGAAGGAAGTGATTGAGCCGGTACGCGTTGAAGTAATACGCTCTTGCAACGCACCCATTTCAGAAGCCAATGTCGGCTGATAACCCACCGCAGAAGGCATCCGGCCGAGCAATGCCGACACTTCAGTACCTGCCAGCGTATAGCGATAGATATTATCCACAAAGAACAACACATCACGACCTTCATCACGGAAGAATTCAGCCATGGTCAAACCGGTTAATGCAACACGCAAACGATTACCTGGCGGCTCGCTCATTTGTCCATAAACCAGGGCGACTTTATCCAGCACGCCGCCTTCTTTCATCTCGTGGTAGAAGTCATTGCCTTCACGTGTCCGCTCGCCGACGCCGGCAAAAACGGAATAGCCACTGTGTTCTACGGCGATATTCCGAATCAATTCCATCAGCGTAACGGTTTTTCCCACCCCCGCCCCGCCAAACAGGCCGACTTTACCGCCTTTAGCAATCGGCATGATCAAGTCAATCACCTTGATACCGGTTTCCAGAATCTCCACCGAGGCTGCTTGATCAGCATAGGCTGGGGCTTTCCGGTGTATAGGCATCTGAGTTTCGGCACCTACCGGGCCGGCCTCGTCGACTGGATCCCCTAGCACATCCATGATGCGACCCAAGGTAGCCTTGCCAACTGGAACCATAATGGCCTTGCCAGTATTTTTTACGGCTGCACCGCGTTTGAGGCCATCGGTTGAACCCATGGCAATTGTGCGCACAATTCCATCACCCAACTGCTGTTGCACTTCAAATGTCAACGGCGGAGTTTCCATCTTGATCGCGTCATAGACCTTCGGCAGAGAACCGCGAGGGAACTCCATGTCTACCACCGCGCCGATGATCTGTACGATTTTTCCTTCGGTCATGGCATTCATTCCTAGCAAATTTCGAATCTATTAAACGGCGGACGCGCCGGCGACAATTTCAGATATTTCTTGAGTAATCGCTGCTTGGCGGGTCTTGTTATAAACCAGCTTGAGTTCCCCAACGACATCTTTTGCGTTATCGGATGCTGCCTTCATTGCAACCATACGCGCCGATTGCTCACAAGCCAGATTTTCCGCAACCGCTTGGTATATCAATGCCTCGATATAACGAACCATCAAACTATCCACGACCGTTTTTGCTTCAGGCTCGTAAATATAGTCCCAATGATGTTCAGCCTTCTCAAAAGCGATTGTTGCGTTAAGTGGCAATAATTGCGTAAACGAGGGTTCTTGCTTCATGGTGGAAACGAATTTGCTGTACACCAAGTAAAGCGCATCAATTCGGCCTGTCTTATAGGCATCCAACATCACTTGCACCGGACCAATCAAGTTCTCCATATGCGGAGTATCACCGATACCGGTTAATTGCGAAGCAACATTAGCACCAAGGCGTTGCATGAAACCCAAGCCTTTATTTCCGACCACACAAACATCGACTTCTATCTTCTGCTCATCCCAGCTTTTCAGCTTATTCAGCGACAACCTAAGTGCGTTGGTGTTAAGACCACCGCACAAGCCTTTGTCAGTCGTAATCAGAATTAACCCGACACGCTTGATTGTTTCACGTGAAACAACAAAGGGATGCCGATATTCAGGATGTGATTGACTGAAGTGGGCGGCTACGCGACCAATTTTCTCCGCATAAGGACGCGCATTTCGCATGCGCTCCTGTGCTTTGCGCATTTTGGCTGCGGCGACCATCTCCATGGCGCGAGTGATCTTGCGTGTATTTTCAACACTTTTGATCTTGCTACGAATTTCCTTGCCGGCGGCCATGCTATTTTTCGTCCGTCAGTAGTTGATCAGTAAGCAGCACTGGACTTGAAATCATCGATTGCGGCTGAAAGCAATTTCTCAGCATCACCATCAAGATCACCCGTACTTTGCACTTTGTCCATAATGGCCGCGTATTTACTCTTCATGAATGATTGCAATGAAGACTCAAAGGCAAGTACGCGCTTCACTTCTACATCATCCATATAGCCGCGGTTCACCGCAAACAGGGTGACAGCCATTTCTGATACGTTCATCGGTGAATACTGAAACTGCTTCATCAACTCAGTAACCAATTTGCCGCGCTCTAACTGCTTGCGTGTCGCCTCATCCAAATCTGACGCAAACTGCGCAAAAGCAGCCAATTCGCGATATTGTGCCAGCGCCAAACGAATACCGCCGCCCAATTTCTTGATCACTTTGGTTTGCGCTGCGCCACCGACTCGTGAAACCGACAGACCCGCATTAATCGCTGGACGAATACCGGCATTGAACAAATCAGATTCAAGGAAGATTTGACCGTCGGTAATCGAAATAACGTTAGTCGGTACGAAAGCCGAAACGTCACCCGCCTGCGTTTCAATAATCGGCAGGGCAGTCAAAGAACCTGTTTTACCTTTAACTTCGCCTTTAGTTTGTTTTTCAACAAAATCGGCATTGACCCGCGCTGCACGTTCCAGCAACCGCGAATGCAAATAAAAGACATCGCCAGGATAAGCTTCACGGCCTGGAGGACGCCGCAACAGCAAGGAAATTTGCCGATAGGCCCAAGCTTGTTTGGTTAAATCGTCATAAACAATCAAGGCATCGCGACCGCTGTCACGGAAGAATTCGCCCATCGTGCAGCCTGCATACGGCGCGATAAACTGCATCGCTGCTGGATCAGATGCCGTCGCCGCCACCACAATGGTATGCGCCATGGCACCATGCTCTTCCAACTTGCGCACCACGTTAGCAATACTCGATGCCTTTTGCCCCACAGCGACGTAGATACAAAGTACGCCAGTCGCCTTCTGATTGATGATGGCATCAATAGCAACCGCGGTCTTACCAGTCTGACGGTCACCAATGATCAGCTCGCGCTGTCCACGACCTACCGGCACCATCGCATCAATGGCTTTCAGCCCGGTTTGCATCGGTTGAGAAACAGATTGACGTGAAATAACCCCAGGTGCAATTTGTTCAATCGGCGCGGTACGCTGCGTGACAATAGGGCCTTTACCATCGATTGATTGGCCTAGCGAGTTAACAACACGACCGAGCAGTTGCTCACCAACCGGAACTTCCAGAATGCGGCCGGTACATTTGACCGTATCCCCTTCCGAAATATGTTCATAATCGCCAAGCACGACTGCGCCCACCGAGTCTCGCTCCAGATTGAGCGCCATACCAAATACATTACCGGGAAACTCCAACATTTCCCCTTGCATAACTTCAGCCAAACCGTGAATACGCACAATACCATCGGTAACAGAGACTACAGTCCCTTGGGTGCGCAATTCAGAACCTGACTCCATATTCTGGATACGGCTCTTGATCAGCTCGCTGATTTCAGACGGATTGAGTTGCATGTGAACTCCAGATTTCTTAATTAAACTTTCAGTGAGACGGCTAGCGATTGCAGCCCGCCCCGCACTGACGCGTCCATAACTTCGTCGCCGACCTGGATTATTACGCCAGCAATCAGCTCGCTATCGATTGATTGTGTAGCGGTAATCTTGCGACCCAATTTAACTTGCAGTTTTTCGACCAAGGCAGTCATCTGCTCAACGGTCAAGGTAAATGCACTGATAATATGAGCAGTCAATTCACCCTCCTGCTCAGCCTTCAGTTTTTCAAACAAGTTAATGATCTCAGGCAGCAGCGCGAGACGTTTGTTTTCTACCAGGAGCTGGGTCAAATTCTTAACCTCAGCACCGAGTTTATCGCCACAAACAGAAAGTATGGTTTCAGCAACTCGACTACCAGGAATGGCAGGATTACTGATCATATCCTGAAGTTGCTCATCGCCAGCCACCAAGGCAAGTAAAGCGAGTTGCTCTGACCAGCGATTCCAAGTTGCAGATTCGGCTGCAGTCTTGGCAATCGCCTCAGCATAAGGGCGGGCTAAAGTTGCACGTTCCATAGATCAGAGCTCGTTCTTGATAACTTCCAGGAGATCGGCATGAGCTTTCGCGTCAACTTCCCGACGCAATACTCTCGCCGCACCGGCAACAACCAATGCAGCAACCTCTCCTCGCAACGCTTCACGAGCACGATGCGATTCCTGCTCAATTTCCGCTTTCGCCAAGGCGATCATTCGATCACCTTCTTCTTTTGCGGCACCCTTCGATTCTTCAACGATTTGCACCGCACGTTTCTCAGCTTGGGCGACAATATCAACTGCCTTCAGCTTTGCATCATGCAACGTTTCGCTTGCACGTTTTGCCGCTAGCTCCAGCTCATGCTTGCCGCGATCTGCCGCAGCTAATCCATCAGCAATCTGCTTCTTGCGGGCTTCCAAAGCACTGACTATGGGCGGCCACACAAACTTCATGCAAAACCAAACAAATATTGCGAAGGTTATGGACTGACCAATCAGGGTCATATTGATGTTCATGACCGCTCCTCTTGCAGGTTATTGCGGTTGATGATCAGGCCGCAACAGCGAAGAGAACATACATGGCCAAACCGACAGCAATCATCGGTACCGCATCGACCAAACCCATGACAATAAAAAACTGTGTCCGCAACATCGGGATCAATTCTGGCTGACGCGCAGCCCCTTCGAGAAAGCGACCACCGAGAATACCAATACCGATGGATGCGCCTAACGCGCCTAAGCCCATCATAATTGCGCCGGCGATGAACAGCAGAGCTTGAACTTCAGTCATTTAGTTACTCCTGTATCTACAAGTCAAAAAATATTAGTGATGTTCCTGATGCGCCATGTCTAAATAAACAATGGTAAGCGTCATGAAAATAAAGGCCTGCAAGGTAATAATCAAAATATGGAAAACTGCCCACGCCCACTGCAGTACACCACCTGTTAACGCTAACACTGCCCCACCCGAAAACATGATGGCGATCAAGATAAAGATCATTTCGCCTGCATACATATTTCCAAACAAACGCAACGCGAGTGAGACAGGCTTGGCAATCAGATTCACGCCTTCAAGCAGAAGGTTAGCCGGCATACCCCACTTGCCAAAAGGTTGCAGCGTCAGCTCACCGACAAAGCCACCCAACCCTTTCATCTTGATGCTGTAATAAATGACGAGCGCAAAAACGGTAAGCGACATGCCAAACGTGGCATTGGGATCTGTTGTTACAACAATTTTCATGAAAGGCAAGCCTAATAGCGTCGCCAAGCCTGGAATCCAATCTATGGGCAGCAAATCCATTAAGTTCATCAAGAATATCCAGATGAAGATGGTCAATGCCAGCGGTGCAACCATCGGATTACGCGCTGTAAAAGAACCTTTTACGCTCGAATCAACAAACTCGACGATCCATTCCACAAAGTTTTGCATGCCACTTGGCACTCCCGTTGCAGCCGTTTTAGCGACTTTACGGAAGAAGAAAAGAAATACCACGCCAAGAAGTATGGAAAAACCCATCGTATCCAGGTTGATCGCCATAAAGCCCATTTCTTTGGCTTCCTGAGCGGTTTGGGCAAGACCCCATGTCCCGTCAGTATGTTGACCATACGTTAGATTTTGCAGGTGATGCTTTATATATTCTGTTGAGGTGTGCGCTTCCGCGGACATAGCCTAACTCTTCAGTTTTCCTTCAAGGGTGCAACCTTGAAGCTTCAATCAGTATTCAGAACAATCGTCTGGCTAACACAAGTGCCAGCAGCCAAGCCAACTGTCCCACTATAAATCCTGCAAGTATCCATTCGGCAGACAGGTTGGTTAGTACAAAACCTCCAAAACCACCAAGCCCACTAAACCCTGCTGCAAACAGAAGACTCACTATTACAAATCGCTCAATACTGGAACGGTTAAAAGCCCGCAAATGTCGTCCACCATTACAGTGGTAGTCATAGCGACCTTTATGCCAGCGCCACACAAGCATGCCAGAGTTTACCAGTGAAATGAACAGGCCGTATCCCATTGCCAACGCAAAATAAACGTTGGAACTGAACAGAACGACTGCAAGCATCACTAAAACACCAACACTCTGCATCCAAAAAGCGTTAAACATTAGACGTGGATCATATACGAATTGGACAGGCTTATGCAACGATCAACCTGTTTGATGAATCTATAAAACATGAGATAGATCAATTTTGCACAGTCATTTGATCCGCTGTAGCAACTCATCCAGTTGATCTAAACTGTGAAACATGATAGTAATTTTTCCCGCCCCTTTCTTGTTGGCACCTATCTTGACACCAACCCCCAGACGTTCGGACATTTCTTCTTCCAGCCGAATAACGTCCCGATCTTTCGACTTTGCCGCTTTATCAACCGGCTTGAGCATCTGATTGGCTAACCGCTCCGCCTCGCGCACCGAAAGCCCTTTGCTAGCTACTTCATAAGCCGCCTCTGCTTGTTTGGCATGGCTGAGCGCTAACATGGCACGGGCGTGGCCCATATCCAGTTCTCCATTCATCAGCATGGTCTGAACTGGCGCAGCGAGATTTAGCAAGCGCAATAAATTAGTTACCGTTACGCGCGAACGCCCCACCGAATCGGCGGCGGATTGATGGGTCATACTAAATTCTTGAATCAACCGCTGAATCCCTTGTGCTTCTTCTAACGGGTTCAAATTCTCGCGTTGAATATTTTCGATCAAGGCCATTTTCAAAGCAGCGGCATCTTCAACCACTCTGACCAGAACGGGTATTTCTTTCAATCCTGCTAACTGACTGGCACGCCAGCGGCGCTCTCCCGCAATGATCTCAAACTGGCCACCCGATATTGCACGCGCCAAAATGGGCTGCATCAAGCCTTGTGACTCGATCGAAGCCGCTAATTCCGCCAACGCAACTTCATCCATACGCGTTCGCGGCTGATACTTACCCGGAACGAGGCTTTCAACCGGCAAAGTCAATAAACGTTCGCCGTCATTGGTATCTCCTTCACCCAACAACGCATCCAGCCCACGTCCCAATCCTTTCAACTTAGCCACGTCCAGCTCCTTTCTTTACACTTTGTTTATCGCTTTGTTTATCAATCAACTCCTGCGCCATTTGTAAATAGGCTTGTGAGCCTTTTGACGTTCGATCGTATTGCAAAACAGCCATACCATGACTGGGGGCTTCAGCAAGCCGAACATTTCGCGGGACGACGGTATCAAAAACCTTGCTGCCAAAATGCGCCTTCAATTGATCCGATACATGCTGGGCTAAGGTATTACGATTATCGAACATGACGCGAACTACACCGTCAATCACCAACGCAGGATTAAGCCGGTTTTTTATTTTTTTTATGGTATTAACGAGGTCTGCAAGACCCTCAATTGCGAAATATTCGCATTGCATCGGTATCAGAACGGCATGCGCGCAGGTTAACGCATTAACAGTAAGTAAATTAAGCGCAGGTGGGCAATCAATAAAGATAAAATCATAATCATCCACCGCATTTTGCAATGCATTTTTCAGGCGGAACTCACGCTCGTTATGTTCAACCAGCTCGACTTCAGCCCCAGCTAGATCGCGGTTAGCTGGTATCAAATCAAAACAGCCAGACTCCGATCGCAAACGAACTGACGCGTAATCATCCAAGCCCAATAAAAGGTGGTAAACCGTCTTGGTTAAGCCTTGTTTTTCTGCTCCGCTACCTGTCGTAGCATTGCCTTGCGGATCAATATCCACTAACAACACTTTTTTTCCTAGACTTGCCAGACTAGCGGCAAGATTAACGGCAGTCGTTGTTTTACCAACACCACCTTTTTGATTTGTTACTGCAATTATGCGAGCCATCAAGCGGGTTCCATGATAATCAAACAACGTTCAGCACTCAGTCCAGGGATATGTAGCGGAATATCACGCACAATTTGAACCGCCTTTAACTGCGCGATTTCTGCTTGCGGATGGCTGCCCTTCATGGCCAGCCATTGCCCGCCTGCGGCCAGCAAATGGGCGCTCTTCGTGACAAAGTCGGACAAATCTGAAAAAGCACGCGAAACAATCTGCTGATAATTTTCTTCCGCGTGGAAGGATTCAACCCGCGCATGGACCACTGTCACTTTTTCCAGCCTTAACTCAATCACCGCTTGTTGCATAAAGCCACATTTTTTCTGACTCGCATCCATCAAGGTAATCGGCATTTCAGGCCGCGCAATCGCCAACGGAATACCGGGAAATCCGCCGCCACTGCCCACGTCAAGCAAATTGCCATGCACTAAATAAGGCAGCACCGCGAGACTGTCCAAAATATGGTGCGTCAACATGCGTTCAGGCTCATGAATAGCCGTGAGGTTGTAGGTTTTATTCCACTTGCTGAGCAAGGCTAAAAAACGCAACAGTGCTTGATTTTGCTGCTCTGTTTGCTGAATATTCAAATCAATCAAACCGGCTGCCAGCGCTTCCATTAAATTCATTGCAATTTTCCAGAGGAAGTGGCGCGTTCACTGAATTTTTCGCCTTTTTTTTCAGCTAACTCACCCCGTTTCAGATAGACCATCAACACTGAAATCGCAGCAGGCGTCACCCCAGCAACACGCGACGCCTGGCCCAAGGTCGCCGGTTTCGCCTGATTAAGTTTCTGGCGCACCTCAATTGATAGACTACTCAATTCCATATAATCAAAATCAAGCGGTAAGCGTTGATCTTCCTGGCCGCGTTGACGCTCAATTTCGTCACGCTGTCGCGTTACATAGCCCGCATATTTAGTTTCAATTTCAACTTGCTCTGCCGCCTCTCGATCTGCCAACTCAGGGCCTGCATCCGGCAAGCTCATCAAACTCGCATAAGTTACTTCTGGACGCCGAAGTAAATCAAACAAGTTATATTCGCGCTCAATTGATTTTCCCAATACTCTTATGGCATGCGCATCAGCCAAATTACCCGGATTAACCCAGATTGATTTGAGCCGCTCGGTTTCTCGCGCCATCGCCTCTCTTTTAGCCTCAAAACGATGCCATTGTTTATCTTCCACCAAACCCAGCTTTCTACCTATTTCAGTCAAGCGTTGATCGGCATTATCTTCACGTAAAGAAAGACGATATTCAGCACGGCTGGTAAACATGCGATAAGGTTCCAACACACCACGCGTCGTTAAATCATCCACCATGACGCCGAGATAAGCCTGATCGCGCCGCGGCCACCAAGCATTTTCGTCCTGAACATATAAAGCCGCATTCAAGCCCGCCAACAAACCTTGCGCCGCTGCCTCTTCATAGCCGGTAGTTCCATTAATCTGACCCGCGAAAAACAAGCCAGTAATTTCTTTCGTTTCCAGACTTGGTTTTAAACCACGCGGATCATAATAATCGTATTCAATGGCATAACCCGGTCGCAATATATGCGCATTTTCAAGGCCACGAATGGATCGTACTAAAGCAAGCTGCACATCAAACGGCAAACTGGTTGAAATACCGTTCGGATAATATTCATGTGTAGTCAAGCCCTCAGGCTCCAAAAACACGTTATGACCTTGCTTGTCAGCAAATCGATTAATTTTGTCTTCAATTGATGGGCAATAGCGGGGCCCCACTCCTTCGATCACGCCGGTATATAAAGGCGAACGGTCCAGACCACGCCGAATAATTTCATGTGTTTGTTCGTTGGTTGAAGTAATCCAGCAGGGTAATTGTTGCGGATGCAGCGCCGCTTTGCCCATGTATGAAAATACCGGCACAGGATCATCACCCGGCTGAATTTGCATCACTGAATAATCAATGCTGCGGCCATCTATTCGAGGTGGCGTACCGGTTTTCAAACGTCCAACCGGCAAGCTCAATTCTCGTAAACGCGCAGCTAGCGAAACAGACGGCGGATCGCCCATGCGCCCCGCCTGAAAATTTTCCATGCCAACATGGACCAAACCCGCTAAAAATGTCCCGGTGGTCAGCACAACCGCTTTCGCTTTGAACTCAATTCCAATTTGCGTACGAACCCCAGCGACTCGATTTCCTTCCAGCAACAAATCATCTACGGCTTGCTGAAATAAAGTCAAATTAGCCTGATTTTCCAAGCGGCTACGAATAGCTTGTTTATAAAGCAAGCGATCGGCTTGTGCGCGTGTTGCACGCACTGCAGGCCCTTTGGATGAATTCAAAATTCTAAATTGAATACCCGCTTCATCGGTTGCAATCGCCATTGCGCCGCCAAGCGCATCCACTTCCTTCACTAAATGGCCTTTGCCTATCCCTCCGATAGAAGGATTGCACGACATTGCGCCTAACGTTTCAATATTGTGCGTTAACAACAGGGTTTTAAGTCCCTTACGCGCTGCTGCTAATGCCGCTTCACTGCCGGCATGGCCGCCTCCAACTACTACGACATCATAAATTTCAGGGACTATCATCATCGGGTTAGCACTTCTTACGGTCTGACAGGCGGCGAATTCTACGCCATGAAGTTAGCAGTTTCATGCGATGTTTCACGTGAAACATCATGAGGCACACAATATTACGCACCTGCATGCGCATAAAGTTGCTGATACAAGCCGCCGCGCTGGAGCAAACTGTCATGAACACCTTCTTCCACAATGCGCCCATTCTCAAACACCAGAATACGATCAGCCTGACGAACCGCAGATAACCGATGCGCAATAATCAATGTGGTTCGATTTTGCAGAAAACCAGCCATTGCTCTGTGCAAATTTTGTTCTGTCGTACTATCCAAAGCTGAAGTTGCCTCATCAAAAATAACGACACTGGGCCGACCCAAAATAACCCGCGCAACTGCCAAACGCTGACGTTGCCCACCAGATAGACGCACCCCATTTTTGCCAACAATGGAATCTAAACCATTCGGCAAAGTAGCGATAAAATCTTGCAGTTGGGCAATATCCAATGCGTGCCATAGATCTTCATCTGAAAAATGGCGGCCCATGGTCAAATTTTCCCGCACGCTGGCATTAAGCAAAACTGGGTGTTGCAATACAACGCCAATATTTTCGCGCACTGTATTCCAACCTATTTCGGAGACGGCCACGCCACCAAAACGAATAACACCGCTGCGTAAAGGATAAAGGCCGAGCATGGCTTGAACCAACGACGACTTGCCGCCCCCCGATGCACCCACTAAAGCGACTTTTTCACCGGGTTGAATATGCAAACTCACCCCATCCAAAATCACATCGCCTTCTGAATAAGAAAAGGTAACATTTTCCAGAGTAAGCCCAACCGAATTAGGGGTCAAAAACGGATTAGCCGTATTACTGCCTTGCTCAACTTGTTTTAAATTCAGCATGGAATTAATACGCCCGAGCGCTGCATTGGCAGCAAACCAGGAATATTGGATATTAATGAGTTCTTGCACGGGCCCCATCATGAACCACAGATAGCTAAACACCGCTAACATTTCACCAATACTTAAATCTGAAAACACCACCATTAACATGGCTAAAGCGCGAAAGGCATCAAAACCAGACAGAAAGATAAAGAAAGAAATTCTGTTCATGGTGTCTGACTTCCACGCAAAGGTAGCGGAATGTTGCCGTATGGCCGCAGCCTTTTCTTTAACTTTATTCAGATAATAATGTTCACGATTCATCGCTCTGATTTGATTGAGCGCGTCTAAAGTTTCACCCAACGCTTCCTGAAATATTTCAAAAGCAGCGTTTTCATGCTTTTTAAGGAGTTTTACTTTTTTTCCCAGGCGAGTAGAAAATCCAATCACAATGGGATTCAACAGCAGAATAAATAAAGCCAGTTGCCAATTCATCCATAGCAAAATAGCTGCAACGCCGATCAACGAAAGAATAGCGACAATTGAACCGGAAATGGATGAACCCAAAAAACTATCAATAGCATTCATGTCGGTGACAAAATGCGAGCTGACGCGACCTGACCCTAACATTTCGTATTCAGATAAAGCAATTTTTTCCAGCCGATCCAGCATCCGGGATCGAATTCTGAACACCACTTCCTTCGACACTAATGAAAATTTTCGCGTTTGCCAAACATTCAACAAGATGGATACCAATCGCAAAACCAGCGTCAAAGCAAGTGCAATCAGAATAAACAAAACCGGCCCATGCCATGAAATTGGAAACCAGGGCGCAAAAAAATGAATAAACCCAGCCGGTTTATTCAATAACACTTCATCGACTAGAATAGGCAAAAATAACGGCACTGGAACCGCGCAAACAACGGCCAGAAAAGCGATCAAATTCCCGCGCAGCAACTGCGACTTATGCTGTTTTACTTCATCCAATATACTGCGCCATGATATTGCGCTGGCAGAAATGGAATTGGTATCAACAGATTGAATATTCATGGCCATCCAAATTTCAGCAGTAAAACATCAATATTTAATTATTTTAATAACAACGTTGATCAGAAAAAATTTAAATTTTATTTCCCAATGCAAAACTGACTAAAAATAACGCCCAACAAATCATCAGAACTAAACTCGCCCGTAATCTCAGAAATCGCCTCTTGCGCGAGGCGCAATTCTTCAGCAAAAAATTCCAGTTGCTTCCCTGCCTCATGGGCTCGCTGCAAACAAAAAGAAGCCCGCCGCAGCGCATTTAAATGACGACTACGCGCAATAAAAACGCCTTCACTGTTATGGCTCCATCCGGCAATCTGCAGCAATAATTCACGCAGTAACTCAATTCCTTCACCCGTTTTTGCTGAAAGCCAGACTTCAGCACCCTCCGGCATAATGCGCGCACTATCAAGCGATATATCAATTTTATTATGCACGGTAATACGCGGGATTTGGGGTAAACGCGCCAAAATCAGCGCTTCATTATCACTGATGCCATGTTTTGAATCGACCAAAAGAACTGCAATATCAGCCTTTTGCAAAACTGCCCACGTGCGTGCAATTCCCAAACGTTCTACCGGATCTTCAGTTTCCCGCAAACCTGCAGTATCAATAATATGAATTGGAACGCCGTTAATCTGGATGGCTTCGCGCAGCGTATCGCGTGTTGTTCCAGCATATTCGGTCACAATGGCTGCTTCATAACCCGCCAATTGATTTAATAAACTTGATTTACCAACATTTGGCTGACCAATCAATACAACATTAAGCCCTTCACGCAACAACGCACCTTGCTGCGCTTGTGTTAGCACCGCCTGCAAATTTTGCTGCAAAGATAACAGTTTTCCCCATGCATCCGCCTGTTCAAGGAAATCGATATCTTCTTCGGGAAAATCTAACGTTGCTTCCACCAACATGCGTAACTGAATTAATCCATCACGCAAAATATTTATTTTCCTGGAAAACTCGCCCTGTAAGGTCAGCAATGCTGAACGCGCGGCTTGTCGGCTACTGGCATCAATTAAATCAGCAATGGCTTCAGCCTGCGCCAGATCCAATTTACCATTTAAAAAAGCGCGTTTACTAAATTCACCCGGTTCTGCTAAACGTGCGCCAAGCTGCATACATCGTTCTAATACCGCTTGCAAAACATGATGGCCGCCATGGCCTTGCAATTCAAGAACATGTTCACCGGTAAAAGAATGCGGGGCAGGAAAATACAGTGCAATACCATCATCCAGTAATTCGGACTCTGCACCCCAAAATTGGGTATAAACAGCTTGTCTCGCTTTTAATTGCTTGCCGGTTAAAGCATTGATAAAAACAGAAAGATCAGCGCCCGATATTCTAATTACACCAATACCACCCCGGCCGGACGGCGTGGCAATGGCGGCAATGGTGTCACTAGAATTCATACCCCCCATCATGCCTATGCCTTATTTGGCGCAACCTTCGCTGCTTCGGCGATCACTTTATTAATGTGCCATTGCTGCAAAATTGAAAGCACATTATTGACCAACCAGTAGAGCACTAAACCAGCAGGGAAAAACAAGAACATAA
Source organism: uncultured Thiobacillus sp. (assembly GCA_964462255.1). GTDB lineage: Bacteria > Pseudomonadota > Gammaproteobacteria > Burkholderiales > Thiobacillaceae > PFJX01. Next base: position 16,412 of record CAYWXO010000002.1, on the reverse strand, counting down.
CCGAGAAAATAATCGGCATCGCCATCATCACCTTTTGCTGCACAGGGTCTGGCGAAGCAGGTGACAATTTGACTTGAATAAATGAAGTAATCGCCATCACAACAGGCAAAATATAATAAGGATCAGGTTTAGATAAATCCTGAATCCAGAGAGCAAAAGGCGCTTGTCGTAACTCTACAGCCCCCAGCAGCACCCAATACAACGCGATAAACACAGGAATTTGAACCAGGATTGGCAAACAGCCGCCCATGGGATTAATTTTCTCTTCCTGATAAATCTTCATCATGCCTTCGTGCAGTTTTTGCCGATCATCCCCATGCCGTTCTTTCAACTTCTGCAAACGTGGCGCCAGATTCCGCATCTTGGCCATGGATTTATACCCTGCTGCTGAAAGCGGGTAAAAAACTAATTTAATAACGACAGTCAGTAAAATAATTGACACACCCCAATTAATTACCAGCTTATTAATCCAGTTCAGTAGCACAAAAATGGGATAAGCCAATACAGTAAGCCAACCATAATCAACCACCAAATCAAAACCCGGTGCTAAAGATTTAATTTTCTCCAACTCTTGCGGTCCCGCGTACAGGCGCATAGAGATATTCTTTTCCTCACCAGGATTCAACTTGACTGCGGGAAATATTACCCCGGAGCTGTACTCGTTGTTGCCAATACTACGGGTATAAAACTCACGCGAAGTGGCATCGGCCGGATCAACTGTCATCCAAGCGGAAACAAAATGATGCTGAACCATGCCGATCCAACCATCTTTTGCTTCTTTTACAAATTCTGTTTTGCCACTGCTAATATCATCAAAGGAAACTTTTTGGAATTTTGCCACATCCGTGTAAATAGCAGGTCCGGTATAAGTCACCATCAAAGCTGATTCACCTTCCGGTGCTAATCCATGGCGAAGAATTTGATAATACGGAAAACCTTCAATAGCAGCCTGGCCCTGATTGACGATTTTGGTATCGACATCGACTACATAACTACCGCGTTTGAATTTATAGGTTCGGAATACGTTAGCGCCTGCAACCGTCGCCTTTAGCGTAATAGACAGTTCATTTTGGCCATCTTTAAGGCGATATTCGCCAGGAACTAATTCAAATAAAGTTTTATGGGTCGGGAGGCTGCCACCGACAAAACCCATTTGGGCAAAATAATTTCGACCAGCACGTTCTTCCAACAACATAAATGGCTGTTCAACCGCTTCATTCTGCTGATAACGCGACAACAATAATTGACGCAAATCACCACCGTTAGCATCAATTTCTGCTTCTAACACATCGGTAATGATTTTAGCGCGAGCACCACGTGTAATAAGGCCGTCTTCCGTTGCACTCGTTTTTTCCTTGAGCGCTGAACCGGGAATTGCAGGAATATCTACATTCTCCTGCTTTACTTGCGCCTCAGTTTGACTGGAAACTATTTTCGAAGGATCGGGTTGCGGATTATTGTATTGCTGCCAGGAATCCCATAGCAGCAGAATTGAAAACGAAAATACAATAAACGCGATAATGCGTTGGGTGTCCATGATATTGGCGGATTCTGTTGAATTACAAAAAAAGGAAAGCTTAAAGCTTCAATGAATTGTCTGAATGAATAGCATGACGACTACGCAGCGTTACACAGTTACTGCATTCTCTCAGCATGGTAGAGAATGTATTCTGAATTATATTATCATCTATCTTCGACCTGATTCTTGCTACAACATCAAGCCCGGTAAATTGCGTTTGATGTAAGCGAAACGATTCACGAACTAATCGTTTAATTCGATTGCGACCCACTGCGGTAGCAATGATTTTTTTAGGAACAATCAAACCGAGTCTTGGATAATTCAGACCATTAGGGGCTGCTAAAACTTCCAGCCCATTACTGGAACGTGCGCACCTGAAACGAAAAACGGATGAAAATTCATCCGTTTTGCGCATTTTTTTTTGATACCCAAACTCACAGAGGTATCTAGGGGCGATGAACTGTGAACCCGAATCTGTATTCAAACCAGAACTCAGACTGCTAGACGCTTACGACCTTTGGCACGGCGAGCATTGATAACTGCGCGACCGCCAACAGTTTTCATACGTGCACGGAAGCCATGCGTGCGTTTACGGCGAACTACGGAAGGTTGATAGGTGCGTTTCATTATTGGTGCCTCAAATGATAGGAATCGACGTCAAACAAAGCTCGCAATTAGACTGCCAGTCATCTGATTTGTCAAACACTGATTTGTCAAACGTTCCGGCTGCGCAGCGCACAGTGTTAGAATACACGGCTCTCCCTTCTCAAGATTATCTATACGCTGCTCATGCACGAATTCTGGAGCCATTGCATCGCCCACTTCGCGCGGACGTTAAATGCGCAGCAACTCAACACTTGGATCAAACCCTTGTCTGTTGACATCAATGCTGAGCAAATTGTCGTCAATGCGCCCAACAAATTTGTTGCGCAGTGGGTACGCGAAAAATTTTTGCCTGACATTGAGTTACTCGCTCGCGACTTCTTTGCTGCGCCTCTCCCAGTCACACTCATTGTGTCTGACGCCCGCTTGACGCCGGCCTCTTCCGATCAAACGCAAGAGACCGAAAATCTCATCATCGAAGCGAAAGCGAGTTTATTGGAAAGTGCTGATATTGCGAATGCCAAGCAGAAACCCAACCCTAATCAATCGCCCACCAAAACCGAAAAGCCTGCCCAACTCGACGAAAGCAGATTGAACCCGTTGTTCAATTTCAATTCTTTTGTTCCAGGCAAAGCAAACGATCTCGCGCGTGCGGCGGCGTTGCAAGTGGCTGAGAATCCTGGCGGCGGCTATAACCCGTTGTTTGTTTATGGTGGTGTTGGACTGGGAAAAACGCATCTCATCCATGCCATTGGCAATCACATCCTGCAGATGGATCCGAAAGCGCGCATTCGTTACATCCATGCCGACCGTTACGTCTCTGACGTTGTGCGGGCAGTTAGAACCAATTCCTATGATGATTTCAAACGGCGTTACGACACGCTCGACTTGCTGCTCATTGACGACATACAGTTTTTCGCCGGCAAAGAAGGCACCCAGCAGCAATTTTTCTATACCTTCAACACCTTAATTGAAGAACATAAGCAGGTCATCATCACCAGCGATACCTTCCCTAAAAACATGGATGGTATAGAAGAACGCCTTAAATCACGCTTCAGTTGGGGCCTCACCGTGATGCTAGAGCCGCCTGAACTGGAAATGCGCGTCGCCATTCTGCTTGATAAAGCCCGTTTTGAAAAAATTTCTCTTGATGAAGGCACGGCCTTCTTCATTGCCAAACAAATACGTTCGAATGTACGTGAACTGGAAGGTGCGCTTAAACGCGTTGTAGCCTATGCACGCTTCAACAAAATGGCTATCTCGGTAGAGCTGGCCAAAGAAGCGCTGAAAGACCTCCTCTCGATCCAGAATCGGCAAATTTCAATAGAAAACATCCAAAAGACCGTTGCCGACTATTTCAAAATCAAACTAGCGGAGATGTACTCTAAAAAACGCACACGTGCATTGGCTAGACCGCGTCAAATGGCGATGTATCTAGCCCGCGAGTTGACCGATTTATCTTATCCCGATATCGGCCTCTCCTTTGGTGGCCGCGATCACACCACGGTGTTACATGCCTGCGCCAAAATTGAAGAACTAAAAGCCAGTGATCATGCGCTTCGCAAAGACTACAACCTTCTCATCCAAGTTTTGACTGGCTAAAGCAAAGTGCCAAAACAATCGCCCAGCCCCCTGTATAACGTTGTGGATAAGAAGTGCGCACTTTGTGAACAAGTCCCGCAACATCCAGTCGCAAGAATCTTATCCACAATCTCTCAACCTATTCGTCACAGGCTTACCAACTGACTTTTCCACAGCATAAGCTCCTGTTTATAAAGAATTTTTTCCGCTTATCCAGAACAAACACCGTTACCTATTACTATTGTTAGGAATTTATATATGCTTGTACTTAAATCATCGAAGGAAGCTTTGCTCAAACCGTTGCAAGCTGTGGCAGGTGTTGTTGAACGAAAACACACGCTACCGATTCTTTCCAATGTGTTGTTGGAAGTTATGCACGGCCGCGTTGCTTTTATTGCAACTGATCTTGAATTACAAATTAGTACATGGATTGATAACCCAGAAGCAGCGGATGCTGCCTTTACCGTATCGGCAAGAAAATTACTTGATATCAGCCGATCACTACTCGACATCGAAAACATTTCTCTCAGTCTCGATAACGATCATCTGAAAGTGGTTTCAGGTAACAGCAAGTTCAATTTACAAACTTTGCCAGCACGAGATTTTCCCATTCTCAAACTGGAGGAAAGCGAAGGTGTTTCGTTCAGCTTGCCACAAGGCATGATTAAGCAATTGATCTCGCGCGTTCAATATGCAATGGCGGTGCAGGATATTCGTTATTATTTAAATGGCATGTTATTTTCCATTCAAGGTAAGCGTTTAACCGTGGCTGCTACCGATGGTCATCGCCTCGCCGTTGACTGCACAGATATGGAAAACGAATTTGATCAAGGTTTCGATGTTATTTTGCCGCGCAAAACAGTTTTAGAGCTGGCTAAGCTGTTAAGCGATAATAACGAACCCTTAAATATTCAATTGAATCAAAGTCAGGTCGTTTTCAGACGGCCAGAATTTGAATTGAGAAGCAAAGTTGTTGATGGAAAATTTCCTGATTGGCAACGCGTGGTGCCTGTTGGACATGATAAGAAATTTGCCATTCAACGCACCCGGTTTTCTCAATCATTAAATCGAGCGGCTATTCTGACCAACGATAAATATCGCGGCGTGCGCATCGCTTTAAGTAGCGGCATTTTGCGCGTCACTTGCAGCAATAACGAGCAAGAGGAAGCGCTGGAAGAATTGGAAATTGATTACATCGGTGATCCGTTAGATATTGGTTTTAATATTCAATATCTACAAGATGTGTTGAATAACATCAATGTCGAAGCCGTTGTCTGTTCCTTTGGCGACCCCACCAGTTCGTTGTTAATCACCGTGCCTGGTCAAGAACATTTCCGGTATGTGGTCATGCCGATGCGCATTTAACCGTACATTTTGTTAAACCCGATCAATATCAATCATCATAAAGGTTTCACGTGGAACATCCAATCGGAAACGGCGGCTACGACGAAGACAGCATTCAGCAACTAGAAGGCCTTGAGGCGGTTCGAAAGCGTCCCGGTATGTATATCGGCGACACTTCAGATGGATCAGGCCTGCATCACATGGTGTTTGAGGTACTTGATAACGCAATTGATGAAGCGCTTGCTGGCTATTGCGATGACATTAAAGTCATCATTCATCCGGATAACTCAATTTCTGTTTCTGATAATGGCCGCGGCATTCCCGTCGGCGTCAAAATGGATGATAAGCATGAGCCTAAGCGCTCGGCTGCCGAAATTGTCATGGTGGTGTTACACGCTGGCGGTAAATTTAATCAGAACAGTTATAAAGTGTCGGGCGGTTTACATGGCGTGGGTGTTTCGTGTGTGAATGCATTATCGAAATGGCTGCGATTAAGTATTCATCGGGACGGAAAAAAACACTTTATAGAATTTAATCGTGGTGTTCCCATTAATCGAATTATTGAAGTTCAAAATGGTGTTGAAGTTTCACCATTGAAAATTATTGGTGATAGTGTTCGACGTGGAACTGAACTGCATTTCTCAGCTGATGAAGAAATATTTGGCCATGTCGATTTTCATTACGATGTGCTGTCAAAGCGTATCCGTGAACTTTCATTTTTGAATAATGGTGTAAAGATTGAGTTGTTGGATGAACGGGATGGACGCACCGATAATTTTGCTTTTAGTGGTGGCGTTAAAGGTTTTGTTGAATATATCAATCGCGCCAAAACGATATTACATCCCAATGTTTTTTATGCCACTGGCGAATCAAAAGTGGGTGATACCGGCGTCATTATTAGCAGTGAAGTGGCGATGCAATGGAATAGCGGCTATCAGGAACAGGTGCTGTGTTTTACCAATAATATTCCACAATCCGATGGTGGTACGCATTTAACCGGATTACGCGCAGCCATGACGCGTGTCATAAATAAATATATTGAAGAACATGAAATTGCTAAAAAGGCAAAAGTAGAAATCACCGGTGATGATATGCGCGAGGGTTTGGCCTGCGTTCTTTCGGTCAAAATGCCGGATCCCAAGTTTTCATCGCAAACGAAAATGAAGCTGGTGTCTTCAGAAGCGCGGCCAGCAGTTGAAGAAACGGTTTCGCAGAAATTATCGGAATATCTGCAAGAACGACCCGCGGATGCCAAATTAATTTGCGCAAAAATAGTTGAAGCCGCCCGCGCACGCGAAGCAGCACGGAAAGCACGCGATATGACCCGGCGCAAAGGCGTGCTTGATTCAGCCGGCCTACCGGGTAAATTAGCCGATTGCCAGGAAAAAGACCCGGCATTATGTGAGCTTTATCTGGTCGAGGGTGATTCAGCCGGCGGCTCCGCCAAGCAGGGACGTGATCGTAAATTCCAGGCTATCTTGCCGCTCAAAGGCAAAATTTTAAATGTTGAAAAAGCTCGCTTCGACAAAATGCTGTCTTCGCAAGAAGTGGTGACATTAATTACTGCGTTAGGCACTGGCATAGGCACCGGGCTGGGAAAAGATGATTACAACCCCGCCAATTTGCGTTATCACCGCATTATCATCATGACGGATGCGGACGTTGACGGTTCGCATATTCGAACGCTATTACTGACTTTCTTTTATCGCCAAATGCCAGAGCTGGTTGAACGTGGCCATATTTACATTGCGCAGCCGCCACTTTATAAAGTTAAACAAGGTAAACGTGAAACTTATCTGAAAGATGATTATGAGTTTAAGCAATATTTATTGCGAGAAGCGCTCAATGGGGCGCAACTGATTCCTGCTGCCGGTGCCGAGGCAATGAGCAAAGAGAGTTTTGAGCGTATTGCGCGTGAATTTCTTTTAGCGGAAGCGATGATTGAGCGGTTGGCACGTCGAATTGACGCCGATGTTTTATATAGCCTGCTCAACATTTCCAATATCAGCTTGAATACAGAATCGGATGCGGTGGCGGCGGCCCAGCAATTAATTACCCAGTTGAGTAAAAAAGGCCCAGTCAAAATTAAACCGCTGCAATATGAAGGTGATATTGGTTGGCGCCTGGAAATTGTTCGCAGCAAACACGGCATTGGTCATACCAGCTATCTTGATTACAACTTTGTTGAGGGCGGAGATTACGATCAACTGCGCCGTACGGCAGAAATATTGAGTGGATTATTATTGCCAGGTGCTGAAATCAAACGGGGTGAAGCGAGAGCCCCTGCCTACGATTTTAAACAAGCGCTTGATTGGTTGTTAAATGAAGTGAAGAAAAATCTAGGTGTGCAGCGTTACAAGGGACTCGGTGAAATGAATCCTGAACAACTTTGGGAAACCACCATGGATCCGCAAGTGCGTCGCTTATTGCGTGTGCAGATTGAAGATGCTATTTCTGCTGATGCAATCTTCACCACACTAATGGGTGAGGAAGTTGAACCACGCCGTCAATTCATTGAAACCAATGCTTTGGGTGTGAGAAATCTGGACGTGTAAGCAGCAAAAAAGCGGTAAATAACTTCGCAAATAACGTCATAAAAAAAGCGTTATCAAATTCATATTGATAACGCTTTTTTTTATCGTGCAGAAAAGAAAAAACTAATTCTCAGACAATAATGATTTGATTAATGACCGTCTTGATACGTTGATCAAACGCCGCATCTGGCGTAGCACTGATCGCAAACCAATTCACTACTTCTTCCTCGGGTTGAGTTGCATGTTGTACCGCAGCAGCAAAGCGATTTTGCAACCGATCTAACTGGCGTAAACGACGAACTTCAGCAAAGCTTTCTGGTGAAGGAAGGCCCAAAGCAATTTCCAAATCCAGTAAAAGCGCCGCACGCGCCGCATGGCCAGTTTGCCATTGCTGTGGTGTGATTTGGCTAGCTGCCGCATAACGTTTAGCCAACAGACTTTCCATCTTGCTGGGTAATGCCGGCAACGCGTCCCAGGCTTGTTGCGTTTCAGCTAGCACCGCTTCGAGGGGTAAGGCGGCCTGAGCAGCGGCTTCAATTTTCTCGATCAAAGTGGCCTTTTCAACGAGCAGCTTGAATTGCGCATGTTGCTTTTCATTATGAAAAGAATTGATTCGCTGCTGTGCGCGTTGCATGAGTTCACGCGCCTTAGCTTCTAACTTGTCATCTGTTTCACGTGGAACAATGCGCGCTGACTCCCACTCCTTTTTAAACTCGCTGAGCGCGGTTCGAAGCGTTTGAATCTCAGGTATATCAGAACGGAGGGCTGCGTCATCCAAGCGGCTGGAAAAGTTGTCCAACAGGGCTTGCCGTGCTTGCAGCTGGCCTAAGCGTTCATTGGATTGTGCGGAACGTTGTTCATTGAGCCGTTCAAAAACCGCATTACAAGCAGCGCGATAGCGTGTCCACAGTTTTTGTTCTTCACTTCGTTTAAGGTGAATAGCATGACTTTGTTGCGTCCATTGCTGTTGTAGCGCTTTGACTTCCGCGACCGCTAAACGTAAATCTGATTGTTCCTTTAGCGCTTCTGCGCGTGCAATCAAGTCCAGCCGGCGACGATATTCAGATTTGCGCACCGCCGTTAAATGCTGGTCAATAAGATCAATCAAACTATCAAAACGTTTGCGGAGTAAGCGCTCGTCACGAAAACTGGCGTGGGCTGCCGCTTGCCATTGCTTGATCCATTCGGAACGTAAGTGCTCAATGACTTTAAAATCGGCATTTTCATTGGCTATATTGGCGGCATGCGCTTCCCATTCCGCTTCCCACTGCGTACACAAAGCCGTTTTGGCAGCACAAGCCAGATTATGCTGGACGGCTTGTTCAGCCCGCAGCGCGGCAACGGGGATGTAGGCTTGTTCTAGCGCCGCATCAAAAATTTCCCATTGCTCCTTGCTGGCAGCGCTATGCACATTTAACCGTTTCCATGCCTCGCGTAACTTGGGAATAGCATCGACAAGCTCATTTACCTCTTGATTTTCTTTCAAGAGAGCTTGCGCATCGGCGATTAATTTATCGCGCGCTTGTTGCGTGCCCCAGCGTGCCCAGCCGCGTAAAGTTTCCAATTGCGCTTGCAAATCATGTAAACGCGAATGGAGCGCAGTGGGCAAACTGTTATTGCCAAGTTGATTTTTGATTTGCTTTGCATTGGCATCAGCAGCAATTAAATGACCTTCAGAAATATTTTGTTCTAAAGAATCTAACAACAGCATAAAGGCCGCCGAATCAAACGGCTTACGCTCGCGTTTTGGCGGCTTGGTAGTCGCGACGGGCGCAATAATGGGCACCTCAGGCGCTACAGTTTCTACTTCATTAGGCAAACTCACGGCTGAAATGGCTAATGTTGGCGCATGTATATTGAGTGCTTGCCAACGCGCCTGTAACTCAGCCAATGCGGCAGCTTGCGTGGGTTTGGCCAGCGCTTGCCAAGTTGAAAACACCGCTTCATCAAGCGGAAGGTCGTTAAGGGATGCGGCTTCCTGAGCAGAAAGAAAGGCGACACAACTTTGCATGAGCGCATCTTGTTCCGCCATGCTTTGCAAACAATGCGCTATTTCAGCCAGCGCAGTGCTCAAGGTGCTTGCGATGGGCAGTTTAGTCAACCAAGCAGGGCGCTCAGTGTGCGCGTGTTGTAAGGCAGAAAACTGCTGCTGCCAATCGGTCATCGTTGCATGCCAAGGCCAAGCAGCGTGCTGACAGAGGCTTGCTAGTGCCTGTGCTGCTTTCACCTGCAATTGCAGATCGCGCAGCGCTTCCGATTCTTGCCGCAATTGGGCAAGAGCCTGTTGCAGCAAAGTATTGCATTGCGCACCGGTTTCTCCTGCATGGTTTAGGGCGCTCAAAGCATTCTTCAGATCAAGCAGTGGGGTATGCGGCAAAGGCGGGCTGGCGAGTAAGCGTTGCAAGTCAGCGTGAATTTCGCTTGCGCGACGTGCATCGGCTTCGGCGTGTCGATGTTGTTTTAACAACTCTGCGCAATGGTGAGCCACCCGTTTATCTTTATTGCGGGCAAGTTGAGCAACGTGTTCAAGCACGTTGGTGGAAGTGATGCGCTTGGCTGCTGCGTAACGCACTTCAGCGCTACGTGCTTGCGTGGCAATTTCACTGAGGGCGGCCTCGTCGGATAATTTCTCAACCCAAATTAAGGCCAGCGCTTTATCGGAAATTTTGCAGATTGTGCTGGCCCAAATGTCAGCGGCATCCTCCGCGAGGGGCGCTTGCAGACGCTCTGCAAGGGAATGGGCAAGGCGTGTAACAAGTTGCTGACGTTCTTCCTGGGTGAGGGCAGCCGTGAGTGAACGCCGTAATTGAGCAGTTTCATCGCTCGTCGGCTGCACCTGAGCCAAAGCTACACTGGTTTGTGCGGCAGAATTTGTGCTGGGTTTTTTTAGCAGATTGCTTAACCAATTCATTGCGTCACCGTATCAGGCTTAAAAAGGAGCGAATCGTATCCTCTCAGCAGGCAAATGCGGCATGGATTAGCAAATAAAGCGGGTAAAAAACGAGAAAGATTTAAAATCGCCGAATTTGACAGGGCTTGTTTACTTTTTATAAGGGGTCACGCTAACGGCTTGCATACGATAGCTCGAATGACCCATTTCTGAATCTGACATTCCTATACTAATTTTGCCGGTCACCCAAACAGCTTCCATGTTTTTGACGCCTTTCACCGGTTTATTGGGCATGACATGGATAACCTGATTAGCGGGCGGCGGGGGCACATGAATGCAGGCACCAAAATAAGGCACTAGCAGAAATTCGCGTAGTTCATTGGGGCCGCCATCAAGCGAGACGATGAAACCGGGAATACGGATATTCTTGCCGTTAATGGCAGGATTAGCGGGGGCTACATTCCAAGCCAAGCGTATCTTTTCCAACGCTTCCGTGGCACGCGGATCAGCATCATCCATTTTGGCCAAATTGAGGTCTTTGAAGCCCGCCATCGGATCCCAACCTTTCGGCAACAAATCATCCCAGGTTAGGGTTTTATAAGCGTTATTGGGCGCACTTTTGGCGGGTAAACGATCTCCTACCTTGAACTCGTTAGCCTGCACGCTTGCGAAAAAAACAGGCGTAGCCACCAGCAGAATCGCTGCTAAAGACGGCATCTGATGCGAAATAGAGGAGAACAAAATGAAACCCTTTTTTAAAAGAAATGCGATGGATAGAGAGGTGAGGAGGGCAAAGAAGTGAGTGTGGTCAAGAGAGTTGATTATCGACGGAAAAATAGATTGCAACCCAGCGAAAATAGGCAACGAATTCGGCGCTATCGCGCTGCAAGTCATCGCACACTTGTTGTAGAGGAGCGAGAAAATGGAGCATTGATATTCTCAAAGCCAAATTGTTCAGAAAATTTTATGGCGTAACCCACCGCACGGTTACGCTAATTTGATAACGTTAACTTTGCTACGTCAAAGTCAAAGTCAAAGTCAAAAGGAAATCATCGTTATGCAGAGTTCATGGAAAGACAACATTTATCAGCAGCGCGAACAATTGGCCCGCATGTTGCACGAACCGCTCACCTGCCTGGCTGAGCAGTGCGCGCCTGAATGGGATTGTCGCGAGGCGTTAAACACGGTATTGCAGTCTGGCTTCGATAACATTCCGTTCTGCACTTATCTTTACTGCGTCAATACTGAGGGGGTGCAAATATCAGATACCTTCGGCGAAGCCGGGCTCATGGCAGGCTTCGCAGGGCGTGACCGTTCACAGCGGCCTTACATGAAAGAGGTTGTGCCAGCGTGGGGATTTTTGCTATCAGATGCCTACATCAGTTTATCTAAAAGTCGGCCTTCGCTGACCGCGCTGCAGATTGTGCGGGCGGAAAATGGACAAGTGCTGGGTTACGTTGGCGCAGATTTTGATTTACGCAATTTGCCTGTTTCTTCAACGTTGTATGAAGAACCCGGCCACTGGCGACAAATTAAAGGAGACCCGGCTATTCGGAGTTGTGTTTTTTTGCAATGCCGCATTGAAAGCCCGATGGATCAACATTTAGATCAAGCACTTTCTATCTTGGAAGAACTCTTGACTCAGCGTGGCGTGTTTCAGTGTCAGATTCACTTTTCCAGCAGTCAAGTCACAATTTGGACGCTTGATGACCCGTTTCGCTATCGTATCCTTGATCAAGAAACGTTGAGTGATACCGATATTTGCCTAGTTTATCCGCCGCAACCGTACCCAGAAGAGGCACTGATCCCTTTGCCGGACGTTGCGCGCATACTGGCTAATTTGCGTTCACTTCGCATGGCCGACGAAAATATTTATTTGCGCATGTCATCCATCAACCTATTCAACGGCATGGTTAGCCTGACATTTTCTTGCGATGGTACGCACTACATGCGCTACGATGAATTCTTAAGTAAAGATGGACCATTTTGGTTTTGAATTGCGCCTGCAGAAAGCAGGCGCTGTGAGGCTGATACTAAGTTTTAGATATATTACTTAGTAATATCTAATTTGACTTTATAACCATCCTGATTTTTAGGGTGATTTTGATTGGTAAAGACAGAACGATCATTTTTCAACACAATGACTTCAAAGAAGGGTTTGAAACGATCTTCAGAAATGCCAAATGCAGTCATAATCTTGCCAAACATGGCTTGTTCCTCAGGTTCTGCTTGACCATCAGATAAGGAAGAGTCAATCAAATTGATCAACATGCACATTTTTTGTGCATCGGATAAAATAGGTGTAATTTCAGCCAGGAAGGTATCTAAATTGTTTTTACGAACATATTTAGTGGCACGATCCAGCAACGCTTTATTGTTTGCTCCAACACCAATGGAACCACCTTCATTTGAACCGCCTAACACGGATAACAAATGACCAATTTCTTCAGTATCAAATTCACCATCAGCGCCCATCATATATAACAAAGAAGCCGCAAATGCAAAATGAGGTGTCATTTCCTCGCTATCGCCTTTGAACATATCAAATAAACCCATGAAATTCTCCTAAAAAACACTTAATAAAATTAAAAAAACCATAATGTAAAACACAACGTAAACAAAAAAATTTAATGCTTGTGTATGCACCCTCCTATTTTACTACGCTTACGTTAGAAAACCAAATCAATTAATCCGCCAGTCTTTGTGGCAGGGTCCAGCGGTTGCGTGTTCTGTATCAAATTAAAATAGTTATTCATCAAATGAAGTTGCAGATGCTTATTTTTATCGAGTAATTCTTTCGCTGAAATTTTGCTCTGGTACATCACAGGCGTGCCCAAGTGCCGAGCTGGCGGAATCAATTTAGGAACAATATCATTACTGTCATATATGCGGAAGATCTGCACTTTATCGAAATATCGTTCAATATAATAGTTAACGGCCTTGCTCTCATTACCTAATAAGGTTGTTTTAGCAATATCTTTAATGGCTTCCGCTTTGCCAGCTAATGCAAGCGAATTCATCCGTTCTTTAGTCATGCCTTCATCCATGCTAACCGGCGGCGCACCATAGGTGAAAGTTACCATTTTTTCGCGGCTTAAACCTCTATCAAACAACTTAGTGGTATAAAGAGTGGCAACGGCACCCCCTAAAGAATGGCCCGTGATAAAAAATTTGTCATTTCGCGTGCCGCTGATATTCTGATTAATCAAGTCAAGCAGAGAAAAAGAACTTATTTTGGCTTTGCCTTCTTGTTTCTCAAGAAAATTAGCGCTATTGATAAAACCCGCGTGGACGGTGATTTTACTGTCGATATTTTCATTGTATTTGGCTGCAAGATAATGTAAGTCTGTAATCCAGTCTATGTTCTCTTTGGATCCGCGTATGGAAATAAAAATATCCATATTTCCATTGATATTTCCCCGGTGACCGTAGGCAAATTGCAAATCGACCAAACCTTCGTTGCCCGCAAAATATCCATCATATTCGACACCCGCGCGTGCAAAGCCACTTTTTCCATAGTCGTTCCTGAATACTGCATCTGCTACAGTCGCCACTAACAGAGCCGTATTTTTGTTATACCCTTCCACGCTGTATTCATTTTGTTTCTCCTGCATTGGCTTCAGCAAGTTACCCGAATTATTGTTGAGGGTGCTATTACACCCTGCCAAGCTTGCGCTAAATACAAGGCCGCAAATAATATATTTAAATTTGATTTTCTTTGTGCAGGTAAACATAAAAAAATTTTCTTATCAGTGGGAAGCGGTCTTGGAAAATACGTTGAGGACGATCACGCCAGCAACAATTAATAAAATACCAATGATTGCGGGTGTATCCAGTGCTTGCCCAAACAACACCCATGCGATCAGTGCGATAAGCGCAACCCCGACGCCAGACCAAATGGCATAAGCCACACCAATGGGAATTGTTTTGAGAGTGAGCGATAAAAAGTAGAAAGCGAATAGGTAACCTACGACAACAATAAGCGATGGCCACAAGCGAGAAAACCCTTCTGATGCTTTCAGTGCCGATGTTGCAATGACTTCGCTAACAATAGCCACCGAAAGAAATATCCATTGCTGCATGCGTTGAAATCCTTAGTATTGAAACGACACACTTAGCGCTAACCAAGCGCTGCCTAGCAGGCTGAAAAATAAAATCTATCGTTATCGGGCTACCGTTGAGCGCCACGCCGGGCATTTGTTCCCACAATTTCTGCCAAACCTAGCTTGCTGGTATTGGAATGTGTCTTTTTTGAATATCGCATGAGCAGCCGGCAAGGCTGGTTTCACACTTATCGCCGAGGCGGCACCAACGCAACGCAGTGCCAACTATTGCACGTTCGAAGGTCAATCATGCGAGCAGCACAGCAAAACCCGTTGCGGAAAACTTTCCGTCACCTAGAACGGGTGACTATAAATTAAGGCTTTAACACCGCGCTGGCATTGCCAAGCAATTCCGGTTCTTGTTTGTTCTGCGGGCTGATACGCAAAGAATCCGCTAACACCTTTTGCTTTATCATGCCGTGCAATTTGTCCGCAGATACTTGCGTACCACCATCAAGCAGGGCGTGCATTAAGTGATAACCAAACAAACGATGTCCTTTCTTTTCCTGCCAGTTGGAAAATTGATGCGCGCGGCCGGCGGTGATTACCGTCATGCGGCTATCGGCGTGGACACCATGTTTGGGCACGATGGTGACGCCGCCCATACCTTTAAACAGCATTTCGTCATTACTGCTGCGGCCGGAAAAGCAGGCGTCGATGAATAATTGCGCTTGGCCGACGCCACTTTGGCTGACTTGGCGATAGAGCGCATTTAACTGTAAATCTGGTTCTTCATAGCTGCCTACCACACTGTCTTGTGCGAGTAAAAACACTTGCTTGCCATCCTGGGCGGGGGCACCATGGCCGGCAAAATAAATAATAAGGCGATCTTGCTCGGTGAGATGCCCTAGTAAAGTGCGAAGGCGGCCACGCAAACGACCGCTGGTGGCTTCTTGGTTGGTCAGGACAATGATATTTTCATCAGACGCGCCGAGCACTTTTTGCGCCAATTCGGCAAACAGTTTGGCGGAGCGATCGGCGTAAGGGACATCGGCTACGTCAGCGTAGTCTCCGATACCGACGGCAAAAATATGCAGATTTTTATCCGGCTTGCCGGCTTTGGCTTGCGCGAGTCGTGGTGAGAGATCATCAGTGAATTCGGCTGGTGCGCTTTGTTTGAGGCGAATGAGCTCTTGTTCGAGTCGTGCCATTTCGGCAGCACGGGCTTCGGCGCGAGCACGTTCGCGTTTGATACGATCTATTTCGGCTTGCTGGGCGGCAATGTTGGCGTCATCTTGAATGGCGAAAGTCGATTTTTGCAGGCCTATGGGTTTAGGGAGGTCGAATTTGGGCGTTGCCACGTCCAATGTTTTGATGGCCACTTCTACGCGCTGAGCATTTGCATTTGCTGAATTTTCACCCGTATTAACCGGTATAGCAGCGAGTTTTTCATTGCCAGCGTGCAGCGTGATGGAGGCCCAAGTCAGGCTGTTATCCGGGTTGATGCGGAAAAGAACTTCCGGTTGGGCGGCTTCTAATTGCGGCTTCAGGCTACGCGCGCGATCAGGAGGGATATCGCGCAGGGCGATGGATTTTTTGAGGTCGCCGCCATTCTCGTTTGAGATGTCGGCGTAAAAGGATTGGGTGTCTGCGTCATAGCGAAGTTGGCTTAACCGAGGGGCAGCGTGACTATTCAGGAAGGCGGTGCGAATGGCGTTTTGGCGTTGCTCAACAGGCAGCGGCCCAAGTTGGGCGTAATGGTTTTTGACTTGACGCTCATAGTCGGCCACTTGCCGGTTGTAGTCAGCTACTTGAACTTCGTAGCGTGCCTGTGTTTGCACGAGCCGAGCTTGAAAAGCAGCGCTGGTTTCAAATTCGTCTCGCTGTAATTTAGGCGG
>CAYWXO010000001.1:18985-50403 GCA_964462255.1 uncultured Thiobacillus sp. | reverse complement strand
ACCGCTGACCTCTTGCATGCCATGCAAGCGCTCTCCCAGCTGAGCTATACCCCCCGAACCAGAGATGCGCATTGTAGAGATCGAACCCAACCTTGTAAAGCAGTTAGCCGCAAAAAAACCAGATTTTTTTAGTAGGATAGGATTTTGATCGTGTAAGCGAGGCTGCAAATGCGTCTGACCATACTGGCGGTAGGCGACAAATTACCCGACTGGGCCGACGAGGCGACGGCTGAATATATCAAACGAATGCCGCGTGAAGCTCGGGTTGATCTGGTGGCGGTGAAGCCAGAAAAGCGTTCCACGCAGTCGGCGCACACATTAAAACAGGCTGAATCGGTTCGTTTGCTGGAAAAGTGGCCAGCGGGCAGTCGCTTGGTGGCGCTTGATGAGCATGGCCGCCAAGTAACGACGCGAGAATTGGCAGATTTATTGGCACGTTGGCTAGAATCAGGTCAGGACACTTGCTTGGTGATTGGCGGTGCCGATGGTTTAGCGCCCGCCATTCTGGACAAAGCAGAGAGCACATTGGCGCTGTCCCGCTTGACCCTGCCGCATGCTTTTGCGCGTGTTTTATTAGCGGAACAACTGTATCGCGCGGTCAGTCTGCTCAACCATCATCCTTATCATCGCGAATAATTCATGCACCCATGTTTAATTTTTCTTAATCTTGATCAAATCAAAACAAGACTAATTCAGCATGCACCATGCGGGTGCAGGTAAACTCGCGCGCCATGTCGTCCTCCGCCTCTCAATCCAATCCGCTCACCTCCAAGCGGCTCTACCTGGCCTCGCAAAGCCCGCGACGCCTGGAATTGTTGCGTCAAGTGGGCCTGGAGCCGACCGTATTGCCATTGCGCACGACACATGAACGGCTAGATGTAGATGAAACACCGTATCCTAATGAACCCGCCGTTGACTACGTGCAGCGGGTTGCGCGTCTAAAAGCAGAAACGGGGGCCTATGTGCAAAAAGTGCGCCGGCTGCCGCATTGGCCGATTCTCGCGGCGGACACAACGGTTACGCTAGATGGCAGCATTTTAGGCAAGCCAACCGATCGCGACTCTGCCACAGCCATGATGCGGCGCTATTCGGGTCGCACGCACACCGTTTTAACGGCGGTAGCCGCCATTTATCAGGGCCGCTTTGACCTGGTTTTGAGTGAAAGCAGCGTTACCTTCAAAACGCTTTCCAACCGGGAAATTGCCGCTTACCTGGCAACGCGTGAAGGCTGCGACAAAGCCGGCGGCTATGGCATTCAAGGCCGTGCGGCCATGTTTATCGAAAATATTACGGGCAGCTATTCCGGCGTGATGGGGCTGCCTTTGTATGAAACTTCCGAATTACTAAAAAAATTAGGCTTTGATATTTTATGAGTGAAGAAATTCTGATCAACATCACGCCCCAAGAGACGCGCGTGGCCGTGGTGTATCTGGGCGAAATACAGGAATTACATATTGAGCGTGACAGTCAGCGGGGTTTGGTGGGCAATGTTTATCAGGGACGCGTAAGCCGGGTGTTGCCGGGCATGCAATCCGCTTTTATCGATATTGGCTTGGATCGCGCCGCCTTTCTGCATGTTGGCGATATTGTGGAAGCTCGTTGTGACAATTGCCCGCGCCCCATTGAAAAAGTGCTGCATGAAGGCCAGAGCATTCTCGTGCAAGTCATTAAAGACCCGATCAGCGCGAAAGGTGCGCGGCTATCGACGCAAATCAGCATGGCGGGACGCTTTCTAGTCTATCTACCGCAAGAAACGCGCATCGGCATATCGCAGAAAATTGAAGATGAAAGTGAACGCGAAATTCTGCGCGAACGCCTGACGCGCGTCTTGCCGGTTGATGAACATGGCGGTTTTATCATCCGCACCATGGCGAATATTGCGGAAGATGATGAGCTGGCCTCTGATGTGTCTTATCTGCGCACTTTATGGTACGCAATTCAGGCCCGCGCAGAAAATACCCCCGGCCCGAAACTGATTTTCCAGGAGTTGGATTTAGAGCATCGGGTGCTGCGCGATTTCGCCACCACCGAAACCAGCCGCATTCTGGTTGATTCACGCGAGACTTTCTTGCGTTTGCAGGCGTTTGCTGATGAATTTGCGCGCAACAGCGCGGGCAAAGTCAGCCATTACACGGCGGATCGTCCGTTATTTGATCTTTACGGCGTGGAAGACGAAATCGAGAAAGCCTTAGGCCGGCGCGTTGACCTCAAGTCCGGCGGCTATTTGGTGATTGATCAGACCGAAGCGCTCACCACCATCGACGTCAATACCGGCAGTTTTACCAGCGGCCGCACCTTCGATGAAACCATCTTTAAGACTAATCTGGAAGCCGCTCAAAGCATTGCGCGACAACTGCGTTTACGCAATCTGGGCGGCATCATCATTCTCGATTTCATCGACATGGACAACACTGAGCATAAAAATGCCGTGCTGGCCGAGTTCTCCAAATCGCTAGCGCGTGACCGCACGCGGATGACCATTAACGGCTTTACCTCCCTAGGGCTGGTTGAGATGACGCGGAAACGAACGCGCGAAAGTTTGACGCGGGTGTTGTGCGAACCGTGCCCAAGCTGTCAAGGTCGCGGCCAGATCAAGACTGCGCAAACGACCTGCTATGAAATATTGCGGGCTATTTTGCGGGAAGCGCGATTATTCAGTGCGCGCGAATATCGCATCATGGCTTCGCAAACGGTGATTGAGCAGTTTCTCGATGAAGAGTCGCAAAGCCTGGCGCAGCTATCTGATTTCATTGCCAAGCCCATTTCACTGCAAGTAGAAAGTATTTTTACCCAAGAGCAATACGATATTATTCTGCTTTAAGGTTTTGTATTGGCAAGATAAAACTAAAGCCCCCCCTAAAACGAAAAAAACCATAAAAAAACCCGGGAAAGCCCGGGTTAGTAAAGTAAAAAAACGCCCCAGCCGATTGTTACATCAGTGAGCTTCAGTGAATTTCTGTTAGTTCAGGCTGAGCAGCTCAACTCGACGATTTTTGAAGCGGCCTTCAGGTGTGTCATTGCCGGCGATCGGCATGGATTCGCCATAGCCTTTCGTTTGCAGGCGACTCGCGTCAATACCGTTCTCAACGAAATATTGCATCACTGCTTGGGCGCGCTTTTCAGACAGAATCTGATTGCGCAGGTCGCTGTCACGGCTGTCGGTATGCCCTGCAATTTCAATTTTCAAGCCCGGATAGCGCTTCAAAATTTCGACCGCTTCGTTCAGAATGCGCGTCGATTCAGGGCGCAGATTAGCTTTGCCATCGTCAAAATTCACGCCAACCAAATTGAATGCGTTGGGGATTGAACAGCCTTTCCCATCAACACGATCCCCTGCTGGCGTGGCAGGACATTGATCAACGGCATCAATAATGCCGTCCTTATCGCCATCAGGTTCACAGCCTTGCGCATTCACCACACGGCCGGCCGGCGTTGTTGGGCATTGGTCCAGCGCATCCACCACGCCATCTTTATCGCCATCAAGTTCACAACCTTGCGCATTTACCACGCGGCTGGCGGGCGTTGTTGGGCATTTATCAAGCGCATCCACCACGCCATCTTTATCGCCATCCAGCTCACAGCCTTGCGCATTCACCACGCGACCAGCGGGCGTGTCGGGACATTGATCAAGCGCATCGACAATGCCGTCCTTGTCACTATCCAGCTCACAGCCTTGCGCGTTGACCACGCGGCCAATCGGCGTATCGGGACATTGATCGAGACGATCGACCACGCCGTCTTTATCACTATCCACCTCACAGCCTCTGGCATCGACTTTTGCGCCTGCCGGGGTGTTGGCGCAACGATCTTTATCATCAGCAACGCCATCTCCATCGCTGTCAGGAATTTTAACCACGGGCGCTGATTTAGCCTGCACTTGCACCGGGGCTGGAGCCGGCGGTACAGCACAGGGCGCTTCCAGAATGCCGCGGCCAGGGCAGCCAATGGTTCTGAACAATTCATAACCAATGGTTTTTCCGCTTTGGCTGGCGGTGTTGCTCGGGTTGTAATAAGGGGCTTCGGCGGCGTGGGCGGTCATGACACCCGTGCTGAGCATGGCGATGGTGAGACTACTTAGAACACTAGATTTAAATTGCATGGAAATTCCTTTTTGTTAAATGTTGACGACTGTCGGTTAATGAACTGAAATTTTTGTGGTAACAATAGGTGAGGCAACAGAAGAAGCAAAGGGAGCGGCCAGCGTAGCGCTTTGCGTGCGCAGTTGCTGTTCTGCTTCGCCAATGCGGCGATAAAGTGCATTCAGCGCCTGCGTATTAACGTAGCGCTCGACTGTGATGAGCTCACTTTTAATGCCGTAACGTGCCAGTACGCTGGCCAAATTTCGGTAGGCACGGGTGAGATCCGATTTTTCGCTGTTGGCCTGAATAATCGCCAGCAGCGTTTCAGCAAGTTCTTTTTCGCTGACTTGACGAAACGAATCACTGCTGGCGCGGTGCTCATCGCTGACGGGCATGTGCTGAATCGCGTTTAACACCGGCGTTTGCATCTGCAGCACGGCAAGTTCGGCGGCTCGGTTCATCGCCAAAATCAGATCATCTACTTTTTGCTGGTGACCCAGCGTGCGCAAGATGCGGTCAGCCTTGGCAAACTTTTTCGGCAAGCCAATTTTCAAGGTCGCGTCGTTGAAAAACCCATTTTCGCGACCGAGCTGCTGAATAGCGGAACGCGCACTACGGGTCAAATCGTCACGCGAGTGAGAACCCACCTGCTGATGGTCTTGCGCATTGCTGACACTGAGACCTAACAACAGCATGAGCAGCGCTGCAGACACCCACGGCAATATGGCGGAACGGAGCTTCATCGTTTCAATACTTCATCGCTTCAGCGCATCGCGAATTTCGCGCAGCAGAAGAATATCTTCCGGCGTTGCGACTGGCGCGGGCGCAGGGGGTGGCGCAGCCGGAACATCCGCTTCTGAACGCTTCAGTTTGTTGATCGCTTTAACAGCAACGAAGATGGCGAACGCGATGATGGTGAAATCGACCATGCTGTTAATGAATGCGCCATATTTGATCAGCGGAGCACCGGCTTTTTCGGCCAACTCCAAACTGTCATAAGGGGTGCTACTAAGATTGAGATAGAAGTGTTTGAAATCCACGCCGCCGAGTACCGCGCCCACCATCGGCATGATGATGTCCTTGACGAGGGAATCGACGATTTTGCCGAAAGCAGCGCCAATAACGACACCAACAGCCAAATCAACGACATTGCCGCGCATGGCAAAGGCTTTAAATTCCTGGATAAAACTCATGATGTTTCCTTGATGAAATGAATTTTTATAATTCTAATCGCCACTCATGCCGGCGACGCTAATACCGGTTTGACCGGCAAACTCCAACATCCGATTGATTGATAGCACGGCCCGCACGCCGACTGCCGGATCAACCGCAATTTCGTTATCACCCGTTGTCAAGACATGATGCAAGCCCTTCAGGCCATTCATCGCCATCCAAGGGCAATGCGCGCACGATACGCAGGTCGCACCGGTGCCGCCGGTGGGCGCTTCCAGCAATTTCTTACCGGGTGCGGCAAGTTGCATCTTGTGAAAAATGCCGTTATCGGTGGCAACAATCATGGTTTTATGCGGCAGTTCGGCGGCAGCACGGATCAATTGTGTCGTCGAGCCAACCACATCGGCCAGTTGAATCACATTGGCCGGCGATTCCGGATGAACCAAAATGGCGGCTTCTGGATAAAGCTTTTTCAACGCGAGAATGCCTTCGGCCTTAAATTTTTCATGCACAACACAGGAACCTTGCCAGAGCAACAAATCTGCGCCCGTGGTTTTTTGCACATAGTCGCCCAAAAATCGATCAGGGGCCCAGATCATTTTTTTGCCTTGCGCGTGCAAATGTGCGGCAACTTTCACCGCAATGCTGGAAGTGACCACCCAATCAGCCCGCGCTTTCACCGCAGCCGAGGTGTTGGCGTACACCACCACAGTACGCTCTGGATGGGCATCACAAAATTGACTGAAATCCGCGGCGGGGCAAGACAAATCTAACGAGCATTCCGCGCGCAAATCCGGCATGAGCACCCGCTTTTCTGGATTAAGAATTTTAGCGGTTTCCCCCATAAAGCGAACACCCGCCACCACCAGGGTTTTAGCTTTTGCCGCATGACCAAAACGCGCCATTTCGAGGGAATCGGAAACGCAACCACCGGTTTCTTCCGCCAACTGTTGCAAAACCGCCGCCGTGTAGTAATGCGCCACCAAAACGGCATCTTGTTCGAGCAGTAATGCTTTAATTTGGGCGGTTAAGGTTGCCCGTTCGCCCGGTGCCAATTCTTCTTCAACCACCGGTGGAACATCGGTGACGGGGTGCGCAACGGGGAGACAATCTTGTTCAGTATTCACGGCAGTCGATAAAGTCAGTCATCAGAACGCGATTTAGGCTTGCACGCCTGCGCTTGTCAAGTCGAGGCTGCGTGATAACCGTGTCGTGCATTGCAATCCGTCACAATTCGTCACAATCCATCATCATCCGCCAGCGCGTAGCCCCACAATCCACTTCTTGCCTTGCGTTTTACACGGCGTGGGCTGCTAAAATCGCGCGCCGAGCTTCCCTTCATCGCCCTCTCCTCTTCTCTTTCTTCCCGCTCAAAACTACGCCTTGCACGCCCCCACCTTAAATCAATTAATTCTGGACATACGCCCAGATTCGCCGCCCGATTTTGCTAACTTTCTCGCCGGCCCCAATGCGGAAGCGCTCGCGGCAGTGCAAGCGCATGCCGCCGGTGCAACGCAAGAGCCGGTACTCTATCTATGGGGAGAGCCGGGAGCAGGCAAGAGTCATCTGCTCAAAGCATGGTGCCGCGCAACAGACTTCGTGATGGGCAATAAAGCAAGCAATGAACGAGATATAGCGAAGCTTGCGCGAGCAAACGCCGGCCCGCGGCAAGCGTTACCCGAGCCGCCGCAGCCTTTTGTAGCGGTGGATGACGTGTTGCAACTGGATGGCGAGGCACAGATTCGCTTGTTCAGTTTGATTAATGCCGCGCGCGAAGGCGATGGCATCATCATTGCCAGCGGGCCGCTGCCGCCAGCACAGCTAGTGACCGCAACAGAAGCGCCCTTTCGCGCCGACTTGGCCACCCGGCTAGCGCAAGGATTAGTGTTTCGACTTCATCCACTCAGTGACAGTGATAAGCGCGTTGCGATGCAAGGACACGCCGCGTCACGCGGGCTGCAGCTACCCGACGAAGTGATGCGCTACATGTTGACCCACTGTCAGCGCGATTTACCTCATTTATTACGGCTAGTGGATTTACTGGATGTTTACTCACTGAGCCTGAAACGCATGCTGTCTTTGCCGCTGCTAAAAGAAGTTCTACAACAAGCGGAAGTACTACAACAAACCGAAAAATCGGCTGCGCGATGAAATTATTAGCGGCGATTAGTCATCATGGCCTCGGGCATTTAGCGCAAGCCGCACCGGTGTTGAATGCGTTACGTCGCCTTCAGCCCGCGCTTGACACGTTTGACGCAATTGACGCCTTTGAATTAACGCTCTGGTCCGGCCTCAGTCACGCAGCGCTGCATGAGCGCATAGAGGGCGATTTTACCCACCGCCACGCCGCCGCCGATGTCGGCATGATCATGCACGATGCCATGCGGGTTAATCTGGCCGCCAGTCATGCCGCTTACTGCGATTTTCACCTAGACTGGTCAGAGTGCGTGCAAACTGAAGCAGCCTGGATGCGCGCGCAGGCCTTTGATCAAGTATTGGCCGATGTGGCGTATTTACCGCTCGCCGCGGCTGCACAAGCCGCCATTCCAGCCACCGCTTTATGCTCGTTGAATTGGTTTGATATTTCGCAGGCTTATCTACAGCATTTAGATGGCATGCCGCAAATTCTGCGGGAAATCCGCGCAGCCTACGCCTCAGCGGCCCACTTTTTGCAACCGACGCCTGCCATGCCAATGACCGGCTTAACCGGGATTTCGCCGCTATGTTGCACATCCATTAACCCAATTGCAGCGCGCGGTCGCAATCAACACACAGCCCTGCTGGCGAAGTTGGCGTTACCGGCGAACAGTACGCTCGCGCTGATCGGCTTCGGCGGTATCGGCTACCAAGGCAAGGCCGAGCTCCCGCAAGTAAAAAATCTGCTGTGGTTGGTGCCGGGTGATTGGGTGCAAAGCACAAACGCAGATCCATCGTTGCCCCAGCATGCGCGCCAAGATGTGCTGACGTTTCAGCAAACCGGCATGTCGTTCCTGGATCTAGTCGCATCCAGTGACGTGATGATCACCAAAGTGGGATACGGCAGTTTCGTCGAAGCCACCGCGCATCAAATACCGGTTCTATTTCTCGACCGTCCCGATTGGCCGGAAACCCCATTTCTGACGGAGTGGTTATTCAAAAACAACATCGCCGCAGCCATTGATGAAGCAACCCTGTTCTCAGCCCGGATTGAAACGGAGCTGCACGCGCTCTGGCGGCAAGCGAAGAAAAAGCCAATAAAGACCGATGGGGCGGAACAAGCCGCCCTGCACCTGATGTCGCAAGTGTCACAAGTACCACAACCTGCACACCCCGCACCCCCCTAACCGTCTTTTTGTAATGCGCCGGGATCTATATGCAATTGAACGGGCTTGTTAAGTAACTCAATCAAAATCATGACGCGTTTATCGGCATCCGTTAGTTGATAAATGCCGTTCAAGCCAGAAAACGGGCCTTGCGTGATGAGTACACTTTCACCCGGCTGGAAAAGATGTTGCGGTGATGCATCGCGTTCCTGATCGTGAAATTGCAAA
The DNA here is from genome assembly GCA_964462255.1 of uncultured Thiobacillus sp. Classification (GTDB taxonomy): domain Bacteria; phylum Pseudomonadota; class Gammaproteobacteria; order Burkholderiales; family Thiobacillaceae; genus PFJX01. The sequence continues at coordinate 41,621 of CAYWXO010000001.1, read as the reverse complement.
AACTCAATCACTTTCGCGTCAACTTTGGCGTACTCGTTACCAAAGCGAACCATCTGACTCACCCCCAAAGTTGAGCGGATTGGTGCCCAACTTTGCCCGCTACTACTGGTATTAAGGTGAATGAACAAATAGCGCGGAAACAACGCCTCTTCCACTAACCTCAGCTTTTGGCGGCGGAGCTTTTCCAGTTTAATCAAGGGTAGGTAGCACTCGTAGCCCTGCTGCTGCAGATTAACGAGTGCCACCTTTTCCTGTTTCGGCTTAGCAAGAATCAGGTACCAATCCATAAATCAGACCAAGCTAGCAGGTGTATCCAAGGGAGTATGCCAATGATCGTCATCAGACGGTTCCGGATGAAACCAATTCAATTTGGCGTGCAAACTGACCACACTGCCCACAATGATCAAGGTCGGCGGTTTCAACTCAGCCTGGGCAACTTGGGCCGGCAAGGTATCCAGCGTGCCAACCACCACTTTCTGATTAATGGTAGTGCCCTGCTGAACAACAGCCGCCGGCGTGGTGCCGGGCAAGCCATGCTTTTTCATCTCATCGCACAAGGTCACCAAACCCTTCAGGCCCATATAAATAACGATGGTTTGGCCGGGACGACACAGCATGTCCCAATCCAGATCCATGCTGCCATTTTTAAGATGACCGGTAACCAAAATCAAGGCTTGCGCATGATCACGGTGCGTTAAGGGAATGCCGGCATACGAAGCGACACCCGCCGCCGCAGTCACCGCCGGCACAACCTGGAATGGCACGCCATGTTCACGCAGCGTTTCAATTTCTTCGCCACCCCGCCCAAAGATAAATGGGTCGCCCCCCTTCAAGCGCAGGACACGTTTACCCTCTTTCGCCAGCCGCACCAAAACCATATTGATTTCATCTTGCGGCACCGCATGGTTATCGCGCTCTTTGCCCACATACAACCGATCCGCATCGCGCCGACACATATCCAAAATCGGCGGTGAAACCAAACGGTCGTAAACCACAACATCGGCTTGTTGCATCAAACGCAAGGCGCGGAAGGTGAGCAAATCTGGATTACCCGGCCCGGCACCGACCAAATAAACCTCGCCGGTGTCGGGCGATTTGCCCATATCCGCCAGCATCGTGGCCAAATTGGCTTCGGCTTCTTGCTCGCGCCCAGAAAACACCATCTCTGAAATCGGCGACAAGAACGCCTTTTCCCAAAACTTGCGGCGCGCTTCGGTAGTGGTGAGCTGGTCACGCACGCGGCTTTTGAAACGGCCGGCCAAAGCGGCCAGCCGACCATAAGCAGCCGGAATCAGCGTTTCCAGCCGAGCGCGCAACAAACGCGAGAGCACCGGCGCTTCACCGCCACTGGAAACAGCGACCATCAGCGGAGAGCGATCAATAATAGACGGCATAATGAAGGAACACTGTTTAGGGTGGTCCACCACATTAACTGGAATATGACGCGCACGCGCCGCTTCAAACACGAGACGATCCAACGCTGCATCGTCCGAGGCGGCAAAAACCACATCCATGCCATCAATATGCGCCGGCGTGAAGGTCTCCGCTCGATGAATTAAACGGTCGGTATTAGCAAATTCATTAAACGCTTCACTTAAGGACGCAGGGGCAACCACCGTCACCCATGCGCCTGCGTTCAACATCAAACTCGCTTTGCGCGCGGCAGCATCGCCGCCGCCCACCACCAGACCATTGCGCCCGCGCAGGTCCATGAAAATCGGTAAGTAATCCATACTCTCAGTCAGCCAGTCAATTATCAGAAATACAGTGCCGTCAGTGCCGTCTTAGCTTGAAGAACCGCAACCACCCCCGGAACCACAACCACCGCTGCCACAACCTCCGCCGCCCCCACCCCCACCCCCACCGGAACCACAGCCGCCGCCGGCGCTGGCTTTGCTAAAGACAAAGCGACTTTCACCGGGGTTAACCTCGGCGAAATCAATGGTGACATCATCCAAATAGGGCTTCGATTGCGCGTTGATCAACAAGGTAACGCCCCATGAATCAACTGCTGAATCATTACTACGCTCATCATCAAACCCCATACCAAATTCCAGCATGCCGGCATCGTTAACCCGGGCTGCAACACGCAAGCCAAGGTTTTCTGCACCAGATTGCAAGGCGGAGGTGCGGATCTGGTCCGCGGCTTCTCGGGTCAAGCTAATCATTTCATTTTCCTTCCAATAAAGTGGAGCACCGCTCCAGGGTTAAGAGTTTTATAAAGACGTGCCCAGACGCACTAAACCGACGCCAGTTCAGCCTGTTGCTGTACCCGCCGTGCGGTTTGATAAGCGCTGACCTTTTGCAAAAATGGCGCAATCCAGCCGCGCTTTCCACTGCCCCGCCGATGGCAATACGAAGCCAATAAATTGCGATAAACGTAACCATCACGCGCACCGTCAATGCCCTGACCACGCAAAACCCGGTAAGCGTAAGTAAGTCCGCTCGCCAGATTTTCCAAGTGGGAATAGTGAAATTCATGCGCAGGCAGTGTTTCGGTTTGGGGCGGCCAAAGTGCATCTTCAGTTTCTGCCAGCGCAGCGTAACCCCGCCCAACCGGACGCGCCGCCATGACCGCATCGCCTGGAATGATGCCCACCATGTCAGCCTGCTGATCATGCCAACGCAAACTGCGCGACAAATACATCAAGCCACCGCATTCGGCATAAACCGGCATGCCTGCTTCAACCGCACGCCGAATATCTGCGCGCAATGCCGTGTTATTACTGAGCGCCTCAATAAATATTTCCGGGAATCCCCCCCCAATAATGAGGCCATCAACATCAGGCAAAGCGGTATCTTTTAGCGTATTAAGCGGCAAGGTTTGTGCACCAGCCGCCCGTAAAGTATCCAAATCTTCCTGATAATAAAAGCCAAACGCAGCATCGGAGGCATAAGCCAATTTGAGGTTGTACTGGCTCGTTTGAAACAGCGTGGCGGAACTGGCCGGAATCTGTGGCTGTTGCGCAATCGCAATAATGGCGTCCAGATCAACCTGCGCTTTAACGCGTTCAGCAATAGCCTGGATGCGCAGCTCAGCCTGTTCAGATTCATTGGCCGGCATCAAACCCAAGTGACGTTCAACAATCGCCAAATCGGCATCAGTGCGCACAGCACCCAACACTTTTACCGGGGTATAACGCTCAATCACCGCCCGCAATTTTTCTTCATGGCGCGGCCCGCCTACCTTATTCAAAATAACGCCGGCAATATTGATGTCGGCATCAAAGGCCTGATAGCCCAAAAGCAGGGGCGCAATGCCGCGCGTCATGCCGATGCAATCCAGCACCAACACAACCGGCGCGCCCAACAACTTGGCTAACGCCGCATTACTGTTGCTGCCCTCGGTGTCCATACCATCGTAAAGCCCTTTGTTGCCTTCAATCAGGCAGATGTCGGCAGCGCGCGCTTGACGACCAAACAACGCAAGGATTTCCGCCTGTTCCATCATGTGGAAATCCAGGTTGTAGCTGGGCCGATGACTGGCTAAGCCATGCCAAATGGGGTCGATGTAATCCGGCCCTTTTTTGAAAGCTTGCACTTTCAGACCACGATCGTGCAGCGCACGGCACAAACCCAGTGTTAACGTGGTTTTACCGGAAGACTTATGGGCGGCAGAGAGATAGATAAACGGCATGACGAAATTTTATGCTCAAAAAACAAAAAGCCGACCAAATCAGTCGGCTTTCTGTCGCAATATTTCTTCAAAAATTAGGCATCTTTAGATTCTAACGACTTGAAATCATCCTGCGGCAAGAACTTGAACACGCGCACCGCAGCAACAGTCAGGAAGAACGCGATACCGACTCCGCCCATACCCAGCAAGATCTCCCAAATACTGGGCGTGTATGCATGAATTTGGCCATCATAGAAACTACTCGATTCTTGATAACCCGGGAACATCACCAATGGGAACGCCTGACCACCCACAATAGTGACGTACATTTGCGAAACGCCACCCAGCACCACCATCATGGAAGCTACCAACACCTTACCGGTTGACTGTCTGGCACCCGGGCTAAATAACAACGCCAGAGGCAAAATACAGCCAATCAAAATTTGTCCGCCCCAGAAAATCAAGGTGTAGATGCCACCGTCCAGCAAGATGAACTGTTCATACGCCCACTGCTTGGCAAAATACATATTGGTCAGGTGGAAAACAACGTTGAAATAAAGCGCCGCGGCGATAAAAATGCCGAGCAAATTCTTCATGCGGCCCAGGATACGATCATCTAACGCCAACTGATTCCACTTATACATCGCGGTCTGCACCATCAAGAACACAGCCAGGCCATAAGCAAAAGACATCACGATGAACATGGGAGCCATCAGTGCGGAGTTATAGCCGACGCGCGCTACCAGGAAACCAAAAATCGAACCCGTTGCAGTCGTCAAACCAATCCGCCACAAGAAAGCAGCAAACCCCACCGGCGTGGAAAAGTCCTTCAATCTACGATCCATCATGGTGATCAGATACAAGCCAACGATCGCAAAGAAGCCGTTGTAAAAAATCATGTTCCAGGCAAAGATCGACTTAAAGTTGTAGTACGTCATCGCTATCACCAAGCGATCCGGCCGACCCAGGTCAAGAACCAAAACCGCCAAGCCGCCAGCCAACATGGCCAAAGCCAACATGCCGGACAGGGGCGCACGCGCCTTGTAAAGTTTCTTGCCAAACACCGAGCCAATTGAAGCGACGTTAAGGACACCCGATGCCGCCACAATCAAGAAAACAGCCAAAACGTGCGGCAATCCCCACACGATCTGGTTATTCATGCCGGTCAGGACATGGCCATGATGTTCCAACGTAAAAAAGGCAAACAGCGCACCAAGGATGACAACGCCACCCAGCCCCAACAACGCCCAAAACTGAGCAGAGTTGCAGGATTGTTGATCAAGACATTTTTCGCCCGCCATGTGTTAAATCCCCTGATAACGAACGCCGGTGTTTAGGCCCAAATCGGCACGCACTTCAGTGGTCGCCTGTGATTTGAGAGCTTGAGAAATTGCGCTTTGCGGATCTTTTATATCGCCGAATAACATGGCGTGATGACCATTGGCGTTACACGCATCGACACAAGCCGGGCTTTCATCACGATCAACCCGTTGTACACAGAAAGTGCATGATTCGACACATCCCTTGCCACGCGGCACATCAGGATTTTGATCAGTTACCGCTTCGTGGATGAATGAACGCGCTTTGTAGGGACACGCCATCATGCAATAACGGCAACCAATACAAATATGGCGATCAACTAAAACAATGCCATCTGCACGCTGCATTGATGCGCCAGTTGGGCAGACATCTACACATGGCGGATTTTCACAATGCTGACAAAGCATCGGCAAACTGTGCACGCGCCCATTGCGCAAATCCTTGATATCCAACTTGCGAATGTATTGCGAATCTTGCGGCCCGGTTGCACCGGAAAGCCCGTTTTCGGTATTGCAGGCGGTGACGCAATCATTGCAGCCATCACCACATTTAGCACTATCAATCAGCATGCCCCAGCGAACCGCGCTGGAAGCCGCCTCTTCGGGTGCGCGACTATGCGCAATGCCATAAAACAAAACGCCAGGTGCCACGGTGGCACCTGCCACCACCGCACCGGCTTTCAAAAAACTACGCCGATCTTCCAGCTTAACTGTCACAGGTTCGTTCATTTTCCTGCCCCATCCAGACGCGAAGTCAAAAGTGGAGAAGCCCTTGGCTTAAGCGCATGCGGGTTCACTTTTGTTTGTGATTTTTTGCCAGGCTTGGTGGCATGACACTCCCAACAATCCAGTTTCACACTGGCGTAGGCATGACACGCCACGCAGAAGTCTTCCTTGCTTGCAGCCACACTTCCAGTCTTTTCACTGACATGACACTCAACACACTGCTTGAGACTGTGCTGCGTGGTGCGAATACCCTTACGCATCGTTTCATCACGTTGATGCTTGAGGAGATCCATATGATTGCGGCGCATGTATTGAGTCTCCTCGACACATTTATCGCCTTTACCCTTTTCCAATAGGGGTAGATCCACACCCGCGACCGCCGGGACTGTCACAGCAGATAACACCGTTGCTGTGGCAATCAGGGCGGCGTGGCGGAGCCAAGAGGCCAGTCTCGCCATGCCGTTCATCCTTAATTACTCGCCCATGCCCATGACGATGTAGCCAGTTGGGCACACGTCAGCACAAATATGACAACCGATGCACTTGCCATAGTCGGTATCGACATAACGGCCAGTGGTCGGTGCATCTTTCTTCTTCACCTTGAACACCGCAGTTTGCGGGCAGTAGATGATGCAGTTATCGCACTCGAAACACAGGCCGCACGACATGCAGCGCTTAGCTTCAGCTACGACTTCTTTTTCATCCAGTTGACCCAGACGATCATCAAAGTTGCCGAGAGCAGACTCTTTGTCCAAATGGACAATGTGACGCTTCAGGCGCGGCGTATTCATGAAATGGCCGAGGAACATTTCGGTAGAAGGAATCACATATTTCTGTGACCGATCTTCAAAGTTGTGCAACAGGCCTTTCTTCTCGGAAGTTCCCCACTCCTGACCATGCATCTCGGTATATTCGTGGCCGGTCTCAACCCATTTACGAACCATATCCCAGTGATGAACGTCAACTTTAGGACGCTTATCCAGCTCTTCACTTTTCAGGAAAGCATCAATGCCGTCAGCAGCGATGCGGCCATGACCAATAGCGGTAGTCAGCAAATGCGGGCGCAGCACGTCGCCGCCAACAAAAACATGCGGCTTACCCGGGAAGCGGTAATTCTTGTCCGCTTTCATCAAGCCTTTGTTGTTGTTGTAAATTTCCAAACCGGTGAAATCAACCGCTTGACCAATCGCGGAAACCACCAAATCAGCCGGCAGATCACGCTCAGTGCCTTCGATGATCTTGGTGACATTGCCTTCCATGACAAAATCTGCCACACGCAAAGCCGTTGCACGACCATCAGCACCGACCACCACCGCCACCGGCGTCACACCACCAATAATCTCAATGCCTTCAGTTTGGGCATGCTCAATTTCTGTTTTGTTAGCGGCCATCTTGTCAACAGTCGCACGCGAAACCAGCACCACCTCAGCCCCCTGCCGCGCAGCAATCGAGCTGACATCATGCGCGGTATGGCCGGCCAACACGTGCTCAGGCAAATCCTTGTCGGTCACGTTGGTGATCTTGCCGAGACGACGCGCAACAGTTGCCACGTCGATGGAAGTATCGCCACCGCCGATAACTACCACTTTGCCGCCGACATGCTGCAAGCGACCTTCATTAAAGGCGCGCAAGAATGACATAGCAGTCACGCAGTTAGGCGCTTCAGCACCGGGAACCGGTAACGCGCGGCCTGATTGCGCACCCAAGCCCATGAACACTGCATCAAAATCTTTTTCGATCTGATCCATGCTGATGTCGCTACCGATGCGACAGTTAAGCTTGGTCTCAACACCCAAATCGAGAATACGCTGGATTTCTCCATCCAGCACATTACGCGGCGTACGGAAACCCGGGATGCCATAACGCATCATGCCGCCCAATTCGGCGTGGTCATCAAAAATCGTACAGGCGTGACCTTTCTTCGCCAACTGATAAGCCACCGCCAAACCAGCCGGGCCGCCACCGATGATGGCAACTTTTTTGCCGGTCGGCGCAACGCTGACTGCGTCGAATTTCATGTTGTTATTCAAACCCCAGTTGCCGATGAAATGCTCAACTGAGTTGATACCGACATGGTCCTCAACTTGATTACGGTTACAGCCGGATTCGCAAGGGGCCGGGCAGACACGACCCATAACGGCCGGGAAAGGATTGGCATCGGTAATACGGCGGAAAGCAAATTCTTGCCAAGTCATGCCAACCGGCGGCTTTTCGATACCCCGTGCAATATTCAAATAACCGCGAATATCTTCACCTGCTGGGCATGAACCCTGGCAAGGCGGCGTTGACAGCACATACTCAGGGCACTTATGCGTCCAACTGGCCTGAAAAATCAATTCTTGCGAACGGCGATAATTCTTGGTTGTCTCGCCCTCTTTATAACGGCGCCAGGACAAACCCTCAGTCTTTTTTACATCTTTGGAAGTGACAGCCATCTTCGCTCTCCTATCGTCAAATACACGCGGCGCTAAGTCTGCTTACGCCAGAATTTTGTCAGCACGGTTTGTTGCCATGCCACTCTAAATAAAAAATCAATCCAGCTTGATGGCAGTGCTAACGAGCTGATGCACGCCGCCGACCTGCCCTCGATCAAAACCGTAGTACGGTAAAACTTTTGTAAATTGCGCTTTACAGATCGCGCAGATCAACGCAAGGAAGTTAACCCCTTGACCCTGAGCTACGTTGTTGTAAGCATTCATACGAGGCAAAGCCCCTTTCACACGTACTTCGATCAGATCATCGGTGAGCAATCCCCCACCACCGCCGCAGCAGAATGTGGTTTCACCTATGGTTTCCGCTGACATGTCATGGAAATTATTCGCCACCGCCTTAATGATGTTGCGCGGTATCGTAAATTGCCCACCGGGCTCGGTACCCATGCGTGAGGCGCGTGCGACGTTGCACGAGTCGTGGAAAGTAATGACTCGATCGTCGTTCAACGACTTGTCGAATTTCAACACGTCGTTCTGGATCAGATCCCAGGTGTATTCGCAGATATGCATCGGCTGCGGATAACGGTGATCAAGCTGATCCTGAAGCTTCTTCGAGAACGGATCGTTGCCGCCATAACCGATACCGGTCAGAGTGTTCCAGAAACTATAGGCAACACGCCAGGCATGACCGCATTCACCAACGATGATGCGCTTGCAGCCGAGTTCCAGCGCAGCGTCGCGGATGCGCATGGCCACTTTCTGCATGGTTTCATAATTGCCGTTGAACAAACCAAAGTTGCCCGCTTCCGAGGCTTTCGTCGACAACGTCCAGGAAACACCGGCGGCGTGAAACACTTTTGCGTAACCAATCAGTGACTCAACATGCGGCTCAGAGAAGAAATCGGCTGAAGGTGTAACCAGCATGATTTCTGCCCCCACCACATCCAGCGGCATTTTTACCGGCACACCCGTATCGGCTTCAATGTCTTCTTCCAGGCCTAACAGCGTATCTTCCAGCGCCGGGCCGGGTAAGCCGAGGTTGTTACCGATCTTCTGCACCTTGACCAGAATCTCGCTGGAATACTTCTGCCCCATACCAATATGGTTAAGAATTTCACGGCCGGCCATGGTGACTTCAGCCGTATCAATTCCATACGGGCAAAACACCGAGCAGCGACGACATTCCGAACACTGGTGATAGTAGCTATACCAATCGTCCAATGTTTCTTTGGTCAAATCTTCTGCGCCAACCAGCCAAGGAACCACCTTGCCCGGCAAAGTGAAATAACGGCGATACACCTTGCGCATCAATTCCTGGCGCGCCACCGGCATATTTTTCGGATCTGCCGTACCAAGAAAGTAATGGCATTTATCGGTACAGGCACCGCAATGCACACAGGCATCCATAAACACGCGCAAACTACGGTATTTACCAAGCAAGTCGCCCATCTTGTCGATGGCGCGATCATGCCAATCATCCGTCAGTGTCCACGGATAACCCATGTACTTCTGGCTGGTTTCGGCAGCTAGAAAGGATTTGACATGTGCCGTCGCGCCGACCTTGATCTTGGGGACGTCGGTGTATTCCGTCAGCGTGGGGATTTCGAACTCTGCAGCGGCCACGTTGGCTCCTTAAATCACTTGTAATCGAACACTAAATTGGCAAACCGGGCATGAAGCAAACATGGTCACGACTTATCCCGTTCCAGCGCAGCAGCCCAAGGTGCGATATGGCGCGTTTCACGCGGATTATCTTTCTGGTTACGCGTCGGGCTGAAGAAAATGCCCGGTGCATGCAGCAGCTTGCTGACCGGAAATATAATCATCAACACAGCAACCAGACCCAAGTGAATCAACAAAATTGGATCGCTCGGCACCGGATGCGGATCAAAAACAATCAGACCATAAGCAAAAGCCTTCAAGGCCACGATGTCGGTATGCACGACGAAGGTCATCATTACGCCTGACATTCCAATGGCCACTAACAAAGCGAGCATCAGGTGGTCGGACGGGGTGGAAATGTAGCGCACGCGATCAACCAAAAACCGGCGTGCCCACAGCCCCAGCAATCCCGCCAACATCATGAAACTTGCATATTTTCCAAAAGGCTGCAGAAACTCCACCCAAAACCAGACCGGTTCCTGGAAGTATCGAATATGCCGCAGCAGAACCAAGGCCAAGCCGACGTGGAACAGCCAGCCAAATACCCAAATCCATTTGTTCGATTTAAAGAGAGACTCGAATAGCACAACTTCACGCGCCATGCGCATGACAACACCAGAGCTCGTCGTTGGTGCGGGCGTAGTCGGAATCACGAGTGGGGCCGGTGTGCGGCTGTACTCATAGATACGGTAGGCCACGCCGACAATCAAAATGATCGTGGCGAAGTAAAGCAGGCCTGAAAAAATAACGGTAAGAGAATTCATCCGTTCCTCTGCGTTGGCAGATCAAACTCACATGAACTGCCTAAGGCAGCCCACACTTGTCACAAGGACCCGGCGACTTTGCCGCCGGGCGAGCGTTCACTACAGAACGATCAGATACAACCGGTCGGCTTCGGCAAACCTGCAATCTTACAAGCTTGCTTGGCGGGACCATACGGGAACAACTCATACAAATACTTGTTGTTTCCCTTTTCCGGGCCGAGCTTTTTAGCAACAGCCTTGGTCAACACGCGCACTGCGGGAGCAATTTGGTACTCGTCGTAGTATTCACGCAAGAAATTGACCACATCCCAATGACTTTCAGTCATTTCAACCTTTTCTTCTTTAGCCAGGTACTCAGCAATATCCTGGTTCCAATCATTCAGGTTGGTCAGGTAGCCTTCCTCATCCACCTCAAAAGATTTGCCGGCAACTTCAACCATAGGCATAACGAACTCCTAAATAAAAATTACAACCAGGATTGACAGTTTTTGTTCTCGGTAACGAGATCAACAAAACCGCCGTAATCAACAATTTTCACCCCATCCAGAACGCGCGCAGACATGCCGCGTGCATCTAGATCAGGTCCCAAGGCATAAACCTGAATGTCAGCCATCGCCGACTCGATTTTCGCCGCGGTTACACTGCCCTTCGTTGCCGCATAAACGGCATCTTCAATCAAAAGCAGTACAGAACCTTTCGTGGCCATACGCAACGCACTCTCAAGAGAATTACGTTCAGTAGCCGATTTATTCACGATATGAAGCATGTTCGTATCCTCAGTAGCTGATCACGACGTCTTGTTCAGCCATGAGATTGGCCATCTCCGCGCTGTCGAGTACGGTGACATCAACGATGAGATCGTCTTCAGTCAAACCGCGTGCATCCATGGATGCTTTCTCAACATACAGCTTCTCGATGTCATAACCCTCAAGCGCACGGTAAGTCTTGGAGAAATCCTTGACTTCGATACCCTTGGTGTTGACGCCTTTGATCAATTCATAAACGCCGTCATCCACAAACACCATACTCACATCTTGATCGAATGCTGCAGAAATCAGGACGACTTCCAGACCTTCGAGTGCATAGATTGTGCCGTGGGGCGCTTTGCGGTTGACGAACATGAATTTCTTGACGACGCCACCGCCGCCTTCTTCCATGTCATCCATCATGTCGCTCATCGTTATCCCCTTAATCGCCGAAAGTCAGCAAGCGATCACATTCGATGCCGGCTTCTACCAATTGTCCCAAGCCCGAAATACGGAAACCGGGCGCCAGAATGTCGTCGGTTATGCCGCGACGCATACCCGCTGCGACGCAAACCACCAAATCAACACCGTGCTCTTCCGCCAGTTTCGACCAGCGATTCACAACGTTGCGATCATCTTGCGGCGGCTGGGTCAATTTGGTCGAATTGTTGACACCGTCGTGATAGAAAAACACACGCGGAACCGTATGACCTTTTTCAATCGCCGTACGCGCAAACAGATAAGCGGTATCGCTTGCCTGATGGTTGTAAGGCCCTTCACTTACCATAATGCCAATTTTCATTTAAATATCCCTATCTCCGAATATCCGAGTCAATTGAATCGGGGCGGGGTGACGCCCCGGTTGCAAAATTAAAAGCGGATATGAGCAGAAGCGTTCAGGCTGTTACGACCACCGCGCCAGTTATCAATGTGATACTTGGTGAAGGGCAGACCGGTTTTCTCGAAGAACGCGGGCCAACCAATACGGTCGATCCAGTCGTTCATACGCTCCCAAGGACGTCCATCCGCTTTGTAAGCGGCCAGAATTGTTTTCACAATGGTGCTGACTTCAGGCCAACGCGGGGGATTGTTCGGGATGCCGGAAGCAACCAGTTTGTGGAAGGTCGGACGCGAACGGGCATTCGAGTTCTTGCCACCGACCCAAACAGCAAACTTGGAAAACTCGGGATCGTTGATCTGCATCGGCGGGCACGGCGGGAAGCAAGCGCCACAACAAATACATTTCTTCTCGTCAACTTCAAGCGAAGGCTTGCCATTGACCAAAGCAGGACGAATAGCCGCTACCGGGCAACGTGCCACAACCGACGGACGCTCACAAACGTTAGCAACCAAATCGTGATTGATTTTCGGCGGCTTGGTGTGCTGTATTACGATCGCAATATCCGCTTGTCCGCCGCAGTTGATTTCGCAGCAGGAGGTGGACAACTTAACGCGATTAGGCATTTCGCACTTGATGAATTCTTCGTACAACTCGTCCATCAGCGCTTTCACTGCACCCGACGCATCCGTACCGGGGATGTCGCAATGCAACCAACCTTGGGTGTGCGCAATCATGGAAACAGAGTTCGCGGTGCCGCCAACGGGGAAACCATTGTCGCTCAGCGCTTTGATCAGCGGCTCAACCTTGTTGTTGTCAGTCACCATGTATTCGATGTTGGCACGCGTCGTGAAACGAATGTAACCATCGGCATACTGATCAGCAATATCAGCCAGCTTCAGAATGGTGTAATGGTCCATCTGACGCTGCGTACCTGCTTTTACGGTCCAAACTTCAGCACCGTTTTCGGCGCGATGATAAAGCACGCCTGGCTTGGGATGTGAGTGGAATACCCACTTCCCATAGTTATCCTTCATTACGGGGTGCATGTAGGGCATCGGATCCGGCGCACCAGATTCGATGGTTTCATGAGTCCTTTCAGCCATACTTTTCTCCAACTAGATAAGATCGGAAAACTCTTTATTTCTGTGCTGCACTTGATTCAAACTTGATTCGATCAAGCACAGCACAGAACCACGAAATTACGCTGCTGCTTTACGTTCGAACCACTTTTCCGCTTCTTCATCCCAATCGTCGGCACGGAAATACGGGTTGGTACGCGGATGAATGATCATGCTCGGATCAATCTCAATATCGAGACCTTCGAGGAAGTTCACCAGACCGATACGCTCAATCATTTCGCCGGTACGCTCATGCTCCAGTGCGTTCTCTGCAAAGAAGTCGAGGATGCTGCGCGACAGATCATTCAGTTTTTCGAAATCGTCATCCGATTCCATCTTCATGAACGGAATAACAACCGTACCCATGGAGGCACCAATCTTCAGCACGCCCTTACCGCCGACCAGAATGGTGACGCCTTTGTCTTTACCTGGCAGCAATGCGCCCGGCATGACGTTAAGGCAATGCATACAACGTACGCAGTTGTGGTTGTCGATTTCCAGACAATGCTCGTCGGAGATAGCGACTTTAGTCACGCCTTCCGCTGCGGCTGCGTTGTCATTTTTCTTCAGCTGGATCGCCTTGGTGGGGCAGTGGTTGATCACCATATTGATGGTGTCTTCCATGCTGTGGGCGGCATACCAGTCACGCGCCAGTTTTTCATCAGCGCGGATGTTGTCGCGCCACGTGCCGATCGTCGCCATGTCTGAACGCTGAATAGCGTTCATACAGTCGTTCGGGCAGCCCGAGAATTTGAATTTGAATTTGTACGGCAACGAAGGACGATGCATATCATCCAGGTTGTTGTTGATCACGGTGCGCAATGCACGCGCTTCGTCGTAGCAAGACATTTCGCAACGCGCAGCGCCGACGCAGGACATTGAAGTCCGCAAAGCCGGACCCGCACCGCCTAAGTCGAAGCCCATTTCATTGAACTTGTCGAAAGACTTTTGCACGTTCTCTGTCTTGATACCTTGCAACATGATGTCGCCAGATTGACCATGGAAGGCGATCAAACCTGAACCACCGGTTTCCAGCCATGCGTCGGACAGTTGACGCAGCAGATCAGACGTGTAGTGCATGCCGGCCGGGGGCTGGATGCGCAACGTGTGGAATTCTGCAGCTTCGGGGAAACGCGGCTTGCCCGTTTCGTCTTTTAATTCGGTAAAGCGGGGAATAACGCCACCGCCATAGCCAACTACACCAACAGTACCGCCCTTCCAGTAACCAAATTTGGTTTGGTAGGACGTTTCCAATTGACCCATCAGGTCAACAATCATGTCATTGTCTTTTGCCAGACGCTTGAGTCCGGTTACGAAAGACGGCCACGGGCCAGTCTCGAGCTCGTCCAGGTTTGGCGTTGCATGCATGGGTTTTGCCATCTTTATATCTCCTTGAAGTCTTGAACCACAGGGTGTCGTCACAATTCACAGCACCTTCCCGCAGACAAACCGCCATACGGAATGAGTCCGGCAATATTAGAGGGGGCTTATCGTCTCCACCATCATTCCGAAGGGGTAAAAGACACTTTCGGATGGGTAAGCTAACACTACCCTTTCGGGTAGGTTGTCTTTCAGCACGGCCGCCGACACTTACCGACCAGACAAAATGCCCGATAATTCTCGCTGCATTAGCATTTAATTTAATTCTGAATAAGACACTTATGGATCAACTCACTCCGCTGGCGAAGTTTCGCAACCCCTTTGGCAATCAAGAGATTGAGTTCCAGGAGGTCGTTTATGAAAGTGGCGGTACGCCGATGTTTCGTCTGCGCATCCGTGAACGCGGCGCGCGTTTCACCATTTTCGATGTCGATCCAGTCACGGCTAAATATTGGGCGGAGGAAATGCTGAAGTGGGCGGATCCCTTGTGCAGTTCTGCCAGTGAGGCGAGCTGAACCATGCGCATGTACAACCCCAAATGGGAAGCGATCAAGCACTTCAACTACACGGCGAAAGTAGTCGATTTGCAATTCGACCTGGCGGGCATGGAAATTCCTGCCGACCACGGTTACGTGTTGCGGGAGGAAATTGCGCGACACCTGCCGTGGATGCGCGATCAGGCCGATGCCGGCATTCATCCCGTCCATGCCACGCCGAGTGGGCGCAATGACAATTTGGTGATTAATCGCCGTGTCAAGCTGGTGTTGCGGGTGCCGGTTGCCCGTGTGCCGGATGCACAAACTCTAGTCGGCAAGGAGATAGATTCCGGTGCTGGCAAGCTGCAAGTGGGCAGCATGAAAGAAAAACCGCTTACCCCTTATGCCACGCTTTATTCGCATTTTGTTGCGATTGACAGCGAGGATGACAGCGCGGATGAGGCCGGCTTTTTAGCAGCCCTACGCGAGCTGATGGCGGCGTTGAATCTCCAGGCCGGCCTTATTGCCGGCAAGCCGCAGCGCATGACCTTGCCCAATCGGGTAATTGGCGGTTACAGCTTGATGTTGCACGATATCGATTTGATGCAATCCATGACTTTGCAAGAACAAGGATTGGGCTTGTATCGTGGTTTGGGATGCGGGATTTTTATTCCACACAAATCGATCAAGGAAGTCTCGTTCGACTGATAAAGTCGAATTTTTTTTAACCCTCTTTTACTCAATGAACAGGAGAGAACCGTGGGATACATTTTGAATGGCGAAGAACTTGAAACCGGCGAAGAAGACTTCCTGCTGGAAGCCAACTTTAGCGATGAAATCTGCGAAATCATCGCGGCGGCTGAAAAAATCAAGCTGACCGATGAACATTGGCAAGTCATCAATTTCATGCGCGAGAAGTACAAGGAAGATGGTCATACCCCCAACTTCCGCAACCTGGTTGCAGAGCTGGATGACTTGCATCCCGATACCGACTGGAAAAAGAAATTGTATGAACTTTTCCCCAGTCAACCCGCACGTCAAGCAGCGCGCGTGGCCGGCATGACCAAGCCTTTCGGTAAAGGCGGCTATTAGTCAAGGACGGCTACTAGGCAAAGGCGGCTACTAATCAGCCGATTACGCGTTGTCGGTGCTTCGGAAGTCTCAACGCAATCTGCAACGCGTAACCTGAAGAAAAACTCTCATGTATATCAATACCTTAGTTACAACAGAAGACTTGGCGCGCCATCTTGACGACCCCGACTGGATTATTCTCGATTGCCGTTTTAGCTTAAACGACCCCGCTGCCGGCCGTTTGTCTTACCTGAAAAACCATATACCGGGCGCACGCTATGTCCATCTTGACGATGATTTAGCGTCGCCCATCAGCGAAACCAGTGGTCGGCATCCGTTGCCGGAAGCCACTGAATTTGTGGAAAAACTCTGTCACTGGGGTGTCGGCGTCAATAAGCAAGTTGTTGTTTACGATGACAGTTTTGGCGCAATGGCCGTCCGCGCCTGGTGGCTGTTGCGGTGGCTCGGCCATCCGGCGGTGGCCTTGCTTGACGGCGGTTACCCGAAATGGACGCGCGAAAAACGACCGGTCACCACAGTTGCACCCGAAACGGTGAAAGGACGTTGCGCCTGTTTGCCAGAACCCAGCCAGATCGTTACCACGCAAGAAGTGCTCGCCACACTGGACAACACTGATGCGCTGATTATTGATGCCCGTCCTGAGCGACGTTTCACCGGCGAATACGAACCGCTCGACCCGATTGCCGGCCATATTCCGGGCTCCATCAACTGGTCGTTTGAAGAAAATCTGGATATTGATGGCACCTATTTGCCGCCCGAAGCGTTGCGCGAAAACTATCAGGCGCTGCTAAAAGGCCGCCCCGCATGGAAAGTCATTCATTCTTGTGGCTCCGGCGTAACGGCTTGCCATAACTTATTGGCCATGGAAATTGCTGGTTTGCCGGGCTCGCGTTTATATCCCGGCTCGTGGAGTGAGTGGATTCGCGATCCCGTCCGCCCTATCGCTACCGGCGAATAAACTTACCACCGAAGGACACGCCAACATGGCTCTACGCGTTAAAACCACCTGGTTCAACAAAGAAGGCGAACGTCCGCCGGAAGAAGTCGCTACGGTCATGGCCTCCATGCTCTGGCGGCTGGCCGATAAATCCATCGACAATCTATCCAAAGCCAACTACGACATCATCACGCCGGAACGTGGCTTCAAAATCATCGCCGAATTGACCTGCTTTCTGGTGCATTTCATCGACCGGCTGGCGTTTGACCGCATCAGTGACGTGCAACGGCAAGAATTAATCAGCGCAACCGGCATTCGGCTGGCTGAAATCATGGAAAAGAACATCGTTGATTTTAACGAAGGCGAGCTGGATCCCGATTACGACTATCAGGACGGTTACATCAGCTTGCTCAATCAGCGCATGCAGGATTACGCCGAGTTTGCCGAATTCGTTTTACCGACGGGCAAAGCCAGCTTTCAAGCCGCGCGTTTTCTCAGCCTGATGGTTCGCGAAGGCATGGAGAAATCTGATCAAAGCTGGATCCAGGATCAACTCATGGACATTGAAGTGCCGGAGATGATGAACATGGCCAGAAAGAATATGGACGGTTTCTACCCGCCCAGCGAGGCCGCCGCATGATCCCGCCCAACAGCCCCTTTCACCCCGATAACGCAGACGGTTATCGCGCTTGGCGGGCCGCAAAACTGGCGGATTATCCGACTCAGGGTGATGAGCTGATTGTTGAAGTGGCTGACCCGCACCACCTGACCGATCACGAATACGCCGCGCTGTGGCAACGCATCGCCAAGACCAATATGGCTATTTATGCCTCCCGCCTCGGCGAGCTGGAAGACAAAGACGGCCCGCGGCTGCTGTCAGCACAATTTGGCCTGACGCACCTGGAGGCCAACTGGCTGGCCGATGAAGACGGCATTTCCAGCCTGACGCCGCAAGAAGAAAACAGCGCCGGCGGCCAGCGGGGCGAATTCATTCCCTATACGCATCACCGCATTCGCTGGCACACCGACGGTTATTACCAACCCGCTGAACGGCGCATTTACGGCATGACATTGCATTGTGTTCGCCAGGCGGACAGTGGCGGAGAAAACGATCTTTACGACCATGAATTAGCCTATATCGGCCTGCGTGACGCCGATCCCGCGCATATTCGCGCCTTGATGGCCGCTGACGCGATGACTATTCCGGCGCGAGAAGATGACAACGGTGTTGCACGCGGTGATGAAGTCGGCCCGGCTTTTTGTGTCGCCGATGGCCATTTGCATCTGCGCTACACCGCACGCACCAAAAGCATTGCCTGGAAACAAGATGACGCTACGCAAAATGCCCTTAGCGCGCTGGAAGCCTTGCTGGCCAGCACGCCGACAGGCGTATTCAGCTTGCAACTGCAGCCCGGCATGGGCCTGATCTGTAACAACGTGCTGCATACGCGCGGCGGATTCAGCGACCGGCCAGAACATCGCCGCCTGCTTTATCGTGCGCGTTATCACGATCATTTAACTAATTTACGCACCTGATTACTTACCACTTGCTTACCACTTACTTGCTTACTTAATTACGACGCGTGCCGTCAAAGCGCGGTGACAGTTTATTTTCCACCGCAAACACCGCCGCTTCCACGCGTGAAGACAGATTCAACTTGGCCAGAATATGGCGCACATGCAGCTTGACCGTGTCGTAGCTGATATCGAGTGAGCGGGCGATGGCCTTGTTGCTTTCACCTTTGGCCAGATGCTGCAAGATTTCCCGCTCGCGTATCGTCAACGATTCCAGCAATGAAGACGCGCTATTGTTTTTACCATCCAGCATACGCACCAACTTGGCAGTCATGGCCGGCGCGACTACGGTTTCGCCGCGTGCCGCGCGCACAACGGCATCAACCAATTCGTCCGGCTCCATGCTTTTCAGCAAATAACCGTTGGCCCCATTGCGCAAAGCGCGCGCCATATCCTCTTCCGCTTCGCTCACCGTCAGCAGCAGTACCGGCAACATATACCCTTCAGCGCGCAATTCCTGCATGACCTGAATGCCATCCGCCCCGCCCAAATTGAGATCCAGCAACAAAACATCCGGTGCGTGCGATTTCAATAAGCCAGCCACATCCGCCGGATCGCCAGTAATGGCTGCCACCTGCACAGCACCCTCGCGTTCCAGCAACTCAGCCAGGCCTTTGCGAAATAGCGTGTGATCGTCCACCAAAACAATGCGTAACTGACTTGATGCGTTGCTCACGATTTGTCCTCCACCCCCGGACGCGCCGGAAATCTCAAACGTACGATAGTACCGCCAGCCGCCCGACTTTCTATGGTCAATTTACCGCCCAGTTTGGCGGCGCGTTCCCGCATGATGGTCAGGCCAAAACTTTTGCCCATATTGGTCAGCGCCGTGCCCTGCAAACCAACGCCATCGTCGGCCACATTGACGACATATTCGTGATCGTGCAGATCCAGCGTAACGACAACATGGCGCGCGCGCGCATGTTTACAAATGTTGTAGAGCGATTCCTGGATGATGTGAAATACCTGAATTTCTTCTTCCGGCGTCAGCACCACGTCTTGCGCTACGTTAAGAAAATCGACATCGGCATTGGCCTTCTTACTAAAGTTCTCGGCCATTTCTTGCAACGCCGGCACCAGGCCACGCGGATCAATCCGATCACGAAACTGGGTAATCAGGTTGCGCAACTCGGAATAGGCCAGGTCAACCGCTTCCTCCACTTCGCCCAAATAGCGATTGGTGCGATCAAGATTGCCCTCAGCCACCGCCTCATTCAGCACCGTTAAACGCATTTTGGCGTAGGCCAGGGTTTGCGCCAGCGAATCGTGAATCTGATTCGCCAGCATCGTGCGTTCATTCATCAAGGAAATACGCATGTTTTCGCGCGTCAGCCGCGTGTTCTCCAGCGCCATGCCGAGATGCTCGCTAATGGAGTTGAACAAATAACGAATGTCCTCCGGCAACGGTGCCGGGTTGTTGAGAAAGATGTTGTACACCCCTAACACCTTGCCTTTATGGCGCAAAGGCACCGCGTAAATCGTGCTGCATTGCTGCGCAAAATAAATGTGGCGCACCTGTTTCTGGCACACCTCCATGACGCTATCAGACTGCGACGACTGCGATAACGTAGCCTTGCCACAAATGCCGCATTCCAGCGGCACATAACGTTCTTTTTCTGCCAACGCCGCACTCAAGCCCATGGAACCGACCATGCGCAAATGCGCGCCATCGGCGGTCAGCACGCGCACAGCGCCGGCTTTGGCGCGTGAAATACGCACCATAATTTCCAGGAAGCGCATCAACATCTGTTCGGTATTGGCATCTGAACTCATGCTGCTGGCGATTTCTGCCAAGACTTCAATGACCGGCAAACGGTCGCCACGATCATGCATCTCCTGCTGGTGCTCCTGCTCATGCCGCATTGAGTTGCCTATCGAGGAGAGCGGAATATTCTGGGTTTGCACGCTGTTTCAATCATAAATTGGGAAGCCTTTGATGGTACTGGAGGCGAGTCGGTTATCGCTAGCGCCGCTCGGTTGCGTGCCAATAGCGTTGCATGCTTTCGCTAGCGCGCTGCACCTCAATCTGATCGTGTTGCAGTCGCAGCATGATGGCACCGTCGTAATCGGTGCGGGCAATCTCTGCGCCCAGTGCGCGAAACCTCGCCAGCACTTCCGGGTGCGGATGACCGTAGCGATTGCGTCTGCCCACCGGAATCAGCACCCACTCGGGTTGCGCAGCCGCCAAAAAGGCCGGCGTGGACGACGAGCGGCTGCCATGATGCGCCGCCACCAACACATTCACCGGGCGCAATACGCCGCGTTCCAACAGATTCATTTCCGCCAAGCGTTCGATATCGCCAACAATCAAAGCGCTTAACGCTACTGTTTTATCCGTACGCTTAGTTTGCACGCGCAACACGCAACTGCGTGCATTATCGCCATGGCCGCTTTGCGCGTAGTGATGCGCCGGTGGATGCAGCACTTCGAAATGAACACCATCCCATTGCCAGCTTTGGCCGGCAATGCAAGTCAGCGCATCTGGCCGCAACCGCAGAATATTTTTGCCGATCGGGCCCAACGAGTTTGCCGGCACGCCAGCCAATGAAGTCAGCAGCCAAGCCGGCCGATGACTTTGCAGCAGCGACGCACCGCCGCCGCTATGGTCAAGATCGTCATGCGAGATCACCAGGCCATCCAGCCGCGTAATGCCTTGCTGCCACAGCGCCGGAGCCACCACGCGTGCGCCGGCATCGTCACCGGAAGCGAAACTCGGCCCGCTATCAAAGATCAACGCATGCCGTGCCGTGCGCAGCAACACCGCTTCACCCTGGCCGACATCGAAAACAGTCAACCAAACATCGCCGTGCTGCGGCGCAGGCAGGCGCGGAAAAAACAGCGGTAAAAATAGCAGCCACGCCAGCCAACGCCCCGGCACACCGCGCGGCAACAGCAACACCGCCACCCCCAGCAGCGCCAACAGCAACACCGGCAAGGTGGGCGCGGCCGCATGCAATAACGGCTGCGGCAACTGCACTAACATCTCCAACACGTGAATGACCGCCGCCACCACGCTGTGCGCGCCTGCTGCCGCCACGCTGGCCACCTGTTCAACGCCCAACACTGCAGCCGCTAACGATAGCGGCACTGCAAACAAGCTGATCAGCGGAATAGCCACCAGATTCGCCAGCGGCGATACCAGCGACACCTCTTGAAACAGCATGAGCAATAACGGCGTCAGCGCCAGGGTCACCGCCCATTGCGTGCGGATCCAGGTCATCACAATAGGCGGCCGTTGCAAGCGCCCCATATCGGCAAACAACAAGGCGGCAACCGCGCCAAACGAGAGCCAAAAACCTGGCGCATGCGCCGCCCACGGATCAATCAGCACCACAATCAACAACGCTGCCGCCAACACACGCGACGCGCTCGGCGTGCGATCCAGCAAGGCGATGACCACGCCACTGGCCAGCATCAACACCGTGCGCTGTGCCGGAATGCCAAAGCCGGACACCGCGCTATAACAAGCCGCCGCCAGCAAGCCCAGCAGCAAACCCGCCGTGCGCGCCGGAATACGCAAATTCAAGCACGCAACCCGCCGCCAAAGCGCACGCACCCCGGCGAACACCAGCGCAGAAAATAAGGTGATATGCAGGCCGGAGACGGAGAATAAATGCGAGGTACCGGTTTGACGAAATAAGGTCCATTGCGCGCTGGAAATTGCATCCTGATCGCCCACCGCCAGCGCAATGACCACCCCCGCGTAAGGTTGATCGCCCAGCGCTGCGCGGATGCGTGCAACCATCTGCGCGCGCACACGATCGAGACGAGCACGCGCAGCGCCGTCGCAACCCTCGGCCTGCGTCGGACGCTGCACGACATTGCCGGTCGCGCGAATGTTTCGTTCCAGCAACCAGGCCGCGTAATCGAACCCTCCTGGATTAAGACTGCTTTGCGGCGGATACAAACGCGCCGCTAATTCGACGCAGTCGCCGGCCTGCAAATTGGCAGG
>CAYWXO010000001.1:3225-18885 GCA_964462255.1 uncultured Thiobacillus sp. | reverse complement strand
GCGGATACAAACGCGCCGCTAATTCGACGCAGTCGCCGGCCTGCAAATTGGCAGGCGTGTTGGTGATGGCGGCAGGGTTGCGTTCGCTGGGGTTGCGTTGAAACCACGTTAGCTTGATGCGTTGCGGCACCACGGCGGCCGGCGTATTGCTGCGCGTCACCTCAAACACAAAGCGCATCCCGTTCGGTGTCAGCTCCGGCAGCCCAAGCACACGGCCGGTCAGCGATATATTTCGTCCCGCCCAAGCCGTCGGCAACGCATCCGCCAAACGAATTTCTGCGCGCCAGGCAGCGTAGAAAAAACCCAGCAAGAAACTGAACAGCAAAAGGCATAAAACCCACACGATTGCAGCACGCTGGCCAACTTGCACGTCAGCTCGCGCACGCAATGTCCACGCCGTCAGTGCAAGCAAGGGCAACAACGCAGCCCACACCAACTGTGGCAATATTGGCTGCGTTTGTAGCCAGGCAGCGCCGAGCGCAAAGGCGACAATAACCCCACGGTAGTTCAATCTTTCACCGCCCCCATGCCCAGAAAATATTTCAGAAAATTTCTTCCCGACCACGATTCCATTCGCGAAAACGCCTATCTGCGCGTTTTTCAGCCCTTACTGAAACATCACAATCTGTGGCATTTGAATCGCCATTCCGTCGCGGGTGGCGTGGCGGCTGGACTGTTTGGCGGCCTCATTCCGGGGCCTTTGCAAATTTTGACGGCGGCAATTTTGGCCATTCTGTTTCGGGTCAACCTGCCGGTGGCCGTCATCACCACTTTTTACACCAATCCCTTTACATGGGGGCCACTCATTTTGGCGGCCTACACCATAGGCAGTTGGATCACAGGCGACGACGCCGTGCCCGTGGCATTCCCCGAATTCAACACAAATATCTGGGATTTACAAAACTGGCTGGAATTTCTCCCCGCACTGTGGGTGTGGTTGTTAAGCCAAGGGCAGACCTTTCTGATCGGCAACCTGATTCTCGCTGGCAGTTTGGCAGTAATCGGTTACTTTGGCGTGCAGCTGGCTTGGCGCTTGCACATCTTGGCGTATTTACGCGCCAGAAAGAAACGCGAGCGCAGCAGCATTTAAGGCAATACCTTAGAAAACGCGTACATCGGCAAAACTCATACATCCTGCCAACCTCACTCCACCCACCTCACCCGACCGGCAAGACTGAGCGGGTGAAAATAGGAGACAAAAGCGCGACTTTAATCGCGCTCGCTTGGCACCGAGACCGGGTAACCGTTGGTCAAACCGGTAAGAAAAACTTCCAGATCAGTGTAAGCCGTGCTGCCGGGCAATAAGGGTTGCAAGCGAGTGGCCAAATTACATTCTATAAAACGCAGATGTAACGATTGCAATTGGAAGCGCGTGCGGTAAACCGGATAATGCGCGGCATCGCCATAGGGCGAAGTCACCACTGATCCGCGCAACTGCAAACCAATCTGATAGGTATGGCACGAGGAACAGGCCATATTCAGGCTGCCAGCACGGGTATGAAACAACTTGCGCCCGCGTTCATAAGCCGCTTTCAGCGGGCCATTCGATTTCACATTAACCGCTATCGGCAAACCATTACTTTGATGCGCGATATAAAGCGAAACCGCGCTGTTATCGTAACTGCCGCTTTGCAGCACTCTGCCCGCTTTCGCCGCGCAACGCTCAATCACCTCTTCCAGGCCAGCCACCTGATTCAGCTCAGGCCGAAACATGGGGTAACGTGTCCGCAAACCTTTCAACACGCCCTTCTTTGCGCCCAAACAAGCCGCAAACGCGCCCTTTCTATTCAACTCCTTGAAAATTGTCTCACCGCGATCAAGCGCAAAATGCCCGCCATGAACCGAGGCATTGAATGGCGGATCCATGAATTTCCAGTTCAATTTCCAATTTTCTTCCGGATTTCCCGCCATACGCCAATCCAGGTTGGCAGGATCTTTCCAGAAATTATATGAACCGGTCAGTGACAGATCGCCTTGCACATGCGGCACATAATCTTCCATCACATCATATTCACGGTAGGGTTCTTTCGCTTGCACTACGCTGGTTAGCAAGGGAATAAGCAACAGTAGGGTGGCCACCCACCCTTTACCTGAACTATTACCCGAATAAAATGACTTCACTTTCATGTCAATCTCCTTTATCCAGACTTTGCAGGTAAGCGACCAAATCACGAATTTCCTGCTCATTCAAGATACCGAACGTACCGAACGGCGGCATGACACTGTTGGGATTAAAGGCGCGCGAATCATAAATCTGCTGAAACACCAGCTCATCCGGGTAGTTATGCTGCTTGAAATTCTCCATCGAAACACCAACGCTGCCAGCCCATGCCTCACCAGGGAAAGCATGACACACAATGCAATAGCCCTTTTCGCGATTCAATGTGAGGGCACGTCCGCGCGCAGGATCTCCGTTCAACGGCGCTTCCAGCTTAACCTGGCGCATCTTGAGCGTTGGCCGTTTATCGCTATGGCTTAGGCTAGGCCAATGCGTCAGATCGCTTTTGAAAGGAACCCACTCCAGCCGTCCGCTATTCACCACCACCTTCGGCTCCAGCGTCATGTTGACGGTATTGCGATTAATCGCAAGATCCGCCGGCATCCCCTCCTCCGGCAGCGTGCCGCCCCACACCGGCATTGAACACAACACCGCCAACCACCAGATTTTTCCCTTACGCATATTGCTCTCCTTATTTGAACTATTCAGAAAACAAGGGGGTGCTACTACGCCAAACCGACAGCCCCCAACCGCAAAACACGATGCATCCGCGCTGCCAATTCCGGGTCGTGCGTCACAATCAAAAAAGCCGTGCCATGCCGCTGCGAGAGATCAACCAGCAAATCCTGAATGTGCGCCGCATTGTGACGATCAAGATTCCCGGTCGGCTCATCCATCAACACACAAGACGGCTGCGTCACTAACGCCCGCGCAATGGCGGCACGTTGACGTTCTCCGCCGGAAAGTTCGCCCGGACGATGCAACATGCGGTGGCCCAGACCCACCTCTTGCAACCAGACTGCCGCCGCCGCCATCGCCTCCTCGCGCGCCTGCCGCCGGATAAATAGCGGCATGGCGACGTTTTCTTGCGCGGTGAATTCCGGCAGCAGATGATGAAATTGATAAACAAACCCCAACGCCCTATTGCGCAAACACCCGCGCGCCGCATCAGAACCCGTCCAAATTGAGCTGCCAGCGACCTGAACATCACCGGCATCCGGCCGATCCAAGCCCCCTAGCACATGCAACAAAGTACTTTTGCCGGTGCCCGACGCCCCCATCACCGCAACCTGTTCGCCGGCAAAAATATCCAAATCAATGCGCGATAGCACCGGAACTTCCAGCTTGCCTTGCCAATAACTTTTACTCACGCCACGGCAAGACAAAACCGCGACTTTTTCTGCTTCAGTAGTTGCAGCTACTTCAGTTGCAACTACTTCGGTTATAGCCATCTCGCCGACAGCACGATCACTCATAGCGCAATGCCTCGGCCGGCTCAATGCGTGCAGCGCGCCAACTGGGATACAACGTCGCCAAAAACGATAAAACCAAGGCAACGCCGCCAATCACCCACACATCTGGCCAGTGCAATTGCGACGGCAATTCTGAAATGTAATAAACATCAGCCGGAAACAGATCCATGCCCACCGCCCGCTCAATGATCGGCACCACGTTTTCAACATTCAGCGCCATCAACACTCCGGAAACGATACCCAAGGCCGTGCCGATCATGCCAATTAAGCTGCCTTGCACCATAAAAATCAGCATGATGCTGCGTGGGCTCGCGCCGAGCGTGCGCAAAATGGCGATATCCGCCTGCTTATCAGTCACCGCCATCACCAACGTAGAAACAATATTGAACGCGGCAACGGCCACAATCAGGGTCAATATGATGAACATCATGCGTTTTTCTATCTGCACCGCTTGAAAGAAACTGGCATGGCTCATCGTCCAATCAGACAGATAAAAATCGCCGTGCAATGACTGTGCCATTTCACGCAATACCCACGGTGCGCGATCCATATCCGCCAATTTCACCCGTACGCCCGAGACGTTATCGCCCAAGCGATACAACTTTTGCGCATCTTCCATATGAATCAAAGCCAGTCCGGCATCGTATTCATACATGCCCATCTGAAAGATACCCACCAAGGTAAATTGCTTTATGCGCGGCATCATACCGGCCGGCGTTACCACGCCTTGTGGCGCAATCACAGCGACTTTATCACCAGGGAAAACGCCAAGTGAGCGCGCCAAATCGCTCCCCAGCACGATATTGAATTGCCCCGCCTTGAGATTTTCCATTTGCCCCTGCTGCATGTGGTCGGCGAAATCAGCCACTTTGCGCTCTTCCGCCGGCAGCAAGCCGCGCACCAGCGCGCCCTTGGTTTCGCTGCCCTGCACCAGCAAAGCCTGACCCGACACAAAGGGCGCAAGGCCGCGCACTTCAGGATGCTTTTCAGCCTGTCGCACCAAATCTGGCCAGTCGGCTAAACGGCCGCCGTTGCCGCTGATTTCCATGTGCGAAGCAACGCCCAGGATGCGGCTGCGCAATTCCTCTTGAAAACCGTTCATGACAGAAAGGACGACAATCAACGCCATTACGCCCAAGGCAACACCTGCCATGGAGGACATGGAAATGAAAGAAATAAAATGGTTACGACGCTTAGCGCGGGTATAGCGCAGGCCGATGAGAAGTTCGTATGGGATCACGCGTCGAAGTCTGCCACAGACCACCCTGCATCGTCAGAAAAATGTGGCGGGGTCAGGTCTCGCATGATAGCATGGTACTTCAATGCTATCATGCGAGACCTGACCCCACCGAGCTTTGGCTGCGGTGAACATCTTGCCGCCGGCCTTGACCACGGCGCGCACATTGGATGTGGTGCCCATCTTGATCCGGGTGGAGACATAGCCTTGACCGCCGTTGGTGAAATTGAAGGTTGCCAGCATTGGCAACGAATTCTTCTCGCCAATCAGCGTGATCGATTCAGTGCCGGCAATATTGGAGTTCACTTCAACCGGCACCACAGCGCCGTTCTCAGCAATGCCAGACGCTTTAACGCTGATATCGCCAGCCGCTGCGCCGGAGCCGCCCACCGAGCCCATCACGCCATTCAGATCTTTGTTTTCAAACAAGGCTTTGTTCCAGTCAGCAGCGAAAACCGTGCCCGATTTCAACAAGCCAGCAGCCATTGCTACGCTCACCACGCCGGCTGCGCCTGCTCCCTTCAGTACATTTCTGCGAAAAATATTCATACCTAGCTCCATAAAAGTTAACCACTTGAGTTCTTCAATGACACCTTTCTTGATCGATTTGCTACTACTTGCAGATTGCCTTGCTGCAGTCTTTGCCAAGGTAAATCTCTGCATATTTCTGGTTACAGGCGACGACATTGAAATCTCGGTCAACCAAAGCAAAGGGCTCCGAGTGAGAATTCACCAGACTTTGCAACATCGGATCAACGGCGTTACGTTTGCTAGTTTTGCCTGATGCCATCGTGAAATCCGCTCCAAACCATGAATCGTGTGGTTGCGCAGAATATACGACGTCAATGCCCGCGAAAAGCGGGTTTTTGGTTAAAAAATACCAAATATTGCCAATTTGTGTAGTTAAACTTGGAAATCTCAGTTGACTGCTTCTTCTCACCCTTAGCAGACCGCAAGAATCCAAGCCTCGGCGCCATCGATAACGCTCACTACTTGGGTGACCCCGCTACGCACACTCGTATGTGTCCAACTGCGGGTAAACCGACTCCAGACGCAACAGGATATGCGCAGTTAGGAACGAGTACTAAATAACTTGAGTGTTTATGGGTGTTCTGGCGGAGTGCGCTGCAAGGCGACGAACACGCCGCTTGGTCATTCCCTGCAAGGGTTCGTCAACGCAGCAGCGTGCCTTCGCGTGAACAGAAAATTGCGGACCCAAAAATACCTCAAAAGCCCAATGCGTTATTCAGTGCCTGGCGCAATGCGTCGACGGATTGAGGGTGATACAGCTTTCCACTGGGGGTTCCATTGGCAGTGAACAGCATGATAGTGCCGTCGCTGGCACCGTGTTTGTTGGCAAAAGCCTGGCCATCAGCCATGCCTAAATGTGCAACCAGGAAATCAACCTTGCCGGTATATTCGCCGCGAATTTCGTTCATCAGTTCCATGACTGCCATGCCGCCGCCGTAATTCATGTCAAATGCCAACACCAGCGCCGGTTGGCCGGTACCGATGCGTGAGAGGTCCGTGGGGTAAGCGCCGCTGGGTAATTGGGACCAGATAAAGCTGCCAACGCCACCGATGATTAACAGCGTGATCAGAAACTTAATCCAACCAGTCAAAGGTTTCGGCATTGCTTGGGTTGTGGTCTTGGTCATGACGTTTTTCCTGTTTTTGAAAAGATGAGTAAGTGTGCCATCAATGTTCGCGCTACAACATATTGGGGGTCAGGTCTCGCACGATAGCATTGAAGGATCATGCTATCGTGCGAGACCTGACCCCGCCATTACAGCGCGCAGGATCGTTTTTTGACAGGGATAATTACGGCCATGAAAAGTCTCCATCTCATTATGTCGCTGCCCGCGCGCACCGATTTTCTTACCGCGCTGGTCCACAGCAGCGCGCCCAGCTTGCCCAAATTACTCAGCTGCGGCAGCGCTCGGCCGCCGCGCGATAGCCTGAGCGGCGCACTCTGCCAAGCCTTCAATATTGATAAACAGATGGATTGGCCTTTAGCGCCCTTCTGCGCGCAGGCCGATGGCCTTTTCAACAGCGACAACCACGCCGACCATTGGCTGCGGCTTGATCCTGTGCATCTTGAAATCAGCATGGGCGGGCTGATGCTGCATCCTCCGGCTGCGCTGGACTTGTCCTGGGCGGCAGCGCAGACCTTCATTAACGCCATCAATCTGCACTGGCAAAATGGAGATCCACACACCGAGGGCTGGCAAATTGTGGCAACCGCGCCAACCCGCTGGTATCTCCGCCTGCCCGCTAAAACCAAGGCAGCATTTGAATTGCACACCACCCCGCTTGATCAAATGCAGGCTGAGTATGTAACGCCGCATCTGCCCCAGGGCAGCTCAGCGCGCAGCGTGCTGAAACAGATCAACGAAGCGCAAATGCTGCTGCATGCCCATCCGCTTAATCAGCAACGTGAAAATGAAGGGCGCATTACCGTCAATGGATTGTGGCTGTGGGGCGGCGGCACCATGCCCACCACGCCTTTATTACCTACCCAGCAGCCGGATCAGGTTGCCGGCAATCTGTTCGAACTACACGCCCTGGCGCAGCAGCGCGACTGCCCGTTATTGCCCCCCGCCAGCGCCCTGGCTGACTTCAGCACGCAGGGCCACGCCTTGGCTGTGCTCACGCCTGATAGCAGCGACCTTGTCGCGCACTTAAAGCAGCTAGAGCAAAACTGGTTCAAACCGCTGCTGCGCAAGCTCTTCTGGGGGAAGATTAAGCATGTCCAGCTTGATTGGATTGGCCACCACTCGGTCAGCCTGACGCCCAAGCAAGCGCGGCTTGGCTTAGTTCGAATCGACCAATACCCTGCACAAATTCTTACCATTTGGCAGTCAATTTGGCAGTCCGCCAGATTTCAGCGTCAACGCGACAAAGAACTGTGACGTTAGATGGCAGCCTGAAATAGTTTAATTTCCTACTCTGCTAGCTATTCTCAGCCACTGGGTGCTCCAGTAACATTCGTCGTGCAACGCAAGTTGCTTTTATCAAAACAGGAGATTCAATATGAAAGCTATCGTAATCGCTGCTGCTGCCGTTCTTTCCATGAGTGCAGGCATTGCCAGCGCTGACCAGGCTCTGGCCACAAAAAGTGCCTGCATGAGCTGCCACAAAGTTGACAAGAAAGTGGTTGGCCCCTCTTTCCAGGACGTTGCCAAGAAATACAAGGGTGATGCTGCCGCTTCTGCCCACATTGTCACGGTCATCAAAAAAGGCGGTAAAGGCGTTTTTGGCCCAGTTCCAATGCCGCCGCACCCGAAAGTCTCTGATGCCGATGCACAGAAATTGACCGACTGGATCTTGGCCATGTAATTTGGCTGGATTCGTATCAACCAAGCCGGGTTCGCCCGGCTTTTTTTATGTCAAATTTATAGTCTGCTGCCAGCATTTCGTCGCGAAATAGCTATAAATAGAGTGTTTGATCGCCCGCTTTCGAACAGCAGCGCATGCGCTGCTACCGACGCGCGATGTTCTTCGCTGCGCCGGCCTAACAAAAAAACTCACCCTATTGACTTGGAGGCACCATGACCATCGCCCATAACATCCAAAGCCTGCTCGGTAGCGAAGCAGCGTACCTGCTTGAACACATCAGCAGCACGTTTCCGCAGTCCAGCTTACATCTGCCGGGGCCGGATTTCATCGACCGCGTGGTGGCCAACAGTGATCGAACGCCCGCCACACAGCGCAACTTCCAGCAGATATTCAACACCGGCCGCCTTGCCGGCAGCGGTTACCTCTCCATCCTGCCGGTCGATCAGGGCATTGAGCATTCGGCCGGCGCTTCTTTTGCGCCCAACCCAATCTATTTCGACCCGGAAAATATTGTGCGGCTGGCCATTGAAGGCGGATGTAACGCTGTCGCTTCTACCTTGGGGGTGCTCGGCTCAGTTGCGCGTCGCTACGCGCACAAAATCCCCTTTATCGTTAAGCTGAATCACAACGAAATGCTGACTTACCCGGTCATGCACGACCAAACCCTGTTCACTGATGTCCGCAAAGCCTTCGATTTAGGTGCGGTGGCCGTTGGGGCGACGGTTTATTTCGGTTCAGCCGAATCTCGCCGCCAAATAGGGGAAGTTTCACAAGCCTTTGCCGAGGCACATCGGCTCGGGATGCTGACTTTTTTATGGGCGTATCTGCGCAATTCCGGCTTCAAAAAAGACGGCGTGGATTACCACGAAGCCGCCGACTTGACCGGGCAAGCCAACCACCTTGCCGCCACCCTCGAAGCGGACATCGTCAAACAGAAGCAAGCCACCAACAACGGTGGTTATACCGCCATCAACTTTGGTAAAACCCATGCCAAGGTCTATTCCGAATTGACCTCGCCGCATCCCATTGACCTGGTGCGCTATCAAGTCGCGAGTTGCTTCATGGGCCGCGCCGGCATGATCAATTCCGGCGGTGCCTCCGGTGAAAATGATCTGGCGCAAGCCGTGCGCACGGCAGTCATCAACAAACGTGCCGGTGGCATGGGTTTGATTTCGGGTCGTAAAGCGTTCCAACGGCCCATGTCGGAGGGCATCGAATTACTCAATGCCATTCAGGATGTTTATTTAGCCAAGGACATCACCATCGCCTAAAGTGGCGCGGGTGGTTTCATTGGGTGTAATCAGGAGGTGAGAAAATGGTGCAACAAACTGGTCTGGAGCGGCGCATGAGTCAGCGCGCGTCAACCGCGCTCAGCATGCAGGTTTACGCTTACGGCATGATGATCGCCAGCGGTATCAGCGTTGAAATGAGCGCACATGGTTTGCTCATTCGCATTGAACGGGACTATTCCGATGATGAACTCGCCCCTGGTAAACATCTTGATGTCATGCTCGCATCCGATCAACTGGAGGCCGCGGAGCTAATGTCTTGCCGCTGGCTTCCCATCACCGTAGTTCGTAAATGGGAGGAAGGTATTGCCGCACGCTTTATCGGCGTTGGCAACCTGTAGCGATCGTGCGGAACATCCACTCAAACTCATCATGACGATAGACGAGAGCGAGTCTAAGGCTACGGTTGCGGCGGTTGCGGCGGTTGCGGTGGTTGCGTACTTGCGCCTTTTACCCGTTTACGGCCGAGGCGTAACCAGGCAAAGGGTTTGCGCATTACATCGCGCCGGTTGAGCGAGAACCGGGTTCGCAGCATTTCCCAATGCAAGCGCAGATTCACGCCACTGGCGAAATAGCCAAAAGGTAGCCGTGTCACCGTCTCAATGATGCTCTGTTCCATATACCCGCTGCCGCGGAACAGGGGCACGCCGTTGACGAACAAGCCAACCGCCTCGGGGTCAATCTTTTGCAGCAAACGTTTAGCGCGGTTGATTTCCCCCTTGGTCACCGACTCGGCCTGAACCACCAGGAATACCTGGCCCAGCATTTCGATCAGCATCTCCGCATCGGCACTCAGCAAAATCGGCGGTAGATCAAAGAGCACATACTCATAATCACTGCCCCACTGATCCAACGCCTTACGCAAACGATCCAGGCGCTGCAGACCAGCGCTGGCGTGCGTACCAATGCCAACCACCTCAAGCGACTTATCGTCCTCGTTGTAGCGATAAGGGTGGATCACCGCATCAGGCGGCAGGTCATCCAGCAACAGTTCCGACAGACCCGGACGAAAGTCATCGAACGCCGCAAATGGCGTAAAC
Source organism: uncultured Thiobacillus sp. (assembly GCA_964462255.1). GTDB lineage: Bacteria > Pseudomonadota > Gammaproteobacteria > Burkholderiales > Thiobacillaceae > PFJX01. The sequence continues at coordinate 8,509 of CAYWXO010000001.1, read as the reverse complement.
GAATTCGCTTCAACCACCAGCACCCGCGCCCCAAGGCCGACCAACGTGCTAGCGGTATCAAGAATCGTGCTGGTTGTGCCGCCGCGCGCCTTAACCGCGGTAAAAGCGAACACGTTGCGTTGATTGCGCGAACGCAGACGCATCAACGCTGCTGCGAAGCGACGGCATTGTTCTGCGGCATACAGTTGCGTCGGCAGGTCTTCGCGTTGAATTTGCCAGCCAGCAGCCGGCATACCGAGCAATTTCTCTGCTTCATTGACACTGCGGATACGGCTGTAGAACATATCCAACGCAAGCGGCACCGCCATGGCCGCCCCAAACGCCGCCACGATCAAGCCAAGCAGCAGCTTGGTCTTGCCCGGCCCCTGTGGCATTTCTGCCGGCAACGCCGGCGTAACCAGCCTGACAAACCCCAAGGCATTACTCTCGGTTTCCAGGTAATTCAAGCGCTTCTGAATCTGCTTGATGCGTTCGCTCCGATCCAAAATGGCGTGCGTCAACTGCATTGCACTCTGGAAGGTTTGCGCGTAGCTGCTGGCCTGACTTTCCATATCGGCCACATTCTGGCGTATGCCTTCTTCCAGCATGGTGCGTTGCTGCAAAGTCGAAGACAGCCGAGCGTCGAAATTAGCAAAATTATTCCGATCAAATTCTGCCTCCGTTTGGCTAAGCTCATCGCGCAAGGCCTTGATTGCTTCTTCTGCCGGCGCGCGGGCCGGGTGTTTCTCCGCCAACCCGGCAATTTTCTGGTTAAATTCGTCAATCCGTTTCGCGGTTTCCGCACGCAAGCCAACCAAACTCAGGTCACCGAGGCGCATCTCCAGCAAAGAACGGCCTAAATCGGTCGGCACCTCGCGACGATCTTTGAACGCCTTCAGGGTGGACTCGGCTCGTCTTCGCTCAATTTCAGCGGTGGCCAGTTCTTCGCGTAGCTTTGCCAGTAATTGGTCGTAGGGATTTTGAACGCCATCGGTGAAAGTGGTCAGCCCCAAGCGCTCACCCAATTGCGCGCGCTTGAGATCCATCTCGGCGATTTCATCGCGCAATTTGCGCTCGGTGTCCTTCAGCACGTTAAAACGTTCGGCCGAACCATAAATCTGCTCGGACTTGGCCGTTTCCAAAAACGAAGCCATTACCGCATTAATGATGGCATGCAAATACTTCTTGTCATCGGGGCCACCATTGAGGCCAATGCGAACCATATAAGTATCGGGAATGGCGCGGGTTACAATGGTTTTCTGTAATCGTTCGATGTATTGACGCTGGGTTTTACCGGCCGGACGCGTATCAATTCCCTTCTCTTTCAGCATCGCCAGAGCACGCTCCAGCACGTCATAGCGAATGACGGTGTTTTGCAGGTGATTGACGAATTCGCGATACTGCGAATTCGACTGCAGCTCAACCTCAGAGTCTGACTCAAGATTTTTCATGTAACGCGGTGCCACCTGAAAAATCGCCTCGGCAGAGTAAGTGCTTTTACCCTTGATCCAGACCATTGGGCTGCCGGCAATCAGCACCAAAAAGAACAGAATAATGCTGATACGGTAGTGCCGTTTCAGGCTGAGGAGGGGCTTAATGCCTATACCTGGAAGGTTTGCAGTTTGTTCCATGAATTCTGGTTTGCTTGAGGACTAGGCGATTAAATCAGATGGGCGAACGTCTATCGTCAGCAACTTTAACACCGCCGCGGCACGAAAAACGCCAGCATCAAGCATCCGCTTGCTGACGCTTGAACGGGCTGCTTTCGTTGAGTTCATCAATGTAACGTTCAATGCCACCGGTTTCACGGTGCAGGAAATCTTCCACCGCGCTGGCAAAGCGCGGGTGCGCCAACCAGTGAGCCGACCACGTCGTCACTGGCAAAAACCCGCGCGCGAGTTTGTGTTCGCCCTGTGCGCCGCCTTCAAAAGTGGCGATGTTATTGGCGATGCAAAACTCAATCGCCTGGTAATAACAGGTTTCAAAATGCAGGCCGGGGTGGAAGGCCAACGTCCCCCAGGAACGGCCATACAGCGCATCGGCATCGTAAAAATTAATGGCGCTGGCGATCGGTTCATCGTTAGCGTTCAGCGCGACGATAAGCAAAATGTGTTGCGGCATGGCCGCGCCGATGCGCATGAAAAAATCCAGATTCAACGCCAGCGGCGCGTTGAATTGCTCATGCGTCCGGCGATAGCAGCGCATGAAAAATGCCCATTGTTCCGGCGTAATCTGCTCGCCGCGCACCTGCTGAAAATGGATGCCGGCATCGTTCACCTTGCGCCGTTCCTGCTGAATTTTCTTGCGTTTATCACGCCGCATGCTGGCCAAATAATCAGCAAAATCAGCATAACCGGGATTGCGCCAGTGCAATTGCACGCCACGGCGCAGCAACATACCGTGTTGCTGCATTTCCTGCGCCTGCGTTTCCCGCGGAAATAAACAATGCAGCGAAGAGACGCCGGCGGCTTGCGCCAAGTGCAGCGCGGCAGCAATCAATTGCGCGCGCATCTCAGCAGCGTCGCCCGCTGCGGCATCAGCCAGCAAGCGGGCCCCCGTCACCGGCGTAAATGGCACCGCTGAAACCAGTTTCGGGTAATAGTCCAGGCCGTGCTGCTGGTAAGCCTCCGCCCAAGCCCAGTCGAACACGAATTCACCCCAGGAATGCGTTTTGACATAGAGCGGCAGCGCAGCGACCAAGCGGTCAGCGCGCCAAAGCGTGATAAATTGCGCCCGCCAACCGGTAGCCGGCGACGCGCACCCGCTCTCCTGCAGCGCCAGCAAAAACGCATGCGCCAGAAACGGATTATTACCAGCGCAGCCCTGCCGCAGCGCGTCCCATTGCACGGCGGCAATATCCGCCAGATTTTCCACAATTTGCAGCTTCAGCACGCAACCTCCCGGCACTGCCGCACGGGCTGAATGAAGGCGCTAATGGGAAAGCAATCTTGTTGACACGATTCAGCGGAGGGTTTCATGGATTTGCTAGTGAAAAAACAACGAAAAAAGATGCGGCAAGTAATTGGTGGCACTTTCAAATTGGCGTCGAATCCCGCTTAATTCAACACGCATCACCGCGTAAGCTTGGTAGGGCGGTAAGTTAAAATACCAACCATCGCTAATCGATTGATTTTTAAAGAGGTTTCCATGGAATTATCAAGGTCTGAGCAAAGGGGTGCCCGATGCGAATAGGCATACTTGAAGACGACCCCGTCCAGCAGGCGCTTTATGAGCTCTGGTTTCATACCGCACAACATAGTTGCGAATGCTTCGGGACGGCGCATAGTTTCATTGATGCACTGAAAAAAAGCCGTTTTGACCTGTTGTTGATCGACTGGATGCTGCCCGAAAGTAGTGGCGACGAAGTGCTGAAATGGATACGGGCAAACATGGGCTGGGAGATCCCGGTCATCTTCATTACTGCGCGCGACAGCGAGGTGGATATCGTCACTGCTTTGCGCAACGGCGCAGACGATTACGTCATCAAGCCGCCCAAATACCTGGAGCTGCTCGCCCGCATCGAATCGCTTTCTCGCCGCACCAAAGTGCCGCCGATGATTCAGCTTGGCGTCTATGAAATCAACCAAGATATGCGCAGCATTGCCCTGCACGGCAAGCCGGTCGATCTGACGCAAAAGGAATATGAACTCGCCTGCTACATGCTGCAAAACCCGGGCAAACTGCTTTCACGCGTACACCTTTTGGAAAAACTCTGGGGTCTCAACGCCGATGTTGACACCCGCACAGTGGACACCCACGTCAGCCGCATCCGCCGCAAACTGGCCATCGCCCCTGAAAATGGCTGGAAAATCATCCCGGTGTACGGCTTTGGCTACCGGATCGAGCGACTTGAAGTCAGCAAACAGTAAGCCCCAAAAAACCTATGACTCGCTCATCCGACCCGCCGCGTAGCACGCTGATGCGCCAGGATAAAACGTCGCAGTTCTCGTCGCTGCGCCTCGCTGCTCGTCTCAATTGAAACGCCCACCCGAAAATCACCCTCAGCGACAGGCTTAATATGGCGCACCCGCAAATCAAGACCGTCTAAATTAAGGGAATCCACTTTAATCCGGGCATCTTTGAGTTCTTCCCCCACTGCAATTTTCTCTGCTTGCGCCCCTTTAACCAGCAAACCCAGCCCGCCTTCACTGAGATCGGCGATGCCGGTTTCAAGTACGCTTTGATCGGCCAGCGCTCCGCTCAGAGTGCCGTGCCAGTGCGTCAAAAGTGAAATGCGCAGACTGTCGCGCATCTGAACGCTCAGCATCCATTCCGGAAACGGCAAACGATAGCAAGGGCTGCCGTCCAGTTGGGTTGTGCCAAGCACGTTCAAGGAAAACAGCAACTGTGCGCCATCCAGTGTCGCCGACAAATTAAGGTAGCCATCCGCCAGCAACGACGCGTGTTCGTTATCGTTACTCAGTTGCCGCACCAGCAAGTGTCCGGCGCTTGAGTCCGCCGCCTTTATCCTGGTCTCGAAGATTTTCGGCAGTGCGCGCGAACCGATAACAATCGATTGATTGCCATTGGCCAAGCCAAGCAGAACACGTTCAATATGATGCCGATTACGAATTACCTGGTAAGGGCCATCATCAACCTCATGCGCCCAAATCCCTTCTTCGGCGGACACCACAACAGGTACATCGGCTTGTTTACGGCGGGAGAATAGCCCTAGCATATCAATGACTCCTACGCAAAATAATGCGCGCTGGAATACCCACTGCCAATGCTCCTGCCGGCACATCGCAGAGCACGACGGCATTCGCGCCGATGACGGCATCATCGCCAATCCGGATCGGCCCAAGCAGCTTCGCCCCGGCCCCAATGTCAACACGGTTGCCAATCTGTGGCGCACCGCGCTGGTTAGTTCGCTTCAAGCCGATGGTCACACCTTGCCGGATAACCACGTCATCCCCAATCACCGCATCACCACTCACGATGATGCCGCCGAAATGTTCGATGCGCAGACGACGACCCACTTGGGTTTCGCACGGCAGTTCAATACCGGTCAGCATTTGAATAACGGTGCGCTGTAATTTGTAAAGAAATGAAAACGGCTTGCGCAGCCAAGCAGGCCGCACCTTATAGCGCCATTGACCAAAGCGATACACCCACATCGCCCACAAACCTTGCCGCCAAATGTCGCCTTCGTAAGTTCGCCAGTCTTCTTTTAAATGATCAAACACCTTGTCACCCTATGGTTTGCCTGCGGTTTCGTGCGATTTCGTGGGTTTCCTGCGGTTTCGTGCGGTTTCGTTCTACCTGTTGCATTTAAACGTTATTCCGGCCGCGGCTTGCGAAGACA
>CAYWXO010000001.1:0-3125 GCA_964462255.1 uncultured Thiobacillus sp. | reverse complement strand
CACGACCTGCTCACCACGGCCGCGGCGGGCTAACCCGTCCGCCCAAGGTCTCCTGCCAAGCCTGACGCATCAAACTGACGATCCGCTGCGACTCCGCCTCCTTGGCGAGGCACCGTTGGTTATCACCCAGGTTGGTACGCTCATTTGCATGCCTGGCCTTGAAAGCGCGCAAGCCATGCCAGCCAGATTCCAGCTGCGCCACCAGCCAAGTGGTCAAAAAACCATGGTGCTTGCGGTAATAGAGCAGGCCGCTGCGCATGCGCCAGAGAATGAGTTGCGAGCCAGACGAAGTGAACTCGACATTTTCAACCGTCCTGGATGACTCGCCACCCAAATGTTCCACCTCAATGTCTGGCCAGTACCAAATCTTCCAGCCCAATTTCTTGAAACGACGGCACAAATCCACCTCCTCGTAATACAAAAAGAAACGTTCATCGAACTCGCCGACCTGTTGCAACGCGTCATGGCGAATGATGACAAAGGCACCCGGCACCCAATCCACCTCGGCGCTAAGATAAGGATCAGCCCAAGTCCGGTCAAAGCGGCCAAACAGGCGAGAGCGAGGAAACCGCGCCGCCAGACCACTCAGCACCAGCAACTCATTAAATAGCGAGGGGAATTGCCTGGCCGACGGCTGATTGAGGCCATCGCGACCCACCAGGCGGCCACCGGCCAAGCCGACATCAGGGCTTGCATCCATGTGGCCAAGGGCCGCATCAAGCGCGTAAATGGCAATCAACGTGTCCGGATTGAGCAGAATGATGTAGCGGCCGACGGCAACCCGAAAAGCGAGATTATTGGCGGCGGCAAACCCTAAATTAGTCTGGCTCCGCAGCAGCTGCGCCTGCGGGAAATCCGCCGCCACCATGTCGGCAGAGCCATCGCGCGAGGCATTGTCCACCACGATCACCTCAATGTCGCGCACACGAATCGCAAGGAATAATTCGCTCAAACACGCACGCAAAATCTCGCGCGTGTTGAAGGAAACAATAATGACGCTGGCGTCACAGGTAAATTGAGCAGTCATGCGGTAGATCTCCATTATTCAGCGGCCGTCGCGATCCGTCCGCACCCAGGCGCTATTTTGCCGCGCCGAAGCCAGCGAAGGCAGAATCATCCTGAGTTTCCACAGCAAATAGCCGGGAATCCGCGCCAGCAGCAGCAGGTGAGTCAACGGCAGCCCGGAGACCCGCAGCGCAGCCACAATATGCAAAGCAACCACGCCAAGACTCAGCAAAGCCAGTACGCTGCCAAACAACGACCCAGCCACCAGCAGCAAGGCCAGCGCGGCCAACAACAGCATGACGTGATAAGCCAGCGGCAGCAGCAGCAAATCGGCCAGCGGCTCAAGCAAATGCCAGCGGCCGCGCAAGACTTTGCCGGCCAATGCAGGGCCATGTTCGAGCAACATGCGTAAACGGCCGCCTTCCCAACGCGCGCGCTGATGGTCGCGGCCTTGCTGGCCGGTCGGCATCTCGCCGCGCACGCTGGCGTTATCGACGAATTCCACACGTAAGCCGGCCTCAATCAAGCGCAGGTGATATTCCAAATCTTCCACCACCGAAGTGGCCGTGTAAGGCACTTGTTGCAGCACCTGCCGGCGCAGCGCGAAACCATTACCGAGAATGCCAGCCGACAAGCCCAAACGATGGCGACCGCGCGGACGCAGCACATTAAAGGCAGCGAGGGCAATTTCGGCCAGCTGGGTCTGCGGCGAGTCGCTGGCGTTGAGCACGGTGTAACGGCATTGCAAAACCTGTGCTCCACCGGCAAAACCCTGGCGCAAGTGACTGACAAAATCGATATCGACCCGGCTATCGGCATCCACCACCACGAAAGCAACAAAGCCTTCCGGCAGCAAACGGCTGAAAGCAAAATCCAGCGCATAACCCTTGCCGCGACGCTGCACATCCTGCCGTTCCAACACCCGCGCGCCGGCTTGCCGCGCAACATCCGCGGTGGCATCGAGACAGTTGTCGGCCACCACCACCACGTCGCAATTGCCATCCTTGCCGGCCGCAGCGAGCAAATCCAGCAGCGTCGCGGGCAGACCCGCCTCCTCATCGTGCGCGGGCACCACTATGGCCAGTCGCCCATGAAACGTAACAGCAGCCAAAACAGCACCGAATGAAACACCAGCTGTTGAAACGTCACCGGTTGAAGCGTCACCGGTTGAAGCGTCAGCGGTTGAAACGTCAGCGGTCAAAATGTCACCAGTTGAAGCGTCCCCCCGCGGCCGCTCCGGCAACCAGCCAGCAACGGTCAGCAAGGCAAGATAAAGGCTGCCGGGCAGCGTCAGGCCGAGCAGCAATACACCCAGTAGCAAGAAAAACAGGCTCATGTTGACACTCCCGTTGACACGTTCAAATGACGGCGAAAGCAGGCGGCCAAGCGCTCAACGTTGCGTTGCAAGTTGTAATGCGCCACCACCTGCGCGCGGCCGGCGACGGCCAGACGCGCGCGCAAGTTGGGGTCATCCATCAGGCTAGCGATTTGTTCGGCCAGCGCATCGATATCGGACGGTGTCACCAACAGCCCATCGCGCCCCGCTTCAATCAACTCAGGAATGCCGGTAATACGAGTGGTAATGCACGGAATACCGCAGGCCATCGCCTCCATCAAAACCACCGGCACCCCTTCAGCAAAGCTCGGCAACACAAAAGCATCGGCGCGCGCATACCACTGCAACACCGCCGCCTGATTAAGCGCACCGGTGAAGATCACCTTGTCATGCAGGCCCAGCGTGTTGGCCGCCGCCTGCAAGTCCGCCGCATCGGGCCCGTTGCCGACCAGCACCAAGCGAAAATCGCGGCCACGCTCGGCCAAGCGGTGCGCGGCCTCCAGCAAGATGCGCTGACCTTTCGCCGGCGCCAAACGGCCGACACAGAGCAGCGTGAAGGCGGCACCCACTTCAGTTTTCGCCATCGGCTGATAGCGTTCCGGATCAACCCCCAGCGGGCAAACCTCATATTTATGCCAATGACTGGCCGGCGTCAGCTTCATCACCTGGCTGCGGGCGAAGCGGCTAATGCAAACGACGAAATCAGCGGCCATCAGCTTCTGCGGCAACCATTCGTTGCGCGCATCGTAGAACTCGTCCGGGCCGTGGACCGTCAGCGATAAAC